>PLIX01000288.1 GCA_003140135.1 Gammaproteobacteria bacterium
TGATCTACGGCGCCGCGCGGCTGTGGGCCACGCTGGGCTCGGCCGATCTTACGCGGCGCAATCTTGCCGACTACGATTTGAATGCCAACGTCGCGATGGAAACCGGGGCAGGCACGCCGCTCGCGCTGCAGATGCGTGACTACTTCGAGACGCTGTGGAGCAATCGTGCGCTCCTGGGAGTCGAGTACAGCGCCGACTTTGGCGTGTACGCCGACTCGTCGCAGGCGCATTACTGGCTCTACCGGCTCATGGATTGGACCGGAATTGCGAGCTTTTGACTACTGCTGCGCTGTCGGCGGCCACTTCGCTCAAGGCGGTATTGGCCGCCTCCTCGAACGCTGCAACGATGGCGCCCACCCGGTTCGCGCTCGCGACCGCTGCGCCTTGCGCGGTGAAATTTGCGAGCAGCACGCGGTCCGCGCGCCGCCCGAGCGCGCAGTCGAAGGCGACCTGCGCCGTGGGCGCAGCGTCGCTCGTGTACTCGGCCTCGAAGCGGCGGATCGTGATCTGCAGAAAATATTCGCTCGAGAATGCGCTCTCGGAGTCGATCACCGCCGCCCAGTCGCCCGTCGCGCGCAGCCGCTCGACAGCCAGAGCCTTGACAATGAGCGGCAGCTGCGCGGCCCACGCACTGGCCGCGAGGTAGCCCATGCGGTGGTCCGGCTGCACGATGACAATGCGCTCGGAGTCCAGGCCCGGAGCGGGAAACGGCAGCGCGACCTGCAGACTCGCGAGCGCTGGCTGCGCCGCAGCCGGTGTCTGCGGCGCATGCGCGCGCAGGATATAGGTCTGCTGGGCGGGAGCATTGCTGCGCAGCCCCCCCGAGCAAGCCGCCGCCAGGAACACCATAAGGACTGCAATGCACTGCCTCATGGCGGGATCTCCAGCGCCTCAGGCTTCGTCTGGTAGAGCAGGCGAGACGGATTCTCGCGCAGCGAATGCGAGAGCTCGCGGAATTCAATCGCGGCGGCGCGGCCGTCGCGCAGCAGCTGTTCAAGCTCAGGCAGCCCGTCGCGAGCGAAGACCCGTACGTCCTGGCGATTGTCCTGCACGAGCCCGTCGAGCTTGGCGCTGGTGCTGGCGAGGTTGTCGGCGACCACGCGCACCCGCTCGAGGGCGGTGATAAGTTCCGGGCCTGCCCGCTCGGTGAGCGAGTGGACGCCGACGGCCGCGGCGCTGATCTCCGCCGAGGCGCCGCGCAGATCGCTCGTCAGACTCCTGATGTCGCGCAGCGTCGTCGGCAACTGCGCGCTCGCGTCATTGATGTTGGCGAGCGCCCCACCGATGGCGCCAATATTCTCATCCGAGAAGATGCGCGAGAAGCGCTCGGAAACCTCGCCCAACGTGGTGACGAGTCCGGGAAGGCTTGCGAGGAAGACGTCAAAATTCGAGCGCGCCGAGCGAATCACCGGATACTCAAGGCTCGGCACCGCCTCTGTGAGCTTGCGGTCGGCGGGGCTCACGATGAGATCGATGTACAAAAGGCCGGTCACGCCCTGCAGGGAAAGCTCCGCCAGGGTCGTGGCAGACACCGGCGCGCTCGAATCGATGTCGACGATTACCTCGACACGGCTCGAATTGCGCGGGTCGATGCCCATGCGCACGACGCGGCCGACGTCGACGCCGAGATAGCGCACCGGAGCCCCGCGCGCGAGCCCGCTCACGGTGCCGTCGAAGTAGACCTCATAGCGCGTGTAGTCGCGCCGCTCATGGCCTTCGGCATACCAGTACACAAATAGCACCGCCATCGCGAGTACCAGCAACACGAAGGCGCCGACGGCGGCGTAGCGTGCTTCACGCTCCATACCCCTCCTCCCGCGCCCGCGCGCGCTCGCCGTGGAAGTAGGCCTGGATCCACGGATTTGGGTGATCGACGATGCGCGCGAGTGTATCTACTTCCATGCGCCTGTCGACGATTACGCCGACACGATTGCAGTTGCGGAAGATGGAGTCCAGATCGTGCGTGATCATGACGACGGTGAGCCGCAGCTGGCGATGCAGCTCGTGCAGCAGGTCATCGAAGGCGGCGGCGCCGATGGGGTCGAGGCCCGAGGTGGGCTCATCGAGGAACAAGAGCTGCGGATCAAGCGCCAATGCCCGCGCGAGGGCGGCGCGCTTCACCATGCCCCCGGAGAGCTGCGCCGGATACTTGGCCGCTGCATCCGCGGGTAGGCCGACCAGACGGATCTTGAGCATGGCAAGCTCATCGAGTGCCTGCGCCGGAAGCTGCAGATGCTCGATCATCGGAAACTGGACGTTTTGCAGAACGGTGAGGGCGCTGTAGAGCGCACCCGCCTGGAAGGTCACACCGTAGTCGGCTTTGACGGTGCGCAGCTGCGCATAGTTAAGCCGCGCCAGATCGCGGCCGCCGATCGACACCGTGCCGGACTGCGGATGCTCCAATCCCAGGATGCTGCGCAGCAGCACGGATTTGCCCGCACCCGAGCCGCCGACAATACCGAACACATCTTCGGCGTAGACCTGCATGTCGAGGCCATCGTGGACCACCTGCGCGCCGAAGTGGTTGACGAGGCCGCGCACTTCGAGGATGACGCGACCGCTCTGCGGCATCAGATATTGATCTCCATGAAGAGGACGGCAAAGAGCGCATCAGCCAGAATGATGATGAAGATGGATTGCACGACCGCGATCGTGGTCAGCCGCCCGAGCTCGCGCGAGGAGCCGCTCACTTGCAGGCCGCGGTAGGTCCCCGCGAGCGCGATCAGGATGGCGAATATCGGCGCCTTCATCACTCCGATCCAAAAGGTCCAGGCGCCGATCGACTCGCTGACGCGGTTCAGATACTGCGTGAGCGGGATATCGAGGAGAAAACGGCACAGGAGCGCGCCGCCGGCAAGTCCGATCGCATCGGCGATGACGGTGAGAAGCGGCAGCGCGATCATGAGTCCCAGGATCCGCGGCACCACCAGGAGCTCATAAGGATCAACACCCGTGGCATAGAGCGCATCGACTTCTTCGTTCAGGCACATGGTGCCGATTTCGGCCGCGAAGGCGCTTCCCGAGCGGCCCGCAACGATGATGGCGGTCAAGAGCACGCCCAGCTCGCGCAGCACACCGATGGTCACGAGATCCACCACGAATATCTCCGCGCCGAATCTTTGCAGCTGCTGCGCGCTCAGGAACGCGATGATGACGCTGATGAGAAAGGCGATGAGCGCCACGATCGGGATCGCCGTGACACCGGTGTCGTAGACATGCCGTGCTATGGCGATCGGCCGCAGCCGCCTGACGCTCCCCGCCGCTGCCAGCATGACCACGGCCACCCGTCCGAGGAAGGCCAATCCTGAGCGTGCGTCGCGCGCGGCGCTCACCACGTAATGCCCGAGCTCGGTCACGGGCTCGATGAAGGATTCGTGGGTGTGCGCTTCGCCGGGCGCCTTGACGCTGTCTCGGGACAGAGCCTCATCCAGGACCTGCAGCTGCTCGGGTTGTGCGCCGCGAAAGCTGACTGCGGTCCCGCCGCGCTCGGCTGCGGCGATGAACTCCCGCAGTCGCCAGGCGCTCGACAGATCGAGGAGCGCGAGATCCGGCGTTGCAATCACGAGCGTGCGCACACCGCTTAAGTCGAGCGCGCTCAGCTCTGCGCCGATTTCCTTCAGACGCAGGGCACGCCACTCGCCTTTAAGAGCGAGCTCAAGGCTGTCGGCGCTGCGGCGCGCGGCAAGATAGTCCGTCAAGGCTCCCTGGGAATTATGCGGGGCTCTTTAAGGGGGGTGCATCTAGCGCCCGCTCTGCAGATGCGCCTCGAGGAACCAAAGATACTTGTCGGCATCGCGCGAAATCCCGGTGTACAGATCCGCCGTGTCGGCGTCGCCCTGTTTGCCGGCCTCGTCGATGCCCTTGCGAATCTTCTTGCCAAACTGCGCGAGCGCCGCTGCCAGGGCATTCACATGTTGCAGGCCCTCGACAATGTTCTCCGGGTAGGGCGCGAGCGAGGATGCGCGCGCCGCCGCCGCGATCGTGCCGTATGCCGTGCCGCCGAGCGCCGTGATGCGCTCTGCCAGTTCGTCGATATGCTCCTCGACGCTCTCGGCGACCCTGTCGAACAGCTCGTGCAGCGCAATGAAATTCGGACCCTTGACGTTCCAGTGCGCGTGTTTGGCCTGCGCTTCCAGGTCGATGGCGTCGGCCAGGCGCGCATTCAACGATTCAATGACCTTGGCGCGGGTGCGCGCCGGCAGGTCGTTGCGGGTGTCATGCATGAAGGCTCCAGAATCTTTCCTGCGTGGTAGCGGATTCTGCGTCAAACAACGCTGCGACACCAATCGCTGAATTGCATGGAACCGATAGGGGGGATCGATCAGCTTACCTCAGCCGTCGTCCTGGTGGCGGCGAATGCGAATCGTCAACCACACGAGCGCCGCCACCATGACAAGTCCCAGCCACAAATCGATGTTTGCGAACGCCTCCCAGGGCCTCATCCGCTCGAGCATCCCCGAGGCGTGCTCGCCGGCGGCGGAGGCGGCCCGGCCGGCCTCTATCACCTCCTGGTGATCGAGGCCGCTGGGCGCCAGCCCCGCTGCCAGGTTCGTGACCAGCGAGATCGCCAGTACCTCGGCGCCGAGGTGCCGGGCGGCGATGGCCTCAAGCACGGTAGACATGCCCACCAGGTCGGCGCCCAGCCCGCGCAGCATGGCGATCTCGGCCGGGGTCTCGTAGTGCGGTCCCGGCAGGGCCGCGTAGACGCCCTCGGCCAGGCCGGGGTCGGCGCGGTGGGCCAGTTCCCGCAGCCGCGGCGAGTACAGGCCGGTCAGGTCGGTGAACCGGGACGGGTAGCCGTCCGGGGGCGGCGGACCGGTCAGCGGGGAGCGTGCCGTCAGGTTGAGATGATCGCGGATCAGGACGGGCTGCCCGACCTGGTATCCGGCCCGGATGCCCCCGGCCGCGTTGGTGAGGACGACGACCCGGCAGCCCGCCGCCACCGCCGTCCGCACGCCGTGCGCGACGGTCCCGGCCGGGTGGCCCTCGTACAGGTGCGTCCGGCCGAGGAAGGCAAGCACCCGGCGGCCGCCGATGGCCATCGAGCGGACGACGGGGGAGTGCCCGGGCACGGTGGGCGGCGGGAACCCGCCCAGGTCGGCCAGCGGCACCTCGATCGCCGCGCGCCCCGCGGGCTGTCCCTGGCCCAGTGCGTCTGCTGCGGGTGCCCAGCCGGAGCCGAGGACGATGGCCACGTCATGCTCGCGCTGGCCGGTGCGCTCAGCCAGGACGGCAGCGCTCGCGGCCGCGGCGGCGTACGGATCGTCGCTGCTCAAGCCTTCACGTACGGCTTTCCGTCGGCGGCCGGCGGCCTGACCCTGCCGACCAGGCCGGCCACCGCGATGATCGTGGCCAGGTACGGGGCCATCAGCAGGATGTTGGAGGGGATCGGGACGTTGATCGTCGACAGGGTGGACTGCAGGGAGTTGGCGAAGCCGAACAGCAGTGCCGCGGCGGTCGCGCCCAGCGGGGTCCACCGGCCGAAGATCATCGCGGCCAGGGCGATGTAACCCAGGCCGGAGGACATGTCCTTGCTGAATGTCCCGGCCTGCCCGACGGTCAGGTACGCCCCGCCGATGCCGGCGATCAGGCCGCCCAGCACGACGTTGCGGTACCTGGTCGCCAGTACCCGGATGCCGACTGTGTCAGCGGCGACCGGATGCTCCCCGACGGCCCGGACCCGCAGTCCCCACCGGGTGCTGAACAGGCCGACCTGCACCAGGATGATCATCGCGTACATGATGTAGAGGAAGATCGTCGAGTCGAAGAAGATGGGCCCGATGATCGGGATGTCGCCGAGCACCGGGATCTTCACGCTCGTGTTGAACGTCAGCCCGAGGTTCAGGTCCGGGTGCGTGGTCAGAATCCGGTCGTACAGATAGCCGGTGAGCCCGGAGGCCAGCACGTTGAGCACGACGCCGAGGATGATCTGGTCGACGAAGAAGCGGATCGCGAACACCGCCAGCACCAGGCCGAGCAGCCCGCCGGCCAGTGCCCCGGCGATCAGGCCGAACCACAGGCCGAACGCGCTCGCCACCACGGCCGCGGCGAACGCGCCGAGCAGCA
>PLIX01000020.1 GCA_003140135.1 Gammaproteobacteria bacterium
AGGCAGGCATAGAATCAGCGAGAACGGCGGCATGAGAACCGGACCCGATGGCCGCCGGCGCCAAAGCGCCCCGCCGCAGCAAGACCTTTGATAAATGCTGCGTGCGCTGCCCGCGTTTGGCCACCTTCTTGGCGGAAATTCGTACACGTCATCCGGCGTATTGGTCGCATCCCGTACCGGCCTTCGGGACGGCCGCACCGCGCATTTTGATCGTGGGGCTCGCCCCGGGATTGCACGGCGCCAACCGCACCGGCCGACCGTTTACCGGCGACTTTGCCGGGATCTTGCTCTATGAGACGCTCCATGAGTTGGGACTTGCCAGCCGCCCGCAATCCACGGCGGCCGACGATGGCCTCGCGCTCATCGATGCGCGCATCACGAACGCGGTCAAATGCCTGCCGCCGGACAACAAGCCGCTGCCGCAGGAGATGCGCTGCTGCAACAGCTATCTTAGAAACGAGCTGGCAGCGCTGCCGAGCGTTCGGGTGATACTCGCGCTTGGCCGCGTCGCGCACGAGGCCGTGCTGCTGGCGTATGGCCTGAAGCGCAGCGCGTTCCTCTTCGCGCACTCCCGGCAGCATGCGCTCGACGGGACGCGACTCCTCATCGACTCGTATCATTGCAGCCGTTACAACACTCAAACGCGCCGGCTGACCGCGACCATGTTCAAGGCGGTGGTCGCGCAGGCCTGTGTGTTGGCGGGACTGGGCCGAAATGGCGCGCAAGTTTGATGCGAAGGAGTTTGTCGCGGCGCTGCCGCGCCGTCCTGGCGTCTATCGCATGATCGACGCCGCGGGGACTCCGTTGTACGTGGGCAAGGCGAAGAGCCTCAAGGATCGCGTGGCGACGTACTTCAGCCCCGCCAACGTCAACCCCAAGGTTCAAGCACTCGTCCATCAGATTGCCGAAATCGAAGTCACGGTGACCAATTCCGAGACTGAGGCGCTGCTGCTCGAGTTCAATCTCATCAAGGCCCATAAGCCGCGCTTCAACGTCGTGCTGCGTGACGATAAGAGTTTTCCCTATATCCGCCTGTGCCTGGATCACGAGTTTCCGCGACTTTCCTTCTATCGCGGCGCGCGTAATCTGCCAGGCCGATATTTCGGACCCTTTCCGAGTGCAGGCGCCGTGAAGGAAACCTTGCAGCAGCTGCAGAAACTCTTTCGGATCCGCAACTGTCGCGACACCTTCTTCGCCAACCGCAGCCGTCCGTGTCTGCAGCACCAGATCGGTCGCTGTTCGGCGCCGTGCGTTGGGCTCATCACGCGCGAAGCCTACGCGCAGGACATCGACGCCGCCGAGAAGGTGCTCGATGGGCGCAGTGACGAAGTCAATAGCGATCTGCAGGCGCGGATGGAGGCCTCCGCGGAGCAGTTGCAGTTCGAACGTGCGGCGGTGTTGCGCGATCAGCTGGCAGCGCTCAAGCGCATCCAGGCCCAGCAGATCGTCACCGCCGACGCCGAGCGCGACGTTGACGTGATCTGCATTGTGGGCGAGCCCGGCGAGTATGCGATCAGCGTCATGCTGGTGAGAGGAGGGCGCAACCTCGGCACCACGAGCTATTTTCCGCGCGGCGCGCTGGCCGAGCCCGACGAGGCGCTGACCTCATTCATCATGCAGTACTACGCTACCCAGGAGCCGCCTCCCGAGGTCCTCGTCAGTGAGAAGCTGGAAGATGCGCAGGCCCTCGCGGGGGTCCTCGTCGCGCGAGCTTCTCATGCCGTCAATCTGCGCCGTCCCGTGCGTGGCCTGGGCGTGCGCTGGCTCGATCTCAACATCGACAATGCAACCCAGGCGCTGCGTATGCGGCTCGCGCAGCGCGAGGGCGCCGAGGAGATGCTAGGCGCGCTAGCCCGGGAACTCGATCTGCCGGAGCTGCCTGCACGCATCGAATGCTTCGACATCAGCCACACCGGCGGCGAGGGCACCGTCGCCTCGTGCGTGGTGTTCGGGCGCGACGGGCCGCTCAAGAAGGAATACCGGCGCTTCAACATCACGGGCGTCACGCCCGGCGATGACTACGCGGCCTTGCGCCAGGCGCTCGCGCGGCGCTACACGCGCATCCGCGAAGGTGAATATCCGGCGCCTGATCTGCTCCTCATCGACGGCGGCCTCGGCCAAATCAATGAGGTGCACTCGGTGCTCGTGCCGCTGGGCTTTGAGGATGTCACACTGATCGGGATCGCCAAGGGAGCCGAACGCCGGCCCGGGCAGGAGCGGCTCTTTGTGTTTGGCTCGAGCGTGCCCCTCATGCTCGAACCTCATTCTCCCGCCTCGCGGCTCATTCAGCGCATCCGCGACGAAGCCCATCGATTCGCGATCAGCGGTCACCGCCGCCGTCGCGCGCGCCGCTACAACGAATCCGTACTTGAGACCGTACCCGGACTGGGACCCGCGAAGCGGCGCGCCTTGCTGCGCCATTTCGGAGGACTTCAGGGCATCCTGCGAGCCGGCACCGCCGACTTCGAAGAGGTCGCCGGAATCGGCGCAGCGCTCGCCCGGAGTCTTTATGATCACCTCCACCCCGGTGACTAACACGACCATGCCCTGGAATCTGCCGAATACCCTCACTTGGATCCGGATCGCCGCGATCCCACTCATCGTCCTGCTCTTTTACGCTCCGTACCCCTGGGCTGATCCCGCCGCCGGCTGGCTGTTCGCCGCAGCGGGCATCACGGACTCCCTCGACGGCTACTTCGCTCGCCGCCTGGGTCAGACTTCGCGCCTCGGCGCTTTCCTTGATCCCGTTGCCGACAAGCTCATCGTGGCTGTCGCCCTCGTTCTGCTCGTCAGTAAGGACCCGCGCGCGCTCATCGTGCTGACGGCAGCGGTCACCATCGGCCGCGAGATCGCGGTTTCCGCACTGCGCGAATGGATGGCGGAAATCGGCCAGCGGCGCAAAGTCGCGGTCTCGCAGCTCGGCAAGTACAAGACCACATTGCAGATCATCGGTTTGTCGATGATGCTCTACCGACGAGATCTCATGGGTCTGCCGACGTATGGTATCGGGGTTGTGTTCACCGTCGTCGCGGCGATTCTGACCCTATCTTCGATGGTGGCGTATCTGCGCGCCGCATGGCCCGAATTGCGTCGCTAAGTCGCGGCGACGCTTGAGGTTTTGCGGCCTTGACCTTAACTGTTACCTTGACATCGCGACCGCGGAACCTACAATTTCGCCTCCTCGTCGAGCGGGAATAGCTCAGTTGGTAGAGCATCACCTTGCCAAGGTGAGGGTCGGGAGTTCGAGTCTCCTTTCCCGCTCCAGTTTTGTGCAAGCTTCAAGGTGCGCACGGCGTACCTGATCGTCCGGTTCGTGCGAGGCTAGGTGGCAGAATGGTCATGCAGCGGCCTGCAAAGCCGTCTATGCCGGTTCGATTCCGACCCTAGCCTCCATTCGGGCATCCGGCAGCTTCCGCCGCCATCGTGCCAAAGAGCTAAAACCCTTAAATTGCCGCTGTTTTCGCGCCACCGGGCGTTGCATGCTTCCATTGACAGCATGCCCCGCGTTGGGGTATATATTGGGGTATCTTCTGAGCATTGGGGTACCGCGGTGCTGACGGAAGCGGCTGTAAAGGGCTTAAAGCCGACGGACGAGCCGCGCAAGGCGTTCGATGAGAAAGGACTTCACCTCCTCATAAAGCCAAGCGGAGGCCGCTTATGGCGCTTCAAATACCAGTACGGCGGTAAGGAAAAGCTCCTGAGTCTCGGCTCTTATCCGGACGTGGGGCTAAAGCGCGCTCGTGAGAAGCGAGATGACGCGCGAAGACTTGTCGCCGATGGAATCGACCCGAGCGCGGAACGGAAGGCGGAAAAAATCGCGCAGGCGGACACTTTTCGCGCGGTGGCGGATGAGTGGCTCAGTCTGCAAGCGAAAACGCTCGCCGTCGACACCGTTTCAATCCTGCGCGGGCGCTTAACGTCGACGCTTTATCCCGCGTTCGGAAGTACACCCATAATGGGCATCAAGGCACCGGATCTCTTGGCTGTCTTACGACGAGTGGAGGGAAACGGAAACCATGAGACTGCCCATCGCCTCCGAGCGCTCTACGGTCGCGTCGCGCGGTTTGCGATAGCAACGGGGAAGGCGGACCACGACATCAGCGGCGACCTCAAGGGCGCTCTCGCGCCGGTCGTCACGGAACATTTTGCTGCCATCTGCGAGCCGAAACGTATCGGCGAGCTCCTACGTGCAATCGACGGCTACGTGGGGCACTCGAGCGCGCTGTATGCGCTCAAACTTGCGCCCCTTGTGTTCGTGCGGCCGGGCGAACTGCGAGGCGCAAAGTGGTCGGAGTTTGATCTTGATGAATCAGAATGGCGGATCGCCGGCGAGCGCATGAAGATGGGCAAACCGCATATTGTCCCGCTGTCGACGCAGGCGGTCGCGATCCTGCGGGAACTGAATAGACTGACGGGGGATGGCGCACTTTTGTTTCCAGGCTTGCGTACACCGTCCCGACCAATCAGTGATAACACCCTCAACGCAGCGCTAAGCCGCATGGGTTTTACCCACGACGAGATGACCGCGCACGGCTTTCGCAGTATGGCGAGTACACGTCTTAATGAATTGGGATTCGCGCCCGATGTTATTGAACTACAGCTCGCCCATGCTGAGAAAGATGACACGCGCGCCGCCTACAACCGTGCCACCCGGCTGCCTGAACGAAGAAAGATGATGCAAAAGTGGGCGGTTTATCTTGATAAACTTAGAGCCGGGAAGCAACCTCGAGAGATCTGCAAAGCCGCTTGATAGTGCGCTCTATGCGCCGTTCTTCGGCGATGATCGGCAGCTCTCAACGCGCTGCGCGACCCACGCGCGCACTTCTTCTTCAAGCCATACGACGGCCCTTGCGCCGATCTTGATTCGGCGAGGAAAACGGTGTTCAGCCTCCATCTGGTAAATCATGGAACGCTTCACACCGGTGATATCGCACACTTGTGGGAGCCGAAGCAGCCGGCCACCGTGATTCGCAATAGTGGTCATTGAGACATCTCTCTATCGGCGCGTAAATCGGGAATTCGACTATCCGCAATGAGTCACAGTTGCGCCATGCTTTATTCTGTCGAATTGACCCCGATATGGCGTTGCACTGCGACGGGATGGTCCCGATGCCATTAGTGCACCGGAATGTCTGATGACACCGGAACATTTAACTTGAGGACGTCTCATCTCCTACATCTCCTGATAGGGGGTCCTCTTGTTTTCCGTGCAATAACATACAGTAGCAACTGCTGGTAATTTCAGAGGTCGATGCCGATTCCGGCATCAGATTCAACGGATTGCTGATTGCAGTTTTGAGGGGTTTATCGTACCGCCAACCCCGGAGGTGGCGATGGACAGCTGGCACACGACATTTCTGGGTCTGCGGCGCCTGCCGCGCGAAGTGACGGCCTTTGAGATCGAGGTGTTCTTCCAGTTCTCGGCAGCCGAAAGCCGGATCATCGAGGAACGCCGACGACCCGAGCTCAAGCTCGGACTCGCACTGCAGATTGGCTTTCTGCGGATGAGCGGCAGGCTGCTGGACGCGGTTCGGATCGGCCCGGTGCTGCTGTGGCGGCATCTGGCTTGCGATTCGGCGTCGTCGCCCCGGACCTGGCATCGCTGCGCGCGATCTACCGCCGCGCGCCGACGTTGATCGAGCACCAGCAAGTTGCGTGCGAGGCGCTGGGGTTTCGTTGGCTCACCGACCATCACCGCCGCGCCCTGGTGCGGGTGCTGCGCGAGGAACTCACACGTTCGGACGACCGGGAGCGGCTGCTCGGATTTGCGCGACGTCGGCTCTACGACCATCGACTGATCATGTCCACGAACGGCGTTGCGCGCGATGATGCAGGCCGTCTCCGACGCCTTAAGCTTGCTCGCCAACATTCTCATGGCCTGGAACACCGCCCAGATGCAAAAGGTTCTGGACCAGTGGGCGCAGCGCCGGGGTGGCGCCGTCCCGCCCGAGTTCATCGGCCGCATGGCCCCGACTCGAACCGAGGGCATCAATCTGCGCGGCGTCTTCCGCTTCCCCGTCGAACGCTACGCCGAGCAAATTCTACCGTCTGCGGCTGCAGAGAAAACGACGGGCACGGCTTCGTGAAACGAGCAAAAGACGCCGAGATT
>PLIX01000287.1 GCA_003140135.1 Gammaproteobacteria bacterium
AATACAAAAGGCGCGGCGGGTGGCTTGTCAATGAACCAGTGCCGCGGCAACTGCATTGCATTGCGCCGGAATCGCAGCGCCTCCCGCAGCATTGCGACCACCGAGTACGTGATCCTGGCGTCGGTGTACTTGTTGTACTGTCGCGACCAGCCGCGACGCCATGCCCCAACGAGCGCCCGCAGCTGCGAGGGTATTCTGCGCACTATATATGCCGGATTGAGAAAGGCCGGACTGCTCGGGGCATGGGCCTTTACTTTGTCGGCCTCGAAGTCCCGGAGTGCGTTTTCCGCCAACTGCCGCAATGCATCGGCTGCCGGAGCGCGCAGGCTGATAGTTGATGCCGGCGAAAGGCTCTCGCAAAAACCCGCCAAACCCGGCGGCAGCACGCTGAATCGGAGTGCGTACCACGGAATATTCACTCTTTTTGCAACGGCGAGCGCCATGCTGCCGTGCAGACCGTCGAAGCCGCCGATGATGACGGACGGGCGGACCTCTTGAAATACCGAGATCATCCGCTCGGCAATAAAGCTTGCGTACGCGAGACCTTCCTCGTAGGGAAGCTTTGAGGCCACCCGATCGCTCAATATCATGTTGTGTATGGACGGCACACCCTTGCGTTCAAGGGATGCCAGCAGCTCCTGGTTAACCGACGGCAGCGGCATCCGCTTGTCATCGAAAAACCAGTGTATGTGGTTGCCGTTTAGGCGCGGACCATAAGTCTCCAGATCGCACATGGGATGCAGAAGATGCGAAAACGAATGGTTGCTCTTGGCGGCAATGCGGTCGCATAGACCGAGGATGAGTTCCTGATCCCATCCCACCGTGAGTACGTGCAATGCGGCCCTCTGATCCATAAACTCCTTACCTCGCCCGCGCGCTGTGCCGGAGGCGCAGGCCCGCGGCTTCAGCCGAAGCTGCATTATGAACTGTGTTCAACCGACGTTCCGCATTGCAGGACTTAGGCTAGCTTACGAGCCTGCGGCCCAGCACAAAGGCTTCAGCCGCTTCCACGCCCACCATCGCTCCGCGCCAGTTTGCCAGCGCAGTCACCGCTTTGATCGATCGCGGATGCGGGAATGGCCTAAGCTCGGCCGCATAGGCATTCAGCGCCTCGAGCTTCTTGGGCAGGCTCTTTGAGATGTCGACAAAATAGTTTGGGTTGAACGCGTGCGCCGAACCGGCGGGTCGCCATTCCGTCGACGAGGGCACCTCAAAAAACAGGAGCTCCTTCACCGGATGACCGGGTTGCGGGCGGCAGGCGCTGATCACAGCGTCATGCACGACGCGATGATCGATATTGACGTCCCCGCAATGATGGGTCAGAAGGAGCGAAGGCCGGTGACGCTGTACGAAGCTCTCGATGTGCCTCACGACGTCGAGAAGTTCCACGCCATCCAAGCTGTTGTCTGGCAGAGCGAGCATTTCCACCGAGCTCGCGTTCAGGATCGCGCACGCCGCTTTTGCCGCCGCAGTGCGCGCCATCAGGGTCTTCTCGGTGGACGGCTGCCCGGGCTCGATCCTTCGCGAGGTCTGGCCGTCCGAGACGAACAGAACATGTACGGAGCGCCCCTCCGACGCCATCCGCGCCAAGGTACCTCCGCAGCCGAGGACTTCGTCGTCCGGATGCGCAGCAACTACCGCGACCGCATCGCTCATGGCAGCGCAGCCAGCTGGCTTTCGTGGCTAGCCATCGTCAATAGTCCCCCGTTCTCATGGACAAAGGCCTCCAGATGCTCTCTTAACAAGTTGGCAGACCGGGCTTTCACGTAGAGAATCTTTCGCAGATCGTGCACGCCGAAGCGCAGGGGCGGTGAAAACGTCTCCAGATCTGCGATCCACGACGCGTCGAAATAGTCCTGGTATGCATCTGTATCACCGTAAATCCGCGCGTAAGCGCTGGCATATTCACCGTCGCTCAGGCGCTGCGGCTCGGGACCCTGTCTCGAGAGGATTCGCGGCCAGATGCCCAGAAGTCTTGGATCCCGCAGCCACTGCAGCTTTGAGGCATGCAGGTGTGGGCTGATCTCCAATATTTTAAGTTCCCCGCCTGCAGCCAGGACATCCGCCGTCAATGGCCCGTTATAGTCCGAAAACGTGCGGCGTATCTTCCCGGCCAGCTGCGAAAACGCCGCGTAAAGGGCGTGCTGGCGCGGGTTCTGCTGAAATCCGGCAACGGAGGTCAGGCCATCGGCCATCCGATAACGGTCCGTGATGGCAACGAGCGATGCGCCGCCCGCGCTCAATATGAGATCGAGATTATGCAGAGTTCCGCTGACGAACTCCTCGCAAAAGAATTCTCCGGAGAGTTCGATGGCGTGACTTATGGCCGCCCGCATGGATTCCGCCTGCGCAACGCTTACGATCCGCACTCCCTCGCTGTTGCAGGAGTCATGAGGCTTGATGACCGCCGTCCCCGACCGGCTCGCCGCGGCAATTCGCCGCAGTGTGGATTCATCAAACTGCCGTCCGTGCGCCAAGGTCTGCGGCGCCGGAATATTGAATCTTTCGAGTCGCGCCTTGGTTTTGAGCTTATCGGTAAACTCCGCATAGATATCCGGCGTGTTCAGCTTGATGCCCAGCCTTGCAGTCAGTACCTGCACCGTCTTGAACATGAAGTCGACGATGCCATAGGCCGCAACAAAGCAATAGCGGGAGCGCAGCGGATCGAGGGCCATACAAATCGCGGCCGCATCAGTGACACTGAGGTGTAGGAATTCATCGGCAAATTCTCGGCCTGGTGCATTGGAGTTTCTGTCCACCAGCACCACCCGAATATCATTCGCCGTGAAGGCCTGAATGAATTCGACCTCCGTGGCGCTGCCTCCCAGAAAAACGACGGCTTTCGGCAACGTCATCGCATCGATTCGCAGAAAAACAGCGGCCGCTGCGCAAGTCCCGTCGGAAATGAAGCCAGCAATCTGCTCTCATGGTAGTAGTCGACAAGATCGGTAGTCGTATTGCGTTGACACCAGATC
Source organism: Gammaproteobacteria bacterium (assembly GCA_003140135.1). GTDB lineage: Bacteria > Pseudomonadota > Gammaproteobacteria > Steroidobacterales > Steroidobacteraceae > PALSA-1196. The sequence goes on from PLIX01000287.1 coordinate 2,976, forward strand.
CGCGGAATGCGGGCCATCTCGCTCAGCGGGTAGCTCGATAGGGTAAGTTCCGGAAGCCGGTCGCAAATGCCGATGTCAATGACACGCCAGCCACTGCGGGCGAGAATACCGGCCAGGAACTCGGGCGCCTCGGTGTTCTCGAACAGCCTTGCCGATGGCCACGTATTGCCCGTCTGGAAGAATAGATACCGTCCCTTGGACGCGAGCTTCTCCAGATACGACTGAGCGTACGCGGCCCAGCCACCCAAGCGCGCAACGACTTCGCAGTCGAAGACACGGCCGGCATGGTGGATTACATTGAGATTGATCAGAACGTCTGCCTCTGGCAACTCCGCAATGTTGTCCCAGAGAACGAACGCGCACCGGCTCTGGTAGAGATGATCCAGGCCAAATCCCTCGGACAGTAGAGTCGATATCCGCACGTAATCTTCAATGGGTTCAAGGCACGTCGCGCGCAGCCCCAGCTCCTGTACCAGACGCAGGCAGATATAGCCAAGGTTACCGCCGATCTCGAGGACCGAGCGCACCCCGGGAAGGGAGACAATTCGCGTTTTCAGCCACTGATACCGCTCCTGATCGATCGGAACCTGCTCCTGCTTGTAGCCGACAAGGTGCGACTCGCCAGAAAGCACCTGCACGAGGGATTCCAGGTCCTGATAATTATAGTGTTCCTTTTTTTCCTGCGGAATGAGGTTATTGAGCTCACTCAGCACTTCCTGGCTGAGCGCCCTCTTTTGCACGGCGGTAGCAATCATAGTTTCAGGGAACGCCTATTTTGAAGGGAACGCGGCCCGCGACTGAGCCTCAAAGGTTACGACGCCAATCATGTTTCAACTTTTCCTCGCGACGAAGTTCCACGTGGCGAACCGCGAGTTGTCCGCAGGCTCGAGCCTCTCGACCGTTTTGTGTTCCAGGACTTCAAGATTGAAGTCCGACAGCAGAAAGCGCAGATGGCTTTCGTCGGAGAAGTGCACTTTGCCGACATGGGCGAACTGACCCTGCTGGAAATTGCTCCGCGTATGTTCGTCGTCGGCGATTTCTCCGTAACGCATTTCGGAGTTCTTGCTCGAAAACCAGTCGATACCGACAAATGCGCCGCCCGGCTTGAGTTTATCGCGGGCGAGCTTGAGGCAATGCTGTATCGACTTCGTGCAATTGTGCGTCAATGACGACCTGTCGACAATCAGGTCAAAGGAACCGGGGAAGGGAAGGTCCGCGGTAAAATCACCGGCGACGAAGCGCTCCGCCACCTGCGGATAGCGCTCCTTCAGCCGTGCCACCATGTACGCACTGCCCTCGATGGCGTAATAGTCCGCCTGCTGACTTAGGAAGAACGGAACGTTGGCGCCTGCCCCGCAACCCAGTTCGAGAATGCGATATGTCGGCCCCGCGGGCCTGGCATAGCGCATGACCATGCTGACAAGGTCGGACCATGGCCAAATACTCATCTGGCCACCTTTTTCATAAGCGGCGTCCCACTGCGCGGAAAACGTCACAGTGCGGCCGTCCCTGAAGGCAACGTCGTGCCGTTCAAACCGTGTCCTTCGTCATTTGGCGAGCTGTGTCACGCTGCCAGCGTTGCCACTCATAAGGACCGTCGCGCTCTCGGGCCCCACGTTGAACAGCAAGTCAATCACTGACATATAGGGCTCGAAGGCGCCGTGCTGCTGCGCATAGACCGGATGCTGGTAGTCCTGGAATCGCACGTCAATGCCGGCAGCGGTGAATGATGCGGCATCGGCGTAGTTACGGCCCTGCGCGCCAAAGATATACGCCGTCGCGCCGAGCTTCCTACACATGTCCAGAACCAAGTCGGACTTTTGCCCGCGAAATTCGTAATCGCTCGCGGTAACGACGGGCGTCTTGATATTCAGGGCACGCAGACCGAATTCCAGAGTTGCGCGGTTCAGATCCGCCAGATATTCGTAAGTGCGCCCGACGAGCAGCGCCTCGAGCTCGCCAATGTAGTCCCGATAGAAAGGCGCCCGTCGATAGGCAAGATCTATCGAGGTGAAGTGCTTGCGATTCCAGCCGTTGTTGATGATCTTGATTTGCGCCAGAGTCTTCGAGAAATGATCTTTGGACTCGACCGGCACGCTCAGCCAGATGGGCCCGGTGTGGGTCTTGATCTTGTTTCGATTGTTGAAGTCCTTTTTCTGATACTGCGCAATGTCGAAAATGCAGAACCGCTCTGCCAGGGCTATTTTGTGAAACAGCCCCAGCCACGGCAGGTAGACCGGCTGATGTGCCGTCAGGATCACGGCTTAAATTGCGCCAGTGCATCGCTGATCGTTGCCACATCGGCGTCGCTGAGACCAAGATGCAGCGGCAGGGACAACGTCGTATCGGCCAACTTTTCCGCGGTGGGATAACCCGCCGCGTCCAGGCGCAGGTAACGGTGCAGGAGCTCGAAGCGCTCGACCGGCACGATGCACTCTACGCCCGCGGCCTGCATGTGCCGCCGCAGGCGATCGCGCACCGCGCGATCGGGCGCCACGACGACGAAGCGGTGCGCCATGCGGCCCGGGGCGCAGGGGTCGCCCTGAGTTTTGAGGCCCTTGGGAAGCGCCGCAAGGTAGGCGCCGGCAATCGCCGCGCGACGCGCACGAATGAGATCGAGCCGTTTAAGCTGGCTGTTGGCGAGCGCCGCTTGCAGATCGGTGAGCTGGAAATTGAATCGGGGATCATAGGTCTCACGGCCGTCAAACTGCCGATAGTCCCGCACCTTCTCCGCTACGGTCCGCGACCACACGAGCCCTCCCTGTCCACCGGTGATGAGCTTGGTGGCGTAGAAGGAAAATACGGCCGCGTCCCCGGCGGCGCCTAGGGGCACACCGCCATTCATCCCGCCGAGCGACTGGCAACAATCCTCGATGACTATCCGCCCATCGGCCTGCAGCGCCTCGACGTCCGCGCCGGCGCCAAATGTATGCACCGCGATCACGAAGCGCGCATCGGCCGCTTGCGCTTTGAGCGCATCCGGATCGAGGCAAAAGGAGTCGGGCAACACATCCAACACTCGCGGGATCGCCCGGGCCATGAAAACGGCATTCAGCAGTGCCGAACAGGCATAGGTCGGCATCGCGACAATCGAGTCCGCCACAGCTCCAAGCGCCTTGAGCGCGAGGAACAAAGCCGCTGTGCCGCTCGAGACGGCGCAAGCGCCGCCGCCGCGGTATTGCGCGACGATGCTCGCCTCGAGCGCTTCCACCGCAGGGCCCTGCGCAAGCCACCCTGAGGCGAGGACTGCATCGACGGCGGAACGATCTTCCGCGGTGATGAGCGGACGATTGTGTGGGATCAATCCGCCCATGGACCGTGGCGAGCCTCAAATGCCGCGCGGTAATAGGCGGGCCTGATTTCTGCGCCCACCACGAGCGAAAATGGCGGGATTACGGCGGCGCGCACCACGGTGCCCGCTCCTACCACGGAATGGTGCCCGATCACGGCGCCGCCCAATATTGCGCAGTGCGATCCAATGCACACGCAGTCGCCGATGATGATGTCCACACAGAGATTCACATCCGCAAGGCCGATGCAACGCTTGTGGGAGTCCGCAACGTTGATCGCGACAAAGGAGGCGATATCGCAATCCTTGCCGATAATGACCCGTGCGCCCTTGGCATTGACCTCGGAGAAACCGCCGATATAGGTCCCCGGCCCGATCTCCGGCTCGCCGTTGATCCACACGAGCGGATGATAGGGGTTGTCCCGATTGCCGACAGTGCGCAGGAAGAGCGCTTTGAATTGTTGCAGGTCCATGGCGGCCTCACAGTTCGATCGGTTCACCACGGCGGAAGGCGCGCGGGGCCGGCCGGCCCAATAGCTGCGGCATGAAACTCGGCGGGACGCCGCGGCCGCCGGCGACGCGCCGCAGAGCCAATGCGCTCTCATCGAGCGCCTCGCCGAGTCGA
>PLIX01000164.1 GCA_003140135.1 Gammaproteobacteria bacterium
CATCACGGCGGTGAGCGCTTCGATGAGCGGATAGCGCACGCTGATGGGCGCGCGGCAGGCGGCGCAGCGCCCGCGAAGCACGAGAAAGCTCACGAGGGGGATGTTCTGCCACGCCGTGATGGGCGCGCGGCAGGCGGGGCAGGCCGAGCGCGGCACCACGAGATTGAAGCGCTCTTCCCTCGGGGCGGGCTCGGAGCCTGCGGCGAGGTGAGCGCACTCCGCGCGCCACTGCCTCTCGAGCATCACCGGCAGGCGGTGGATGACGACGTTCAGGAAGCTGCCGATCAGCAGTCCCACCACCAGGCACGCGCCGATGAAGAGCGCCGGCTGCGCGGCGAAAACGTCGATCAGGCGCAATGCACTGTCTTAGACGACCGAACCCAGCTTGAAGATGGGCAGGTACATCGCGATGACGAGGCCGCCGACCAGCACGCCCAGGATCACCATGATGAGCGGCTCGAGGAGACTCGACATGGCATCCACGGCGTTGTCGACTTCGGCTTCGTAGAAGGTCGCGACCTTGGCCGCCATCGTATCGAGCGAGCCTGATTCTTCGCCCACGGCGATCATCTGCACGACCATATTCGGAAAGAGCTCGGTGGTCTCCATGGCACGCTGCAGGCGCTGGCCGGTCGCCACTTCGTCGCGCATGCTCATGACCGCGTTCTCATAGACGATATTGCCGGTCGCGCCGGCAACGGATTCGAGCGCCTCGACCAGCGGCACGCCCGCGGCGAACATGGTGGAGAGCGTGCGCGCGAAGCGTGCAATGGCGGCCTTGTTGAGTATCGGGCCGATGACCGGCACCTTGAGCGCCGCGCGATCGAGAAATTCACGCATGCGCTTGGAGCGCTTTTTGAAATAGAAGAACACCCACACGATGGCGACGATGACCGCGAGGATGTAGAAGCCATTCGCCTGCACGAAGCGCGACAGGTTGATGACCATCATGGTGAAGGCCGGCAGGTCAGCGCCGAAGCCTTTGAAGAGGCTCTCGAACTGCGGGATCACGAAGATCAAGAGGATGACGGTGACGACGACTGCGACCGCGAGCACCGCGGCGGGATAAAAGAGGGCCTTCTTCACCTTCTTCTTGAGCGCTTCGGTCTTTTCCTTGTAGCTTGCGATCTTGTCGAGCAGTCCCTCGAGCGCGCCCGCCTGCTCACCGGCTTCCACGAGGTTGACGAACAGATCATCGAAGTACAGCGGATGCTTGGCGAGTGACTCGTGCAAGGAGGTGCCGGCCTCGACATCCGATTTGATGTCGAGGATCAGCTTCTGCATCGAAGGCTTCTCGTGGCCGGCGCCGATGATCTCGAAGCCCTGCACGAGCGGGATGCCCGCGGCCAACATGGTCGCGAGCTGCCGGCTGAACACCGCGATGTCCATGGGCTTCACGCCGCCGCCGCGCTTCAGGCCGGCCGACTGTTTGCGGATTCTCGACGGTGCAATGCCCTGGCGGCGCAGATCGGCGCGTAGCGCCGCCTCATCCGGGGCGAGGCTGCGGCCTTTCAGGCGCTTGCCTTTCTTGTCCCGACCTTCCCAGCGGAACGGGAAGTCGCGCTTGATGGTTTTGACGCTTACAGTTGCTGCCTGTGCCATGTGCTTCTTCCTGCCTCACTCAACGGTGACGCTGTTGACTTCGTCGATACTCGTAAGTCCAGCCTTGACCTTTTCCAAGCCCGAGCGGCGCAGATCCCAAACGCCTTCCTTTGCGGCCTGCTGACCGATATCCACGGCGCTGCCGCCACTCAAAATGATGCGGGCGATTGACTCGGTGACCGGCAGCACCTGATAAATCCCGACGCGGCCCTTGTAGCCGTCCGTGCAGGCGCTGCAGCCTTTGGGAATGTAGATGCGCAATCCGGCCTCGACGTCCGCTTCCTGGAATCCTTCCTTCAGGAGCGCCTCCTTCGGAATCTCCAGCGGCTGCTTGCACTGCGAGCACAGCCGCCGCGCCAGGCGCTGCGCGATGATGAGACTCACCGAGGTTGCGATCGCATAGGGCTTGACGCCCATGTCGATGAGGCGCGTCAACGTCTGCGGCGCATCGTTCGTGTGCAGCGTCGAGAGCACGAGGTGTCCCGTCTGCGCCGCCTTGATCGCAATCTCCGCGGTCTCAAGGTCGCGCACCTCGCCGACCATGATGACGTCCGGGTCCTGACGCAGGAAGGCGCGCATCGCCGAGGCGAATGTGAGACCGACCTTCGGATTGACGTTGACCTGGTTGACGCCGGGCAGATTGATTTCCGACGGATCCTCGGCTGTGGAGATGTTGGTGTCTTCACGGTTGAGGATGTGCAGGCCCGTATAGAGCGAGACCGTCTTGCCGCTGCCGGTGGGCCCGGTCACGAGGATCATGCCCTGCGGCTTCGCCAGGAACTTCGTGTACAGGTCTCTTTGAAACGGCTCGTAGCCCAACGAATCGATGCCCATCGCCGCCTGTGCGGGATCCAGAATACGCAGCACGATTTTCTCGCCGAAGAGAGTCGGGCAGGTGCTGACGCGAAAATCGATGGCGCGGCTCTTCGAGAGGCGCATCTTGATGCGGCCGTCCTGCGGCACGCGGCGCTCGGCGATATCCAGGCGCGACATGACCTTCAAACGCGCGGAGAGCTTGCCCGCGAGCTGCACGGGCGGCTGCGCGATCTCCTTCAGCACGCCGTCCATGCGGAAGCGCACGCGATAGAGTTTCTCGTACGGCTCGAAGTGGATGTCCGAGGCGCCGCGGCGGATGGCGTCCAGCATGAGCTTGTTGACGAAGCGCACGATGGGGGCGTCCTCGACGTCGTCGCGGCTGATCTTCTCCAGCTCATCCTCGCCGCCGCTGACCTCCAGGTTCTCAAGATCGATGCCGTCTTCGTCGGAGAAGGTGGTGATCTGCGCCTCGGCCTGCTCGATCGCCTTGTCGACCGCCTTCTGCAGCTTGTCGTCCTCCACGATGACCGCATCGACGCCGAGACCCGTCTGAAACTTGATCTCGTCGACCGCGTGCGTGTTGGTGGGATCGGCGACCGCCAGGAACATGCGTTTGCCGCGCTTGAAGAGCGGCAGGACCCGGTGCTTGGCGAGGAGCTTGTCGCTCACCAGCCGGATAATTTCGGTATCGAGGGTGAGCGCGTCGAGGTCGAAGAGCGGCACTCCGAACTCGGTCGAGGCGGCGATGGCGATCTCCCGCGCGTTGGCGGCGCCGCTCGTCACGAGCTGCGTGACGACGCTCATCTTGCGCTCGCGCGCCGCATTCAGCGCCTCGAGCATGGCAGCCTCTTCCACCACCCCGTCCTGCACGAGACGTTGCGGAAGGCCGCCGAGTCCGGAGCGTGGACCGCCGAGCGCTGCTAGAGAAGCGTTATCATTCATGGACTTATGGCAAGCGACCCCGTTCGGAAGACCCCAGTCTACTCAAGCCGACGACTGAGGCAATTGTCAAATCCGCAACATAGTGGCACAAGGCGCCGCCATGACTGCGTGACTGGTTTCCCAAAAGACAAAGCCCCTCCCGATGGAGGGGCTTTGTTGGGCCTTTCGAGGTACGGTCCCTCGTCAAGCGCCGACTTCTTACAAGTGACAGGTGGAGGGCAGGTACTGGATCGGAACCGTGGTGGCTCCCAGGGCAACTGCCGTCACGTTCGTGGGTGTCGCAGCATCGCCGCAAACCCAGATGACGTCATAGTTCGTGTCCAGGGCCACGTTAAGGAACAGCACGTCGCCTTTGAGCTTCGTGCTCGCCTGCGAGCCGCTGTACGTGATCTGGATGTTGCCGTTGCCGTCAACGCCAATCGCGCTCACATACTTGCCGACCGTATTGCCGACCATCGGAATGGTCGTCGCGCTGCCCGTGGCAGACACGCCCGCCGGGAAGCTGCCGACGTTCTGATAAAACTCCGCAATCGCAGTCTTATAGTTGTCGGCCATGGACAAGCCTTCCGTTACCTGGGCACGGATGGTGTAGTTCTGATAGGCCGGAATCGCGATCGCGGCCAAGATGCCGATAATCGCGATCACGATCATCAACTCGATGAGGGTGAAACCCTTTTGTAACGACTTCATTAACAGCTCCTAGTGACATTGACGAATCGAAATCTACGGCGGCTATGCCTGCCGTGGCTGGAGCAATGCAACCGTCGTGCCAGTACGAAATGCTAGCTAACACTTTGATTAAAGAGGGATTATTAAATGGTGCGCGGCGGTGCCGCCCGCGGTGCGCGTCACTAGCTGACGGGGTCGCGAGATGGTGCGGGTCACAAAGTGACGCAGAGCGTCACCCGAACCGCTACTCGATGCCCAGCTTCTTGACGCGATACCGCAGGGCTCTGAAGCTCATCCCCAGAAGCTTGGCCGCGGCAGTTTTGTTGTAGCGCGTCTTCTCCAGCGCCTTCACGATCGCCTCGCGCTCGATATCCTCAAGCTGTGCGCCCAACGCACCTCCTGAGGCTGCGGTGGGGATCGCAGGCTCAGTTCCGGGCCGCGCGTCGCTCCTCACGCGCAGGTGCTCGACCATGATCACATCGCCGGTGCACAGGGTGAGCGCGCGTTCCAGGACGTTTTCCAGCTCCCGCACATTGCCGGGGAAGGCGTAGCTTTGCAGCACTTCAAGCGCAGCGGGATCGAGGCGAGGCGCCTCGGTGCTCATCCGCCGTGACAGGCGGCGCAGGATGAGCTCAGCCAGGTCCGGGATGTCCTCGCGCCTCTCGCGCAGCGGCGGCACGCGCAGCTCGATCACATTGATGCGATAGAAAAGGTCCTCGCGGAAGCGCCCTTCGGCCACGAGGTCCGCAAGGTTCCGGTGCGTTGCCGAGAGAATGCGCACATCGACGGCCTCTTCGCGCGCCTCGCCGACCGCGCGCACGGCCTTTTCCTGGACCACTCTGAGAAGCTTGACCTGCATGTGCAGCGGCAGGTCCGCGATTTCATCGAGGAAGAGCGTGCCGCCTTCGGCACTTTGGATGAGCCCCTTCTTGTCGGCCACCGCTCCGGTGAAGCTGCCGCGCTTATGACCAAAGAGCTCGCTCTCCATGAGCTCGGTGGGAATGGCGCCGCAGTTCACCGGCACGAACTGCCCCTCGCGCCGCGCGCCGCTCTCATGAATCAACTGGGCGACGAGCTCCTTCCCGGTGCCCGACTCCCCGAAGATATGCACGGGAGCCTGGCTCCTGCCCACGCGCGCGATCATCTCGCGCAACTGCTGCATGGCGGCGGAGCGACCGATCAGGCGCGGCCCCTGCATCGTGAGCGTCGTCGCGCCATCGGCGCCCGGCCGCAATTTAAGGGCGCTACCGACGAGCTTGCGCAGCACTCCCAGATCGAGCGGCTTGGAGACGAAATCAAAGGCGCCGAGCTTGAGCGCGCGCACGGCGGACTCGACGTTGCCGTGCGCGCTGATGACGGCCACGGGCACGGCCGCATGGTTCTCCTGGATCCAGGCGACGAGATCCAGGCCGTTGCCGTCCGGCAGGCGCATGTCGGTGAGACACAGATCGAAGCTCTGCGCCTGAAGCAGGCGACGAGCGCTTGCGATGTCGCCCGCGGTCTGCGTCTCCACGTGCATGCGGCCGAGCGTGAGGCAGACGAGCTCCAGCAGATCCGGCTCGTCATCCACGATCAGCACGCGCGGCTTACTCATGCGCGCGACCAGCGCTGCGGGTCGGCGAACACCATGCGAAAAATGCTGCCGCCGCCGGCTCGCGCCTCATACAGAAGGGTCGCGCCGTTGGTCTGCGCCAGCTCCCGAGCCAGGAACAACCCCAGACCCGTGCCGCCATGGCCGCTCGAGAAGAACGGCTCGAAGATCCGCTCGACGAACTCCGCCGCAACCCCGGGACCCCGATCGGCGATCTCGAGAAAGGGGCGCGAGCCGGCGCTGAGGCGCCCATAGCGGATCTCGATCGGCACTTCGGCCGGCGCGTGCCGCAGGACGTTATCGCAAAGATTCCATACCACCTGATGCAGCTGACTTGAATCCACGCGCACCTCAATCGGCACTTCGGCTCCGGAAATCCTAAGGCGTTCCGGCGGGCATTGCATCGTCGCGCAGAACTCATCGCGGAAATCCTCGATCCAGGAGCGCAGCGACAAACGCTCCAGATGCGTTTCCTCGCGCCGCGAGAGGCGCAGCACGTTATTGATGATGTCGCTGACGCGCGCGGAATTGGAGCAGATGATTTCGATCAGGCGCCTATCCTCGCCCACCAGATGCGTCGACTCCGCCAAGAGCTGTCCCGCGTGGCTCATGGCGCCGATCGGGTTTCTGATTTCATGGGCGATGCTCGCGCTCAGGCGGCCGAGGGCTGCAAGTTTTGACTGCTGGACTTTTTCCGCGATGATGCTCGTGTCCTCGAGGAACACCAGAATAGGCGCGGGCGCCGAGTTGCCGAGCGGCGCAAAGTGCGGCTGGATGACGCGTGCGCCGTCGGCGGCGGTGAACGCCGCGGGCGCCTCGGCCGCCGATGCGCCTCCGTGGCGCCAGGTGGTGAGCAAATACAGGAGCCTTGGGGATGCCTCACCCAGGAGGGCGCCCGGATAGGCGCTGCGATCCCCCAGCATCTGCGCGGCGGATTCGTTGATGAGCCGCACGCGATCCTCGGTGTCGACCACGAGGATGCTCTCGCGCAAGTGCTGCACGATGTACTGCGAGAGCTGGGCGAGGTTCGCAAGATCGATCTCCTGGCGGCGCACGAGCTCCTCGCTCTCGCGCAGGCGGTTCGCGATCGGCCAGGCGGAGAGCGCAATGGCGAACAGCACCACACCGATGACGCCGCCGGTGGTGAAGTCGCCCGCAGGCGCGACCCCTGCGACATAGACGAACATCTGCTGCACGAGAATGCCGAGCGCACCCATCGCGGCGATGAGAAAGGCATCGCGATGCTCAGCGAGCACCGCCATTGCGCCCACCGGCAGCACGAGCAGAATCCCAAGGCCGCTCGCAACGCCGCCGCTGGCATAGAGAATGAGCGATATCCCGGCCGCATCGACGCCGGTATTGAGGAGTGCGACGCCCCTCAAGCTCGGCCAGGAGAGCCGCCGTGCGACCACGAGCAGCACCCCGGCAGAGAAATAGGCGATGCAGGCCGAGAGGAAGGGCCCAGGGTGGCCCGTGAGGAGCTCCTGCCCGCCCAGCCACTGCATGGTGACCAGCACCGGCGGCAGGAGCAGCCGGTAAAAATTGACGAGGCCGATCACGCGCCAGGCGAGATCGCGCCGGACGACGGGGGCTGAGGCGGATTGGGCCGGCATGGCGGCGTGAGCGACTGATGTCTTGCTGCGCGAGCGAAGGCGGCGACTGTAGCATTTTCGCGCGCTGGCCAGTGCGCAGCGTTTTCGCGAGAATACCGCCCCGTTGCGCGCGCGAGGCGAATCCCACGATGAATCTTCACGAGTATCAGGCGAAGGATCTGCTGCGCCGCTACGGCGTTGCCGTGCCGCAGGGCGCGGTGGCGGCGACTCCCCAGGAGGCGGTGGCGGTCGCGCAGAACCTGGGCGGCGCGCTCTGGGTGGTGAAGGCGCAGGTGCACGCGGGCGGCCGCGGCAAGGCGGGCGGCGTGCAGCTGGTGCGCAATCTCGCAGCATTGCGCGCCGCCGCCGCACGCATGCTGGGGCGGAATCTCGTTACCCAGCAGACCGGGAGCACCGGGCTTCCCGTCGAGCGCGTGTATGTGGAATCCGGCTCCGACATCGAGCGTGAAATCTATCTCTCGCTGACGCTCAACCGCGAACGCGGCCGCATCGCCGTCATCGCCTCGAGCGCCGGCGGCATGGATATCGAGGAAGTCGCCCACCAGACGCCCGAGAAGATCATCGCCGTCGCCGTGCACCCGGCCGCTGGCCTGCAGCCTTACCAGTGCCGCGAGCTCGCCTTCGCCCTGCAGCTCGCGGGTAAGCAGCTCGGCGAATTCCAAGACCTTGCGATGGCCCTCTACCGCCTCTACATCGAGAACGATGCGAGCTTGCTTGAGATCAATCCGCTCATCCTCACGCGTGCCGGCGCGCTCCTCGCGCTCGATGCCAAGATCAACATCGACGCCAATGCGCTCTTTCGGCACCCTGAGCTTGCGGCGCTGCGCGATGCCAATCAGGAGGATCCGCTCGAGCGGCGTGCCAGCGAGAATGAGCTCAACTACGTCTCGCTCGACGGCGACATCGCCTGCATGGTGAACGGCGCGGGACTTGCCATGGCGACGATGGATCTCATTCAGCTGCACGGCGGGCGGCCCGCCAATTTTCTCGACGTCGGCGGCGGCGCGACCGCGGAGCGCGTGGCAGTCGCCTTTGAAATCATCTTTTCAAACCCCAAGGTACGCGCCGTGCTCATCAACATCTTCGGCGGCATCGTACGCTGCGACATCATTGCCCAAGGCGTCGTGCAGGCGGTGAAGTCCGTGGGCGTGAAGCTGCCGGTGGTCGTGCGCCTGGAGGGCACGAATGCGGCAGAGGCGCGCGCGATTCTCGCCGCGAGCGGTCTTGCGATCACGCCGGCCGAGGATCTGACCGATGCGGCGCGCAAGGTCATCGCGCTCGCCAAGCAGGCGCACGCATGAGCATCCTCGTCAATCGCAATACGCGCGTCATCTGCCAGGGCTTCACCGGGCGCCAGGGCACTTTTCATTCCGAGCAGGCGCTCGCCTACGGCACGCAGCTCGGCGGCGGCGTCACCCCGGGTCGCGGCGGCGAACGTCACCTCGGCCAACCGGTGTTTGATACGGTGCGCGAGGCGGTGCGTGCCACCGGGGCGACGGCCAGCATGATCTACGTGCCCGCAGCTTTCGCGGCCGATGCGATCCTGGAAGCGGCGGATGCGGGCCTGGATCTCGTCGTGTGCATCACCGAAGGCGTGCCGGTCAACGACATGGTGCGCGTCAAAGCGGCGCTCGCGCAGTCGACGACGCGGCTCGTCGGTCCGAACTGTCCGGGCGTCATCACGCCCGAGGAATGCAAGCTTGGCATCATGCCCGGCTTCATTCACAAGAAGGGCGCTGTCGGCATCGTGTCGCGCTCCGGAACGCTCACCTACGAGGCGGTGTTTCAGACGACGCACGCGGGACTCGGGCAGAGCACCTGCGTCGGCATTGGCGGTGATCCCGTGCGTGGCATGGGATTCATTGACGTACTGGAGCTCTTCGAGCGCGATCCCAATACCCTGGGGATCATCCTCGTGGGCGAGATTGGCGGTAGCGACGAGGAGGCAGCCGCCGCCTACATTCGCAATTTCGTGACCAAACCCGTGGTCGCCTATATTGCCGGGGTCACCGCGCCGCCTGGCAAGCGCATGGGCCATGCAGGGGCCATCGTCGCGGGCGGCAAGGGCACGGCGGCGGAGAAGTATCTTGCGCTCGAGACCGCAGGCGTGCGCACCGTGAGATCGCCGGCTCTTATGGGCGAGACCATGCGCGAGCTGCTGCAAGGCAGCCGCGCTCGCCGGCGTGCGCCGCGCGCCCCGCCGCGCAAGCGCGCGAGCGCCGCCAAGAAGAGTGCCGCGGGCAAAAGTGCGCGCGCGCCCAAGAAGACGCCGCCCAAGAGCCGCCGCCGCAGGCACCGCTAGCGCCGTGAGTAGTACTTTGAAGGTTGCGCTCGCTCAGATCGATCTTCTGGTCGGCGACGTGCAGGGCAACACCGNNGAGCTTGCGCTCTCGGGCTATCCGCCCGAGGACCTGCTCTTTCATCGCGGCTTTCGCCGCCAGATTGAGGCGGCCCTCGAGCGGCTGCGCTACGAGATCGGCTCGGCATCGGTCGTCGTGGGCTATCCGGAGTACAGCGGCCGCGACATCTACAACTCCGCCGCACTCATCTCCGGCGGCATCATCGCGGCCAATCACAGAAAGAGCGAGCTGCCGAACTACAAGGTCTTTGACGAGAAGCGCTACTTTCGTCCGGGCGCGCAGCCGACGGTGGTCGACTGCCAGGGATTTCGCGTCGGACTATTGATCTGCGAGGACATCTGGAGCCCCGAGGCTGCCCAGATGACGCGTTCGGCGGGAGCGGAGCTCTTGGTCGTGAGCAATGCATCCCCCTACGAGATCCATAAGCAGCGCGAGCGCGAAGAGGTGGTGCGCGCGCATGTGCGCGAGGTGCATCTGCCGGTAGCGTACGTCAACCGCGTCGGCGGCCAGGATGAGCTCGTCTTCGACGGCAACTCATTCGGCATGGACGCGCACGGCGTGCTGGCGGCGCGCGCGCCCGCCTTTCTCGAAGGCACGTATCTTGCGGAATTCACCCGCGATGCGGAAGGCCACGTCACGCCGCTCACCTCCACCGTCGCCCCGGAACT
>PLIX01000291.1 GCA_003140135.1 Gammaproteobacteria bacterium
GGGGAGGACGCCTTCACTGGCCGCGAAGCTTGCGGCGTGGCGCTCACGCTCCGGACGAGAACACGGGCTGCTCTCGGACATCGACCTGACGGATGGACGGCGTCTGCTCAAAGAGCACCGGACGGACACCGAACCCCATCTTATCGCCTACATCGAGCGCTCGATATCCGATGACAAACGCATTCGCACCCGGTCGTTTCGCGTCCTCTCTACCGTCGCAATCGTCGTGATGCTCCTCGCGGTCGTGTCGATCATCGCCGGCATCATCGCCGCGCAGCAGCGCGATCGCGCGCGCACCGAGGCCGCGACCGCCGACCGCACCTCGCGATTCATGGTATCGCTGTTCAAGCTCGCAGACCCCGGCGAGAACCGCGGCAACTCGGTGACGGTGCGCGAGGTTCTCGACCGCGGGGCGCGCGACATCGGTCCGGGCCTCAAGAGCGAACCGCGCATCCAAGCGGACCTCCTCACGGCGATGGGTGAGGCCTACACTGGCCTCGGTTTGTACGATCCTGCCAGGAAGCTGCTCACGCAGGCACAAGTCGATCAGCAAGGGCTTAGTGTGCCACCCGAGTCCCGGGTCAGGACGCTGATTGCGTCGGGTTCGGAACTCTATCTCGCGGCTGATTACGGCGGCGCGAAGACTCAGCTACGCGGCGCGGTCGAGATCGCACAAAGCCAGCTTCCTGCTGACAGCGTTCTCACGTCGGAAGCGCGTGACGACCTGGCGGACGTGCTGGTTCAGCTCGAGCAGTACCCGGAAGCCGAGCGTCTCTCCCAGGCTGCCCTTAAGGTCGACCGGAAACGAGGCACGGAGGGAATGCCCATTCTGGCGCAGACGCTGAGCACACTGGCGAACGCATTCTACTTCCAGGATCGCCTGGAAGAAGCCGAACCGCCGATGCGCGAGGCCTTGGCGCTGCGCAAGCAGTCCTTTGGCTCACGCGACGCGCGCACCGCGGAATCGATGAACAATCTCGGATCGCTTCTCTATCAGACGGGCCGCTACGCAGAAGCCGCAACCCAGTGGCAGAAAGCGTTGCCGGTCTATCGCGAGGTCTACGGACCCGAGCATCCGGAAGTGGCGACGCTCCTGAACAACCTGGGTCGATCGGCGCTGATGGCCGGCCGTGTTGACGAGGCGATTCCTCTGCTTGACCAGGCTGTGCAGGTGGACGAGAAGCTGAAGGGGCTCACGCATGACGATCTCGTGGCGCCGCTCAACAGCCTGGGAATGGCGTATCTGTACGAGGGCGACACGGCGCGCGCTCGTATCGAAATCAGCCGCGCACTGCAGATCGCGCGTCTACGCAATTCTGTGATGCTGGATCAGGTCGTTTTGAATGCAGCGGACCTGGAATTGAGCGCACACCGGACCGAAGGCGCTTCGCCGCTGTTGGATGAGGCGCGACGGCTCTTGGAAACGCGCTACCCGCTCACCAAGGAACCGGCCGCGCAGTGGCGCTATGCGGCCTGGGATGCGGTCAATGCCGACTTTCTGGCACTAGAGCATCGCTCCGACGACGCACGGGCGACGTTTGCGCGCGCACGAGACGTGTTGGTGAAGCGGTTCGGCCCGCAGGGATTTTATGTTCTGCGGTTGGACCAGCGCGCGGCAGCGCAGAATCTGGCAGCCGCGGGGACGAGCAAGCCTGAATGAATCCGCCGCCGCGACCCGCGCATCGGGCTCAGGAAGATCGTGGCTCAGGGGCGACCGTGGCCGCAGTTAGGCTATCTGGCGGTTGCACGCTGGCCCGCTCCGGGACAGAGATGCACGCCCGCTTCTCTGCGCCACCCCATACTGCCTTATTCCGGCGTCGCGTCTCGCCGGTGCGCCTCGGTCCACCCGGGGGGGAGTCCCTTAGTCAGAACAAAGGTCAGAGCAAATCCACCAGGTGATGAGGGCGCTGAATTATACCCAAGCAGTTCCCCGTGAGGGCCGAACAAGAAATCGTTCGTACTGTCGCACGGGCTGCCAACCCCACCGGCGCCATTGAAGACATACCTCTTTCCGAACCAGGTGAAGGACGGCGCAATGGGCTTGAATACGTTGTCGCAAGCGCTCCCCGGGGAGGTTTCGTAGTTGAATAGGATCTCGTAGTCGCCGAAATAACCGGGGGCGGCGAGTTTAAACACTTCTACCATAGCAACAATCGTAACGTTGGAGGGAAAGTTGGTTGTCTCTAACCCTAATAGGCTAGATGGATCTGTGGTGGTCATCGACAGATCGACCCACGTGTATATCGCGTTCCTCGTATAGTTTAGGGGCGTGAGCATCGTGTCAGGCGGAGGCGCATCGCATGCCAAGACTGGGAAATTGAGTCCCGATTTGGCACGATTCCCCTCGCGGTTGCCGGCGAGATCTACATCTACCGAAAGACGCCCTGTCGAGGGCACGACCTGCGAGCAGGTCGTGTCCTCGTCCACGGTAATACCCCGCGCGTGGCTTGGCAGCGCAAAGATCCACGCAGCCAGGCCAAGCACACAAACAAACGGAATGCGGAATTTCATCGCCGTCCCCTGTCCCCTTATGATTTTTGGCTTTCTTGAGGCCAACTGTCAGCAACCCGCTTGTATGAATAATGCTCCGGGCAGCGTCCGTTTCGCAAGTCTCCCAATGGCCAGACTGAACTCTGAGCAGAGCGCGCGCCGTATACTCAGTACGCCATAATATCAGTTAGTTGCACATGCCTCCTGCGCCGCAAGCGCACGCGTTACGAAGAGACTTGTAAGATTATCCGACGCAAACTCTGCGACGGTTAAAGTTTGCGCAAACTGGCTCCCGCAACGCGTATTTGTGCCTGCCGAATCTGGATATGTGCAGAATTTCCTCTGATCGGACCCACCCGATTTCCTTCGATGGGTACCACCTGATTTCCTGCGTTCGGGACCACCCGATTTCCTCAGTTGGGGACCACCTGCGGGCCTTCTCAGAGCTTCGAGCCCAGCCAAGGTGTCCGCCGATGCCAAAATATGTCAGGTGGTTGTGGTTTTGGGAGTATCCAAGCACAGGGGTGGGTGGAGATCGCCGCTCTGGGGCCCTCCTGTGCGGTCGACTTTTCCGCCGTGGTCGTCACGGCCGTGCTTTCCGGCCTCTGAGTCCTCGTCGCCGGGACTCTGCTGCCGTGTGCTCCAGCCTTCGTGGGCAACCACGAAGGAGACGGCAACATGGAGTTTCGTAGCATGACGGTGCAGCGGGACGAGGAGATCCGACGGCGGCTGGCTGAAGGGCGAAGCCTGCGCGAGATCGCCCGGGCGCTGGTGCTCGCGCCGCGCTAGCCGAATTTGGCCTTCATTCGTTCGGCTAACTTGGACAGCTGTACTACTACGCGCTCGTGTGTACCCGTTCCAATCTCCTCGTTTCCTTCGGTCGCACGAATCGAAAACTCGATGCGTCGCCCATTAACATTGGTCACTGTCGCTTCGCCAGTGACACGGCGACCAGGTGGCGTCGCCGCCAAATGGCGCACATCGACGCGCGTGCCGAGCGCGCTTTCGCCGGCGTCGAAATAAGGCTTGATCGCGTTCAGCGCCGCGTTCTCCATTACCATGATCATGACGGGCGTCGCCAGGACCGGAGGCAATGTCACATCCTTGAAACGGCTGGCGAGATGATCGGGCATGACGACAAGACTGAACGAACCCGTGGCCCCGATCGGTATCGATTGCATGGCCTTTCCTTGGTGTTGAATGGCATGAATAAGTTTAGTGAATAGCAGATGGGAATTATAAGCCTCATGCCCAGTTCCGTTCGATCCGCCGGTCGACCTGCAAGGCATCTGGCGGGCAGAAGCTCAGCATCACGGCGAGGTACGCCTTCCGAACTTGGGCCAACCGGCAATCAACTCGAGGAGGAGCGATCACTGCTTGATCGCGCGCTCGAGCGTCTGGCGGATGAACCGCTGGTACGGCACACCACGCTGCTGTGCCGCACGCTTGACCGCGCGCAGCAGTTCACCCGGTAGGCGCATATTGATTCGCGCTTCTTTGGCGGCAAATTCAAACTGTGTCGCCTTCAAGGAGGAGAGATCATAGCGCGTGAGATCGCTCCCGGCGACAAACTGCTCAGCCGCTAGATCAGTCTTGAGTCGAGGCAGTCTCCGCAGGTTTCTGGACTTGCGCTTCATAGTGTTTGATCTCCTTCGCATGCATAAACCGGGCACTGATAGGCCGGATGAATCGCTGCTTCTCAATTTCTCGGTAGGTGTAAGCCACAAGCACGTGCCGGCCAGAGGCACTGAGCCCGATGCCCAGGTATCGCGTCTCGTTCGTCGAGTGCGCAGGATCTGGAAACACCTGCAGCGTCCCTCCTCGGAATGGCGCCTTCGATCTCCTCGACCGTGACGCCGTGCTTGAGGCACTTACCGCGGTTCCCGTCATCCCAATTGAACCCGGCAACTGCCTCAGTCATACAGCCAGAATAGCGTATGTATGTACAAATGTCCACACGTCGGCCTGTACGGCGCTGATGTCCCCGAACACAATGCCATCGCCTTGCGAACGGCCGGTTTATGGCGGTAACTTTTCAGAACTCACCGGCAGGTTCTGGGCCGACTGCGGTCCCTTTTCCGATGTTCCGCGAGCGAAATAGAAATGGCACGAAGGCGGGACAGGCGTTTCCGGCGACCAGATTCCGTATGAAATTCGACGCCCAGAGAACGGCAGCGCCGATGCGTACCTAATCTTGGCCGTCGCCGGTGCGGCCGCTGTCGGCGGGGATCACTATGCAGTCGAGGTTTTGAGTCAGGGTGTGATCGATGACGATGAACTCGTCGACGGGGCGTTCGCCCGCTCGAAATGGCGAGCTCGCCGGCCTCTACAAACTCTGGAGTCGCAATACAACCCTTTTCCCACAGCCATCCGGCGACGGTGTGGGCGGCGGGCGGTTGATAGCGCCAAGATGCGCCTTGACTGGATCCGGCGGCCCGCAACGGTGCTCGCGCATCCGGCAGGTCGAGGCGTAAAGTCGCTCAAAGTGGCGATCCGGACGCAACGCGCGCGCTGAGCTGCTAATATTTGCAAATTGACGGCAAACGGCATGGAGGCACGTTCAATCGGGATAGGCGACGGGCATGAACGACAGTCAGACCTTCGACGAGACGCATCTGCGCCGGCTCTCACCGCTCGAGGGAATGAAAACTGCCAGCCTCAGTTCGCTGGCGCGCAAGATCACACTCAAGGAGCTGGCCGCTAATCGTGAACTCTTCCGCGCAGGCGACTCCGACCGTCGTACTCTGTGGTTGATTTCTGGAAGGCTAGAACTACTTGAGAGCAATCGAACGATTGCAATCCTAGCCGGGGGAAGCAGTGAAACAAGTACTCCTCTCTCCCCAACTCTCCCTCGTAAGTTCACGGCTCGAGCCATCGACCCCATCAAGTACGTCGAGATTGACAGTGATCTGCTAGATACATTGATTACATGGGATCAGACGGGTATCTACGAAGTGGGCGAGCTCGCAACGCAGCTAGGGAGTCCCGAAGAGTTTGACTGGATGACGACCCTGCTGCAGAGCAATATTTTCCAGCGTATCCCTCCGACTAACATTCAGGGCATTTTCATGCGCATGGAGCGCGTCAATTGCCGTGCCGGTGAAATCATTATTCAACAGGAGACGCAAGGCGATTACTTTTACGCGATCGTGAGCGGCAAGTGTGCAGTCATACGCGAGACGCCATTGAATCGCGACGGTATCCGGCTCGCTGACCTGGGACAAGGGGACACCTTTGGTGAGGAAGCGCTGATTTCAGAGGCCAAACGCAGTGCCACGGTCAAAATGTTGACCGATGGAGCGCTCATGCGCCTTAACAAGCGGGATTTCCTCGAACTCATGAAGGACCCAGTACAGAAGTGGGTCGATTTCCGAGAAGCGCGCAAGACTATAGAGAGCGGAGGGCGCTGGCTGGATGTGCGCATGCCTTCAGAGTGCAAGAAGGCTGCGATCAACGCGGCAATCAATCTTCCGCTCTGCCTTATCCGGGCGAAGCTCACGGCGCTCGATCGCAGCACTCCATATGTAGTGTATTGCGATACCGGACGGCGCAGTTCCGCCGCCGCGTTCATCCTGTTGCAACTCGGATTTGAAGTCTCTGTGCTGCGGGGCGGGCTAGCCAGCTGCGAGACGGCACTACGTCGCCCGATGTAACGAACTTGTGCATTAATTGATAGCCAGGCGGTTGCGGGACTTTCAACTACCTGGTCTTTTCCCAAGTGGTCGTCGGATGCCTCGTTTACAAGGCCCCACTGTTGCGCAAGGAGAATGCGTAGTTGAAGCGCCTGGGAAAAAGCTTAAGGCCGGTGCGCAAGCGCGATCTCGTCAGCCGGATCCGCGGCACCGATCATCGTCAAAGATAGGGACGAGCATCTTGTCAAACCTATCGCTCCCAATAGGGCGGTGTCCCGAAAGCGACACGTAAATGCGCGATCAGTGCCAGAATCTTGGTGGACACACGCCGATCATTGGGATAGGCAATGAAGATCATTGCGGGCTCTGCTTCTGCGCCGACATCCAGCCGCCGTAGTTTTCCTGACTTTATCAAATCAAAAAAATGAACGTCGGAAGCAAAGCGATGCCCAAACCTTCTAGAGCCGCGTCGCGCATGATGATCCCGTTGTTGACACGCATGATTGTGCCGGGCCGTACGACCGACCAACGGCCTGCTTGCCGGAAGCGCCAATCCGATGCACCGCGATTGGAATAAATAATTCCACGGTGCCGTTCCAGATCGCCGATGGTCCCGGGTGCCCCGTTCTTTTTCAAATAATCGGGTGAAGCGACCAGGATGCGCCTGCTGGGCGCAAACCGCTTTGCGATCCATCCATCAGGCAGCGGACCGTGACGAATTATGGCGTCAAAACCATCTGCCGCGCCGACGAAACGGTCGTCCAGGTCGAGAGACAATTCGATGCGCGGATTCTGGCTGAGAAACGAATTCAGCGCCGAAGCCAAATGCAGGATGCCGAAGCTGACAGGTGCGGCGATTCTCAGGGGTCCGACCAGCTCACCTCGCCGTTCGGAGACCTCCGCAGTCGCCTCCGATACTTCGCGAAGGATGCGTTTTGCGCGCTCAAGGAAGGCGATTCCGTCTTCGGTCAGCGTCAGCTTACGCGTGGAACGATGTAACAGCGTAGCGCCGACATTGCGCTCCAGTTCCGCCAGACGCTCGCTGGCAACCGATTTCGAAATCTGCAAGCGCCGTGCTGCCTCGCTGATTGAACTGGACTCAGCTGTCGTGACGAAGGCAAGAAGGGAATCCAGCTTCAGCATCGTTCGGTTTTCCCGGACGCTCGTTCCTACAGTTGCAGTCTAGTCACAACGCAGGCGCGGGGCCAGGATGCTGCTTCTGATCGGGAGGTACTATGCCGCGCTATTTCCTCGCCTTGCTCGTAGCATTTCTAATCGCGGCTCCTGCATTCGCGGTGGAGCCGTTTCCGTCGAGCTTTCATACCCAGGAAATCAAGACCAACGGAACGACACTGTATGTGCGAATTGGCGGGCAGGGCCCCGCGGTCGTCATGCTGCATGGCTTTGCCGACACGGGCGACATGTGGGCGCCGGCTGCCACAGTACTTGTTAAGAATCATACGGTTGTCGTGCCTGACCTGCGCGGTATGGGCCTCTCGGCGCATCCCGACATGGGCTACACAAAGACGAACCAGGCCGTGGATATCGCGGGCGTGATGGACGCGTTGAAAATCGAGCAGGCCGACTTGGTAACGCACGACATTGGCAACATGGTGGGCTATGCGCTGGCGGCGCAATATCCGGCCCGCATTACCAAATGGGTCGTCATCGATGCACCGCTGCCCGGAATCGGAAATTGGGATGAGATTAAGCAAAGCCCCCTGCTTTGGCATTTCAACTTCCGCGGGCCGGACGAAGAAAGGCTGGTTGCCGGTCGCGAGCGTATCTATCTCGATCGCTTTTATAATGAGCTCTCCGCCGATCCGAAGAAAATCGACGAGGCGACCCGCGAGCACTATGCCGCACTTTACGCGCGGCCTCATGCCATGCACGACGCCTTCGAGCAGTTCGGCGCGTTCAACCAGGGAGCCATCGATAACAAGGCGTTACTCGCAAAAGGCGGCAAGCTGGCGATGCCGGTACTAGCCTTGGGCGGAGAAAAGTCATTCGGTTCCGGAAAGGCGGATACCCTGCGTTTCGTGGCGACGAACGTCACGATGGGTATCGTCCCTGGCTCTGGCCACTGGATTATGGACGAGAACCCCAAAGCCACGACAGCGCTGATAGTGAATTTCGTGTCGAAGTAAAAGAAGTAAGTCGGGAGAAGGGACGTGACAAAGAGCATTCTTACGTTGGCATAGTTCATGGCTGTGGCGCTGGCTGGCGTGGCGCAGGCGGCGGCAATTGATCAGATTCGCCTGACGCCGGTAGAGATCACAGCCAAAGAAGCGGGCGGCGCCGGCGTGGGCACCTCGGGTGTAGTTGGAGTTCGAACGACCGTACTTCTGGGAGACCCAACGAAACCAGGGCTCTACACTATTCGCCTCAGCATTCCGGCCAACACGAAAATCCAGGCGCACACACATCGCGATAACCGCTCAGCCATCGTGATGTCGGGTACCTGGTACTTCGGCTATGGCAGTGTGGCGAACGGGAAGGGCACAAAGCCGCTGCCGCCGGGCAGCGTTTACTCCGAGCCCGGCGGTGTGGCGCATTTCGCACTGACAAGGGCGGAGCCTGTGGTGGTTTACATTACCGGATTTGGTCCGACGGACACTGTTTATCTGAACGCGGAAAACGATCCGCGCAGTAAATAGGGAAAACAACGGACGCCATTCGCAACCATTCGTGATCCCGACAAGTACCACCTGCTGATGCTGTAAAATTCGGCTCTCGTCATCATCGACTATCAACTCTGCGCTGCTTCGGCCGCAAGTGAAGCGCTTTCGCGAATGGCTGGTGGGTCAG
This sequence comes from Gammaproteobacteria bacterium, assembly GCA_003140135.1. Taxonomy (GTDB): domain Bacteria; phylum Pseudomonadota; class Gammaproteobacteria; order Steroidobacterales; family Steroidobacteraceae; genus PALSA-1196. The sequence continues at coordinate 8,931 of PLIX01000291.1, forward strand.
GCTACAGTCACTCGTGATTGGCTCTTGCAGCATGTTCAATCAGTCAAACTGCCGCACAGATGACGGCGAACACCAGACAGGCTGACGCGGGACGCTTTTAGCTCCCCGCGGGTGTCGCATAACCCAAATTCTTGAATGCGCCCGTAACCTCCTCAAGCGTCCCCGGATCATCAATCGTTGGCGGTACGTTAAAACTTCGCGCGTCAGCGATGGCGCGCATGGTAGAACGCAGGACTTTTCCTGAACGGGTTTTCGGTAAACGAGTCACGATTGCCACGTGACGAAATGACGCGATGGGGCCAATCTGCTGGCGGACGCGGTCAATCAGTTCCGCTCGCAATTGCGCCGGGGAAATCGTAGCGCCTGCCTTCAGAATTACTAATCCCACTGGAAGTTGACCCTTAAGGGCGTCCGCCGCACCGATTACGGCGCCTTCAGCTACGGCGGGATGACCCGCAAGCACTTCCTCGATCGCGCCAGTTGACAGTCTGTGGCCTGCGACATTAATGACATCATCGATGCGGGACATAATCCATACGTAACCGTCTGTATCGATGAACCCTGCATCGCCTGTCAAATAGTAGCCCTCATAACGAGTGAGATAGTTATCTCGATAACCTTCATCATTTTCCCATAGGGTCGCAAGTGTTCCGGGCGGCAGTGGCAGTCGAATTACGAGGTTGCCGATCGTTCCCGCGCCAACAGGAGTTCCAGCGTCACCGAGCACACGCACGTCGTAGCCGGGCACTGGCACACTGGCGGAGCCCGCCTTGATTGGCAGCGGTGTGAGCCCTCGGCAATTGGCCGCAACGGGCCATCCAGTTTCGGTCTGCCACCAATGATCGATCACGGGGACGTTGAGCTTTTCCTGCGCCCAGTGCACGGTATCGGGATCGCACCGTTCTCCCGCGAGAAACAATGCTCTTAGGCTTGAAATGTCATATTTGTTGATCAGCCCACCCCCCGGATCCTCTTTCTTAATTGCGCGCAGGGCCGTTGGCGCTGTGAAAAGCGCGTTGACCCGGTGCTCTGCAACCATACGCCAGAAAGCGCCCGCGTCCGGAGTGCCGACCGGTTTACCCTCATAAAGAACACTCGCGCATCCCGCCAGCAGGGGCCCGTAAACGATGTACGAATGGCCCACGACCCAACCGACGTCGGAGGCGGCCCAAAAAACATCGCCCTGATGCACGTCATAGATCGCACTCATCGACCAGGCGAGCGCCACTGCGTGCCCGCCATGATCGCGCACAACACCCTTTGGTTTCCCAGTCGTTCCGGAGGTGTAAAGAATGTAAAGGGGATCCGTTGCTTCTACGGTGATACACGGTGCGCGTTGTGCGCCAATGAGTGCCTCCGACCAATCCAGGTCCCGCCCAGGAAGCAGGGCCGCAGTGGCTTGAGGTCGCTGCAGGACAATGCAGTGTCGGACGACGTGGTGAGCAAGCTTGAGAGCCTCATCGACCAGAGGCTTGTACGGGACTACCCGCTGACCCTCGATACCACATGACGCCGAGATCACCACGACTGGCTTCGCATCGTCGATGCGCTTGGCAAGCTCCGGCGCAGCGAAGCCCCCGAATACAACCGAATGCACGGCTGCGATGCGCGCGCATGCAAGCATGGCCACAACCGCCTCCGGAACCATCGGCATATATATGATGACTCGATCGCCGCGCTCGACCCCCAATTTCCTCAATGCGCCCGCAAAACTCGCAACCTGATTGAGAAGCTCCTCATAAGTGAAGCGCAAGGCGACTCCCGTTACAGGGCTATCGTAGATGAGTGCGAGGTTCCCGCCACGGCCTTGTTCCACGTGGCGGTCGAGCGCGTTATAACAGGTATTGATGCGACCGCCGGAAAACCAGCGGTAAAACGGCGCGTTACTCGTGTCTAGCACACGAGTCCAGCGGCGATCCCAGGTCAGGGCCGAGGCCCGTTCCGCCCAGAAGACATCCGGGTTCTCAGTGGCACGGCGATAGGCGTCTACGTAGGTGAGCTTTTCCATAAAGCATTATGCGCTCCTTCCAGCGATTGGTGCCCAGACAGCACTCGAGTCGTGGCAAGCCGCAGCTTCTCAGGTTGAGTTAATGCGGCGACGCGTATCTGCGTACGCTCATGGACTAAACACATCCCGATTATTGCCTGGCATCAATCGGCGACAAAATGACATCAATCCAGGTATGTCACAGCTATTTCGCCGGCGGCGCGAAGGGTTGCTGCTCGCGTGCCGGCTCAGGAAAGATCACAAAGTCGTGGTGCGCATCCTGCACGAGGTTATCGCCCATTGCGTGGAGCGCAGTCTGCAACTCGGGCAGGTTTGAATAGGAAATCTCGAGTACGTGCTCATCGGGGTGGCTGGACGCCTCGTCGGGGATTAGCTCTCCGGGTTTTGTGGTCATCTCTATATGTGCACCGAAGATCCAGGAGACCTGTTTGTCCCTGGTAAAGGCCGCTACACGGTCGATGCTGTCGCGATAGGTCTTCGCCTCGTTCATCGATATGTACAGACGGTAGGGACCCAGCGAGTCGCCCGAGAACAGGAGTCGCGTCTTGTGGTCGAACATCATGATGTGCGCCGACTGGTGGCCGGGCGTTGGAATGATATCGAGCACGCGGCCACCGAGGTCGTACGAGACGATCTGGTTCGGCCAGTCGCTGATCTTGAAGAAGTCAGCCACCTCCTTGGGATAGAGACCAACGACAATGGTGTGCGGTCGATCCTGGAATTCGACGTCACCTTGGTGGTGATCGCCGTGGCTGTGGGAATGTGCGACGATCAAAGGGATAAACATCCGATGATGTCGGGCCGCCCATTCGTCGATAACCCGGTCGATCGTCGGACGAACGTTCAACCCACCGGCTCCGGTGTCGATCAGGAGGGCGCGATCGTTACCGAACAGCACGTAAAGAAAGGGCCCCTCGAAGTTGGTGCGGATCGACTGGCGGATGACATAGGTGTCGTTATCGTAGCGCTGCACCTGCATCTGCGGCTCACTCGCCGAAACGCCGTTGATCCAGGACTTGAATAGCGGCGAGTGCGTTTCAGGGTCTGTGGCATCGGCCACAGAGGTCGCCAATATAGGGTTCATCAAAATCAACGTGACGGTCGCGCTGCGCAGGACGCTATGCATCATGGTGTTCATCTGTAAACCTCCGGCGATGGCGTCTTGACTAATTACTTGTCGATGTTAGCTGCCAGTTATGCGGGAGCAGCTCGTCCGCGCTGTGACGTCGTCGACGCCGCCGCCCAATACCAACCGCCTGTTCCGCAGTGTCGTGTACACCCAACGCGCTTAAGTTAGCGAGTATCCTCACATCACCGGCGGCGGACTAGAGGGGGCATTCCGGGCAACGGCAAGTCTTTCCCCAAAGGGTCCAAGATCGTGAAGATTGCGTGGAAGTCGTGTCCCGTCGCTGACGAGAGTGCCCTAAGCGCTTCGGCCGCCGAATGCAGACTGTTGCCCGCAGGGGAGTTCCAATAGTGAGTCGCTCACGCCAACGTGGCTCTCCGCACTTCGAGCTAAGTGCCGGCGCAACTCGACGAATCGGATTGATTAAGGGTGCCCGACGGGCCTCGCTGGGATAATGAGTGAGTAAATGAACCGTGGCGCCGTTCTCAACGTGACTTTCGCAGGCCGGCATGGCAGACCTGTTAAGCCGAATCGTACGGTCTTGTTGAAGTCGTGGCGGGCCGGGTCCTCCCATTGACTGTCCAGCACTTCAACTTCGACCTCGCTCGCATTGCTGTCTGTCGCCTCCTTACACTGCCCCCAGTGCAGGGAAAAGGCGTGATCGGGATTCGTGCCGCTATAAATCATTGTCACCACGAGTTCGTCTGTGCTGGCGTCGTAGTAGACCTTGGAAAAATCGTCTGCGTGCGCCGAGAGGGCAAGTATCGACGACGCTAGCCCAAGCAACCACGCAAATGGTGTGTAAAGAGAGCGGTGCGGGCGAGTGCTGCGCGAACCCGCCGGCCAAAGATACTGCCACATATTCATTGCTTACTTGCGCCTTAGACTGCGATAACCCTTCGCTCGTGGCCAGCCACGCTTTGCGATCCAGAACCACTCTTGCCCGCGGCAAAAGCGTCCGATATTAAATATGCCGATCTCGATCAATCAA
>PLIX01000112.1 GCA_003140135.1 Gammaproteobacteria bacterium
GATGAGATGCAGAACACGCGTGACGCTTGGATCGCGCGCCCGGCCGCGCCCGATATGGATGATCCCGGTGTGCTTAAGATCGGTGGCGAAAATATTGATCACGCGCTCACGGGTTTCCTCGTCGATCGAATCGAGGACTTCGTCGATGAGCACCCAGGGCGGTGCGTGCAGCACCATGCGCGCAAAGGCAAGACTTTGCTGTTCCTCGTCGCTTAATTCTCGGTCCCAGCGCCGCGACAGCGCGAGCATCGGCACCAGGCGGCGCAATCCAAGCAGCTGCAGTGCATCCGTGAACGCCCGCGCGCGAAAGCTCTCGACCTTCAACGGATAGGCCAGCACCTCTCCCAACGTGCCTGGCGGCAGATAAGGCGTGCGCGGCATGTACCAGAACTCTTCGCCCCGGGGCCGCGTGATGCGTCCTGTGCCCCACGGCCACAGGCCCGCGAGCGCCCGAAACAGCAGCGTCTTGCCCGCCCCAGGTTCGCCGACGATGAGGATACGCTCCCCGGCAGTCACCTCGACTTTGGATTCCTCGAGCATGGTGCACCCGGCCGGCGAGGCGATCTCGAGGTCTTCTATGCCGATCTTGCCCGGCGCGCCCTCGACGAAGGTAATGCGACTTTCGACGTCATGCAGCGCGTCGACGGTGATGACCGCGCGGCGGAAGTTCGCGACGCGCAGTAAGGTCGCGCGCCAATCGGCAATGGTGCTGAAATTGTCGACAAACCAGCGCAGCGACGACTGCACCTGATTGAAGGCGCCCGCGGCCATCATGAGGCCGCCGAATGACAGGTTCCCCGCGAAGTACAGCGGTGCGGCAACGAGTATCGGCGCGACCAGCGTGAACCAGCCGTAGCCCGCGGTGATCCAGGTGAGATTCGTGAGGCCGGAGACGAGGCGGCGCGTCGCGGCGAGCACCCCTGCGAGATCCCCCTTGATGCGCCGCGCCTCATCGGCTTCACCGGCAGCGAGCGATATCGCATCAATGTGCTCGTTGACGCGCACGAGCGAAAAGCGCAGATCGGCCTCGCGGGCGTAGCGCTCCGCATTCTGGTTGACCAGCCTGCGGCCCACCCAATAACTCAGCAGCGATGCAGAACCCGCATAGATGATGCCCGCCCACACCATGTAGCCCGGGATGGCGATGATCCGCCCGGCGATATGAAAAGCGAAGCCGCTCGACAGCGCCCACAGCACATCGATGAAGGTGACCAGCAGGATCGACGCCTGCAGCAGGCCTATGCCCAGATCCGCCGAAAGCTCGGTGAGGTGCCGTGCGTCCTCATGCATGCGTTGATCAGGGTTGATTCCCACGGGTCCTGCGTTCGCTAGCCGGAACGCCCGGCGCGGCAGCATCCAGTTGTCGACGAGATCCAGGGTCAAGCCCTCGCGCAATTTGAGCTTCAACATTTCAGTGAGCCAGCGCTGCGCCACATTAAGGGCGAGGAGAGTTCCTGCGATGATGGCGAACACGCCCAGCTGCACCAGGAACTGCTCGAAGGCGCGGTGCGACAGAGCATCGTAGAAGGGCTTGTTCCAGCGGTTGAGGCGGATCTGGCCGTAAGCGGTCGCGGCGATGACGAGAAACACGGTAGTCGCGAGCAGCAGGAGCGCGGTGCGCACCGACGCGGCCCACAGAGCGCGCAGCATCATCACCAGTTGCGGGACGAGGCCCGAATCGGCAACCTCCTCCTGTGCGGATGCGCCACTCGGCTTCTCTTCTGGGTGTTCATTCATCATATTTGGCTCGCTCCGGAGCACCTCAATCGTGCCATTACTCGATACCATGCCATCAGCCGGCGCAAAAGATCATGGAAAATGCGTCGGATGCGCTGATGCCGCGGCGCCAGAGGGGACAAGCATTACATGAGCCGGGTCCAGACCCTGATTAGCGCCATGACGCTGCCCGAGAAGCTCGGACAGCTCACCATGGCGGCGGGTGGATATGCGGTGACGGGGCCGGTCCTCGTCGAGGATCCGACCGGCGCGATCGTGGCCGGCGCCATCGGCAATCTGCTCAATGTGGTCGGAGCGCACGCCGTGTGCAAGCTGCAGCGACTGGCGGTCGAGGAGTCGCGGCTGGGAGTTCCGCTCCTGATCGGCTTCGATGTCATCCATGGACATCGCACCTTGTTTCCCGTGCCGTTGGCGGAGGCGGCGTTATTCGATCCGGCTACTTGGGCATTGACGGCGCGCGAAGCGGCCATTGAGGCGAGCGTTGACGGTGTGGCAATGACATTCGCACCTATGTTGGACGTCTCACGCGATCCGCGTTGGGGTCGCGGCGTTGAAGGTCCCGGCGAGGATCCGTGGCTGGCCGCGCGCTTCGCGGAGGCCAAGGTCCGCGGCTTCCAGGGTGCCGCTCTGACCGGCTCGACCGCTCTTGCGGCGGTCGCCAAGCACTTCTGCGCCTACGGTCCCGTCACGGCCGGACGCGACTATGCCTCCGTCGACATCTCCGAGCGCACGGTGCACGAGGTGCATCTGCCCGCCTTTGCTGCCGCGATCGACTCCGGCGTGGCGGCCATCATGCCCGCCTTCAACGATCTTGCGGGCGTCCCTATGACTGCCAATGCCGCTCTGCTTGGGGCATGGCTGCGCGGGCACCTGCGCTTCGACGGAGTCATCGTCAGTGACTACAACGCCATTGGCGGACTGATCCACCATGGCATCGCCGCGGACCTAACGGAGGCGGCCGCCCTCGCGCTCAATGCCGGAGTGGACATCGATATGATGGCCGATGCCTATCGCCGCGGGCTGCCGGGTGCTTTGGAACGCGGCCTCGTGAGCCTGGCGCAGGTCGATGAGGCGGTCCGTCGCGTGCTCACCCTCAAAGAGCGGCTGGGTCTCTTCGAGGATCCCTACCGCCGCGGCGCAAAGCCGGAAACTGCGGCGTCCATTGCCGAGCGCCGCACGCTCGCGCGCGCGGTCGGCGGACGCGCGATTGTGATGCTGAAGAACGAGCGCGCGGTGCTGCCGCTCGCGAACTCGGTCCGTCGCCTCTGCGTGATTGGTCCGCTCGCGGACGCCTCTGCCGAGATGGGGGGCCCCTGGGCGGCCGCGGGCGACTGCGATGCCCATGTGAGCGTTCTCGCGGGTCTCGCCGCCTGCCGGCCCGAGGTCGAGATCCTGCACGCACCCGGTGTTGCGATCGACGGGGGGTCGATGGCCGACGTCGGCGCCGCGGTCGATCTTTGCGCCCAGGCGGACGTGGTCCTCCTGTGTCTGGGCGAAGCGGCCACCATGAGCGGCGAGGCGGCGAGCCGCACTCACCTGGGCCTTCCGGGAAAGCAGCGTGCGTTTGCGCAAGTCGCCCTCGATCGTGCCAAGGCGCTCGGCAAACCGGTCGTCGCGCTCCTCTTTTCAGGCCGACCGCTCATCGTGCCGTGGCTCATCGAGAAAGCCGATGCCGTGCTCGCCTGTTGGTTTCTCGGCAGCGAGGCGGGCAGTGCGGTCGCCGATGTGGTCACGGGTCGCATCTCGCCGAGTGGGCGCACGCCGGTCACCTGGGCGAGGGCGGCGGGGCAGACGCCCCTGTTCTTCGGCCAGCGCCCGAGCGGGCGCCCCGCCGATCCGAAGGATCCTTTCACGAGCAAGTATCTCGACGCGCCGAATGAGCCGCTATTTGCGTTTGGGCATGGGCTGACCTATGGACGCTTCACCTTGTCGAACCTGCGGGTGACACCGCAGCGAGTGCGCGAGGGCGACAGCATCGAGGTGCGCG
>PLIX01000233.1 GCA_003140135.1 Gammaproteobacteria bacterium
TTGAGCACGGAGATGCCGCTTGCGAAGTCGATGAAGCGGCGCCCCTCCACGTCCCACAGTTCCGCGTTCGCGCCGCGATCGGCATAGACCGAGAGCGAGTTCGTGACGCCGCGCGGCACCGCGCTCTGGCGCCGTCGGTGTAAATCGCTGTTCGTGCTCATGAAAAGCGCAATCTCATAGTGTCAGGCTACAATGACCCGCACGCATTGTACGGAAGAATCGATTGACCATCTCATCCCCCGGTGCGCCGGAGCCGATCCGAGCCGACGCCGTAATCATCGGTGCAGGCCCCTGCGGGCTTTTCCAGGCCTTCGAGCTTGGGCTCCTCGGCATCAGCGCCCACATCGTGGATTCTCTGGCGCATCCGGGCGGACAGTGCGCGGAGCTGTATCCGGACAAACCCATCTACGACATCCCGGCGCTGCCGGTGTGCAATGCGCAGGAGCTGGTCGATCGGCTCATGCAGCAGATCAAGCCCTTTGCCCCGCAGTTTCACCTCGGCCAGGAAGTGAGCGAGTTTGCGAAGCTGGATTCGGGGCGCTTTCAGATTCGCACCTCCACCGGCACGAGCTTCGATGCCGCTACGGTCGTCATCGCCGCCGGCGTCGGCTCGTTTCAGCCGCGGCGCATCGGGCTCGAAGGCGCGCAGGACTTTGAGGGTGAGCACATCCACTACCGCGTGCGCCGTGCGGCAGATCTGCATGGTCAACAATTGGTCATTTTCGGCGGCGGGGACTCGGCGCTCGACTGGACCTTGGAGTTCGCCGCCAAGGCGCGCGCGCTCACGCTGGTGCACCGGCGCGCGGATTTTCGCGCCGTTCCCGCCTCGGTCGCGCGGATGCGCGAGCTCGTCGCGGCCGGGCATATCCGTCACCTGGAGGCGCTGCCGCACTCGCTCATCGTCGAGGACGGCCGTCTCACCGGCGTGAACGTCAAGTCGACGGACGGGGTGGTGCACGCGCTGCCCGCGGATAAGCTCCTGGTGTTCTTCGGCCTGCATCCGAAGCTCGGGCCCATTGCCGAGTGGGGCCTTGCGCTCGAGAAGAAAGCGCTGCTCGTGGATACGGAGAAGTTCGAGACCAGTCTGCCCGGGGTGTTCGCCGTCGGCGACATCAACTTTTATCCGGGCAAGAAGAAACTGATCCTCTCAGGCTTTCACGAGGCGGCGCTCGCCGCTTTTGGGATCCAGCACCATTTATTTCCAGAAAAAAAGCAATTCCTGCAATATACGACGACGAGCCCCATCATGCAGAGACGGCTCGGCGTCACCAGCTCTTGACACAACAGAGGGGATTTACATGAGACTCAATCGCAATGCGTTCGCTGCGCTCCTCGTCATCGGCGTCCCGGCACTTCTGCTCGGTGCGCCTGCGCAGGCGGCGTCCAAGGTGTGCAAGCTTGCGATCAGCGGCAACGATGCCATCCAATACGACAAGAAACAGCTGACGATCACCGCGGACTGCACCCAGGTGGAACTGACTTTGACACACACCGGGAAGCTGCCCGCGCAAAGCATGGGACATGACTGGGTGCTGGTGAAGGCGGAGGATCTGTCGGCGGTGGCGAGCGACGGCCTGACCGCCGGCATTGCCAACAACTACGTGAAGCCAAACGATGCGCGCGTCATTGCGCACACAAAAGTCGTCGGTGGCGGCGAATCGACGAGTGTGACCTTCGCGACCTCGGCTTTGCAGAAGGGCCAGGCGTACAAGTACCTGTGCACATTCCCGGGCCACAACGCGATCATGAACGGTGACTTCATCATCCAGTGACGGTGCGCAGCGAGTAGCTTCCGCCTTGCAATCGACTGACCCGCGTATCGGGCAACTTCTGAGGGTGCTCGAGCTCGAGCCCCTCGAGGTCAATCTCTTCCGCGGCCAGAGTCAGGACGTCGGCAGCCCGCAGGTCTTTGGCGGCCAGGTGCTCGGCCAAGCGTTGCGGGCGGCATCCGCCACGGTGGCCGAGGCGCGCATGGCGCACTCGCTGCATGCTTACTTTCTGCGGCGCGGCGACTGTACCGCGCCCATCGTCTATAACGTCGACCGCAGCCGCGACGGCAAGAGCTTCTCCAGCCGGCGCGTGGTTGCCATCCAGCACGGCGAGCAGATCTTCAACATGGCCGCTTCATTCCAGGCGGAAGAGGCGGGCTTCGATCATCAGATCCCGATGCCCGACGTGCCGCCGCCCGAAGATCTGCCGGATGCGATCGCGCCGCTGCGCGAGCTCATGCAGCAGATGCCTGAGCGCCTGCCGGCGCGCGTGCGGCGCTTCATCGAGACACCCCGGCCCTTTGAGTTTCGCGCGGTGCAGGAGATCAACTATCTGCAGCCGCGCAAGGCGCCGCCGGTGCGGCAGGTGTGGTTCCGCGCCGTCGGCCGCCTGCCGGATGAGCAGATGCTGCATCGCTGTCTCCTCGCCTACGTGTCGGACTTTTATCTCCTCGATACCTCGACGCTGCCCCACGGCACGACTTTCCTGAGCGCCAAATTGATCATGGCGAGCATCGATCACGCGGTGTGGTTTCACCGTCCGCTGCGCGTCGATGAGTGGCTCCTCTATGCGCTCGACAGTCCGAGCGCCTCCGGGGCGCGCGGCTTTGCGCGCGCCAGCGTCTTTGCGCGCGATGGGCGCCTGGTCGCGAGCACCGCGCAGGAGGGGCTGGTGCGTTTGATTTGACTGCCGTCAGGGCTTCTGCAGCGATGCAATCGCCTGCAGCAGGATGGGATTGAAGCGCTGCGGAGATTCCATCATGAGAAAATGGCCCGCCCCCGGCACCACGATGCTGCGGAATGTCGGGGCGGACTTGCGGATGCGCGCCTCGTCCGTCGGCATGTGCAGGTCCGAATTGATCGCGATGATCGGCACATGGATGTCGGGCAGGGCTGCGAAATCGTAGTGGAACACGGCCTCCAGGGACGGAATGGCGACTTGCGGCGCGGCACGCGCCATGTCGTCGGCGACCTTGCGCACGAAGAGCGGATCGGCATCCTTGGTGAACAGGTAAGCGCGGACAAAATCGCGCATGTGGCCAATGAAGTCGGCGCGAAACGGCTGCACCAGCTCCTCGAATTGGGCCTTTGACATCGGCGGCTGGCCGATCGATTTCAGCGAATCCACCGCGATGATGCCGATGATGCGGCTGCCGAGCATGCGCGCGGCCTCGAGCACCACGATGCCGCCCATTGCATGCCCGACGAGCACCACTTTGCGGTTTGGGATCTCGTGCACGACCGCGGCCACGTCGGCGGCGTAGTTGGCCATCGACCAGTCCTCGCGGTTCCGGTCCGAGGCGCCGTGGCCCGCGAGGTTCAGCGTCACCACCGTGTAGCGCGCTTGCAAATCATCCAGCTGCGCATTCCAATAGTTGGCATTGTTTGACCAGCCGTGCACGAGCACGACGGCCGGCTCGCCATGGCCGTAGACCTGGTATTCGATGTGCACGCCGTCGGCGGAGTCGGCGATCTGCGGCGTGCCGTCGGCGAGCGGCGTGGGCTGCACGGCGTGCGCGGGCGCTGCAGGGGGCGCGGCGGGCGGCGGTTCCTTGCGCGCGCAGGCGCTCGCCAGCAGAAGCGCGAGCGCGCCGCCCACGAGCCAGCGGCGGTTCATGGGGGCTCCGTGCCCAGGACTTTGCCCGGATTTAAAATGCCGCGCGGATCGAGCGCGCGCTTGATGGCGCGCATGACCTCGAGTTCCACGGGTGGCGCGTAGCGTGCGAGCTCGTCGATCTTCAGCTGGCCGATGCCATGCTCGGCGCTGAAGCTGCCGCCGAAGTCCCGCACGAGGTCATGGACGGCGCGCTTCACGACGGCTTCGCGCGCGAGAAACCGCGTCCGGTCCGCTCCGGGCGCCTGATTGAGATTGAAGTGCAGGTTGCCGTCCCCCAGGTGGCCGTAGGCGACGAGGCGCCCCTCCGGAACATTCGCGTCCAGCCAGGCCGCGGCGCGCTCCACAAACTGCGCCAGCACCGTGATGGGCAAGGACAGATCGTGCTTCAGGCTTGCGCCGTCGCGCCGCTGCGCTTCGGGAATATTCTCTCTCAGGCGCCACAGGGCTTGCCGCTGCCGCTCGTTCTGGGCGATGGCAGCATCGAGGATGGCTCCGCGCTCGAGTGCATCGCCCAGCGCGCGCTCGAGCACCTCAGCAAGCGCTGTGCCCTCTTCCGAGGAGGAGAGCTCGCAGAGCACGTACCAGGGATGGGGATGCCCGAGCGGATCGGCGACGAGGGGAATATGGCGCGCGGCAAGCTCCACCGCGATGCGCGGGATCAGCTCGAAGGAACTCACGCGATCGCCGCTCGCCGCGCGCAATTCGCTCAAGAGGGCGACCGCGCCTGCAATATCGGGGAGCGCGACGAACGCCGTCGCGCTCGAACGGATCTGCGGAAATAGTTTGAGGTTCGCCGCCGTGATGATCCCCAAGGTTCCCTCGGCGCCGACGAAGAGCGACTTCACATCGTATCCGGTGTTGTCCTTGCGCAGCGCCTGCGCGCAGGGCAGGAGGCGGCCGTCCGCGAGCACCACCTCGAGCCCCAGCACCAGATCGCGCATCATTCCATAGCGCAGCACGCTCAAGCCGCCGGCGTTGGTGGACAGGTTGCCGCCGATCTGACAGCTGCCCTCGGAGCCTAAGCTCAGGGGGAAAAGCCGCGCAGCGGCGTCCGCCGCGGCGCGCACCTCGTGCAGTGTGCAGCCCGCTTCGGCCAGGAGCGAATAGTTGAGAGCGTCAACCGAGCGAATGCGCGCCAACCGCCGCATGCAGAGCACAATCTCGCATCCGGACTCATCCGGCGTGGCGCCTCCGCAGTAGCCAGTATTGCCGCCCTGCGGCACGACGCCGATGCGTTCATCGTTGCACCAGGCGAGGAGGCGCGAGACTTCCTCGACCGTGCGCGGCGCGGCCACCGCGCGCGCACGTCCGTGATAGAGTTGGCGATGATCGACGAGAAAGGGCGCCATCTGTGCCGCCGAGAGCATGAGCCCCTCGGGTCCCAGGATGTCCAGCAAGCGCGCTTCAATATTTGGGACCGCAAGCGTCGTCATGGGATTGACTCGCCCGGCGGAACAGCCGCTCCGCCACCCGGGGCGGGCGCATTCTGCCGCTTACGCGAGCGGCGTGGTGCGCAGCGCCGCTATACGCTCATCGAGCGGTGGGTGGCTCATGAAGAGCCTGGCAAGCCCCGTGGAGACTTTTCCCGTGGCGATGCCGAATGCCTCGAGCTGCGCCGGCAGCGGTTCCTCGTGGATCGCTTTGAGGCGCTCGAGCGCTGCGATCATGCTGTCGGTGCCGGCGAGGCGCGCGCCGCCGCGATCGGCGCGAAATTCGCGCTGCCGCGAGAACCACAGCACGATGATGCTTGCGAGCACGCCGAGCACGAGCTGCGAGACGATGACGGAGATGAAGTAGCCCGGCCCCTGGCCGCGATCCGAACGAAACACCGCGCGATCGACGATATTGCCGACGATGCGCGACAGCACGATGACGAAGGTGTTCACGACGCCTTGGATGAGAGCCAAAGTCACCATGTCGCCGTTTGACACGTGGGTGATCTCATGGCCGAGCACGGCCTGAAGCTCCTTGTCGCTCATGCGCGCGAGGAGCCCGGAGCTCACCGCAACCAGCGCGTTGTCGCGGCGCGCGCCGGTTGCAAAGGCGTTTGGCGTCGGGGAGTCGAAGATGCCGACCTCCGGCATGCCAACACTGGCGTGCTGCGCAAGTCCGCGCACGATCGTCAAGAGGCGCTCCTCGGAAGAATTGGCGGCTTGCGGATTGATGACCCGCACGCCCATGGTGCGCTTCGCCATCCACTTCGACATCGCAAGCGAAATGAGCGAACCGGAAAAGCCGAAGAGCGCCGCAAATACCAGGAGTCCAGAGAGGCTGCTGCCCTGAGCTGCGAGCCAGCGGTCGATGCCGAAGATCTGCGCCACGATCGACAAGACGAGGACGATCGCGAGATTCGTCGCAAGAAAGAGAATAATGCGCTTCATGGGGGGGCTTTTAAGCTTCCAGGACGGCACGCGACCGGGCCGCCGGCGGTCTTGTCAGCGTGGGGATCGGCGCGCCGCTTTTCAAGCCTGAGACGCTCACGCTTCAGTACGAGTTGGCATCCTCGTTTTCATCCTCGTCCAGGTCTTCGTCGTCATCCTCGTCGTCATCCTCGTCCCAATCCTCATCGTCCTCGTCTTCTTCTTCCTCTTCTTCTTCCTCGGCCTGGGATGCGGCCCAGCCTTCGGGCTCGGCGATGCGCTCGAGGTCCATCTCATGCCAGGCCTCGACGTCGAGTTCTTCGATGTCCCCGTCCAGGTATTCGATCTCGATGAGCTCGGAGTCCTCATCCACCGATAGGACGCGAAATTGTTCTTCCTCCTCGAGGTTCTCGTACCACTGCGAGGGAACCGGTTCGTAATCTCTGCTCACCGCGCGAATCCCCACTGCTCAATTGCCACGACCGCCGCAAGTTTAGGGGCTGGGCTCGGGTTAAGGCAACGAGGTGGCGGCACTGTTGCGGTGCGTGAAGTCGCGGTCGAATTGCCGAATGCGTATAGTTTTCCGATGTCATCGCCGCTCGGCGCCGCCCGGCGCATCGTGGTCAAGGTGGGCTCGGCGCTGCTCGTCGATCGGGAGTCCGGCCGCATCAACCGCGGCTGGCTCGAAACGCTGGTGGCGGATCTGCTCCTCCTGCGCGCGCGCGGCCAGCAGGTCATCCTGGTGTCCTCGGGCGCCATTGCGCTCGGGCGCCGCGAGCTCAAGCTCGCCACAGGCGCGTTGCGGCTCGAGGAAAGCCAGGCGGCGGCGGCGGTGGGGCAGATCCGGCTGGCGCACGCGTACAAGGAAATTTTGGAGGACCAGGGCGTCACGGTGGCCCAGGTGCTCCTGACCCTTGAGGACAGCGAGCGCCGGCGGCGTTATTTGAACGCGCGCGCAACGCTCGAGGCGCTCCTCGCGCTCGGAGCCTTGCCGGTCATCAACGAGAACGACACCGTCGCGACGGCCGAGATCCGCTACGGCGACAATGACCGGCTCGCCGCGCGGGTCGCGCAGATGACGGGCGCGGACTGTCTCGTGCTCCTGTCGGACGTGGAAGGGCTTTTCACGGCCGATCCGCATGGGGATCCCGGCGCGCAATTCATTGAAACCGTGCGCGAGCTCACCCCGCAGATCGAGGCGATGGCCGGCAGCTCCCGTTCCGAGACAGGCTCCGGAGGGATGGCGACCAAGATCCTCGCGGCCAAGATCGCGATGGCTGCCGGGTGTCACCTGTGCATTGCGGCGGGTCAGCCCCAGCATCCCGTGCGGCGCATCGAGGAGGGCGCTCGCTGCACCTGGTTCGTGCCCAGCTCGACCCCGGCCGCGGCACGCAAGCAGTGGATTGCCGGGACCTTGAAGCCTGCAGGGGCGATCGTAATCGATGCGGGCGCGCTGAAGGCCTTGCAGGAGGGCAAGAGCCTCCTGCCCGCGGGGGTCGTTGCTACGCGAGGGCGCTTCGATCGCGGCGACACGGTGAGCATCGTGGGGCCCGATGGCTACGAATTCGCGCGCGGCATCTGTGCGTACTCCGACGGGGACGCCGCGCGCATCCTGGGCCGTCGGTCTAGCGAGATCGAGCGCCTGCTCGGATTTCGGGGCCGCGACGAGATGATTCATCGCGACGACCTTGCCATTGTGCGCGCGCCGGGAGCCGCCATGGCCGAGACTTCAGCAGCCGCGCAGGCGATACCGTGAACGTGGCCGCAGGGCACGAACAGCCCCCAGTCACGGACATTCCCGAGCTCATGCATGAACTTGGCCGTAAGGCCGTGGGGGCCGCCGATGTGCTGGCACTCGCGCCCGCCAAGGTCAAGAACGCGGCCCTTGCCTTCGCAGCCGCTGCGTTGCGGGCTCGCAGGGCGGCGATTCTCGCGGCCAACGAGCGCGATTTGGCGGCGGCGCGGGCTCAGGATCTGGGCGCGCCGCTGCTGGACCGCCTGGCGCTCGATGCGTCGCGCATCGAGGCCATGGCACACGCTCTGCACGAGATCATCGCTTTGCCCGATCCGGTCGGTGAGGTCGCCGCCGAGTGGCAACGACCGAACGGTCTTCGCATGCAGCGTGTCGTCGTCCCCCTGGGCGTGATCGGCATGATCTACGAAAGCCGGCCGAACGTGACCGCGGATGCGGGTGCGCTGTGCGTAAAGTCGGGCAATGCCGTCATCCTGCGCGGCGGCTCCGAGAGCCTGCATTCGAACCGCGCCATCCATGCGTGTCTCGTCGCGGGACTGAACGCCGCAGCGCTCCCCGCCGAGTGTGTCCAGCTCGTGCCCACGAGCGATCGCGCCGCCGTCGGCTACATGCTCTCCGGCATGACCGAGTATCTGGATGTGCTCATCCCGCGCGGCGGCAAGAGTCTTGTCGAGCGGGTGCAGGCCGAGGCGCGCGTGCCCGTGATCGGCCATCTCGAGGGCAACTGTCATGTGTACGTCCACCAGGGTGCGCACCTGGAGATGGCGCGCGCGATCGTGCTGAATGCCAAGCTGCGCCGCACGGGCGTGTGCGGCGCAGCGGAGACGCTGCTTATCGACCGCGCCGCCGCCGCGACTCATCTGGCGCCGCTCGTGCACGATCTCCTCGCGGCCGGCTGTGAGGTGCGCGGCGATGCGCCCGCGCAGGCGGTCGATGCGCGCGTGCGCTCGGCGAGCGAAGAGGACTGGTACCGCGAATTCCTGGACGCCATCATCGCCGTGCGCGTGGTTGACGGCATCGATGCGGCCATCGCGCATATCAGACACTACGGATCGGCGCACACCGACTGCATCGTGACGCAGGATTCGGCCGCCGCGGAGCGTTTCCTGCGCGAGGTCGACAGCGCCATCGTGTTGCACAATGCGTCCACGCAATTCGCCGACGGCGGTGAATTCGGCATGGGGGCGGAGATCGGCATATCGACGGCGCGCTTTCATGCGCGCGGTCCGGTGGGCGTGGCGCAGCTTACGAGCTACAAATACGTGGTGCGCGGCGCGGGGCAGGTGCGGTCCTAGGCCTTCCCGCACGCAGCCAGCCTGCGGGTACGCTCATTCATTTCCACGTGCGCAAGGCTCGCCATCTTTCAGGTGAGATCTGTCGGGCGTGCCGGAGCCGGCTAGCGCTGCATGAGCGCCGCGACTCCGCCCGCCTGGGAGAAAACCGCGCGCATGCCGCGCGCGCGCAACGCGCCCGCGGCCGCGAGACTTCTTTGTCCGACTGCGCACACGAGCAGGTACTTGCCTTCGACATCGAGCGCCCCATCGCCGTACAAAAGCGTGCGCATGGGGATGTGTCGCGCGCTGCGGCAGGGCGTGGGCCACGCTTCCAGCTCCTGCGGCTCGCGCACGTCCACGACGACAAAGCCCTGCGCGGCGGCGTCATCAAGCGAGGCAAAGGCCACTTCGAGTGATTCCTCGTTCACGGATGCATTCTCCTTGTGATGGCTGATATGCACGCACAGGCGGCCGCGGCATTCGCTGGCGCGCTGCGTGCGCAGCTTGGTGCTCGACAGGGTGAGCAGATTGACGATGAGCACTTCGTCGCCGAGCTGGCCGGGCAGATCCAACAGGATCTTCAAGGCCTCGAGCGCCTGCAGCGATCCGAGGACGCCGGGAACCGGGCCGAGCACACCCGCCTGCGCGCAGTTGCCGATCACGCCGTCGCGCGTGGCCTCGGGCCATACGCAGCGCAGACAGGCGGCGTCAGGCTGCGCGCGCACCACCTGCAGCTGGCCTTCGTACTGATAGACGCTGGCGAGGATGACGGGCTTCTTCAGCTGCATGCCCACATCGTTCAGGAGGAAGCGCGTAGCAAAGTTGTCGCTGCAATCGATGACAAGGTCGTACGGCGCGATGAGTGCGGCGGCGTTCTGCGCGTCGAGGCGTACGACGTGCGCGCGCGCGGAAACTTCCGGGTTCAGTGCGGTGATGCGCGCCGCGGCGAGTTCGGCCTTGGGCGTACCCACATCGGCGAGTGCGTAGAGCGTCTGGCGGTGCAGGTTCGAGGCTTCGAGCCGATCGGCATCGACCAGGCCGAGCTCACCCACCCCGGCGCCTGCGAGATAGGTGATGACCGGCGCCCCCAGGCCGCCGCAGCCGACCACGAGCACGCGGCTGGCTGACAGGCGCGCCTGTCCCGCCGCACCGACTTCTTTGAGCGCCATTTGGCGCGAGTAGTCTGCGCGCGTCGTCGCGCCTGGGTGCGTGTGCGCCGCCTGCGCGCCCGGCGCGCAGCGCTCGCAGTTCACCCAGCCGGTGTCACCGCCCGCGTAGTGCTCCTTCTTCCAGATCGGCAGGCGGTGTTTGACCTCATCGATGATGTAACGGCAGGCGCGGAACGCCTCGTCACGATGGCGCGCGCTCACCCCCACCCACACGGCAAGCTCGCCCACGGCAAGCTTGCCCACTCGATGGAGGCATGCCGCATGGTCAATGCCGAAGCGGCCGGCGGCTTCGCCGAGGATGCGCTCGGCCTCCTTGCTCGCAAGCGGCGCGAAGGCCTCGTATTCCAGTGCCGTCACCTGCTCGCCTTCATTGAGATTGCGTACCCATCCCTCGAAAGAGGCGTAGCCGCCGCAGGCAGGGTCGAGGAGCCGCGCGCGCCAGTGCGGCACGTCGATGGGCTCGCTCGAAAGCTCAAAGGTGAGCATCGCCGCTGTGGCCCTTAGCCGCCCGCCACGGGCGGAATGAAGACGACGCGATCGCCGTCGGCCAGGTGCTGCGACCAGTCGCCGAACTCGTCGTTGACGGCCACGCGCAGCATCGCGAGCGGGAGCGAAAACGGATGCCGGGCCTGCAATTCCTCAAAGAGCTCGCGCGGGGTCGCGGCGCGCGTGGCGACGGCTTCCTCGCTGCGACCGGCCTCTTCGCGCAAGAGCGCGTAATACTGGATGCGGACCTGCTTGACGGGGCCTACAGATGTCTTCAATGCATTCACGGCCGCGTCATACTCTGCCCGCGTGTTGATGTTGTCGAGCGCGCGCGCATCGGGCGCCGCGATGAGAAGCACGTTGCCCTGGCCCAGGAACTGACGCGGACACTGGCGCCCCGCAGCCAGGTACGCCGCAAGCTTCTCGCGGCTGCCCGGTTCGTAGATGGCGCACAAGGGCTCGGGCAGGCCGTCATGGCTTGACAGATAGGCGGTCGCGTCGCGCGCCGGATCTCGCGCGCGCAGCAGGTGCTCGAGAGTGGCCGCGTCGAGAAACGGCAGGTCACAGGCGAGCACGAGCCAGGCGACGTTCGGAAATTCCTCCTGCGCCGCCATGATGCCGGCGATCGGTCCTACATTCTCGCGGCGGTCGATGATCTGAGCAAAGCCCGCGCGCAGTGGATCATCGACCTGATCGGCGCGCACGGAGACGAAGGCGCGCGCAGTCAGCGGCGCGACCAGGCGTATCGCCTCGGCAAGCTGCGAGCGGCCGTGATAAGCGAGCGCCGCCTTGTCGGCGTGCATGCGCGAACTCTTGCCGCCCGCGAGCACCAGTGCGTAGACGGGCGCGCTCATCGGCGCTTCACGGTGCGCTTGCCCCCGGACTTCTCAAGCAGGCGGACGCTTATGATCTCGATATCGTGCGAGAGCGCTTTACACATATCGTAGACGGTAAGCGCCGCGACGGTCGCGCCCGTGAGCGCTTCCATCTCAACGCCGGTGCGGTGATGGACCGCGACGCGGCAGCGTATGCGCAATCCGCCGCGCACGGCCGCAATTTCGATGCTGCAGTCATCGAGCGCGAGCGGATGGCAGAAGGGCAGGAGCTCGTGCGTGCGCTTCGCCGCCATCACGCCGGCGATGATGGCGGTGTCAAATACCGGCCCCTTCTTGGTGCGGTGGCCCGTCTTCTGCAGGGCGAGCGCGACGGCCCGCGGCAGGCGCATGCGCACTTGCGCCAGTGCCTTGCGCTCCGTGATCGGTTTGGCGCCGACATCGACCATGCGCGGCCGCCGGTCGCGATCCAGGTGTGAGAGCTTGCCTGCCACGTCAGCCGCCGATGTAATACATTTCGACCTTGGGCTCTGCCGCCGTCGCGCGCAGGCGGGCGCGCAGCTCGCTGTAGCGGTCGGCGCGGGCGAGCCACACGGCGCGGATGCGCTCGAGCAACTGCTCATCGCTCGCGCCGCCGCGCAGCGCATCGCGCAAACTTGTGCCGGCGGTTGCGAACAGGCAGGTATAGAGGACACCGTCAGATGACAGACGCGCCCGCGAGCAGTTCCCGCAGAAGGGCTGCGTGACCGAGGAGATAAAGCCGATCTCGCCGCGGCCGTCGGCGAAGGCGTAGCGCTCTGCGACTTCGCCGCGGTAGTTGCGCTCCAGCGCCTCGAGCGGCCAGCGCGCGCTGATGCGCGCCAGGAGGTCCTTCGACGGCACGACGAGCTCGGCGCGCCAGTCGTTGCGATTGCCGACGTCCATGTACTCAATGAAGCGCACGATGACATCGGTGCCGCGGAAGTGCTCGACGAGATCGAGCACGGTTGAGTCGTTGGTGCCGCGCTGGATCACGGTGTTCACCTTGATGGGCGCAAGTCCGGCGCGGCGCGCGTGCGCAATGCCGTTCAGCACTTCCTCGACGCTGCCCAGCTCGCCGCTCATCTTCGCGAAGGTCGCAGGATCCAGGCTGTCGAGGCTCACGGTGACGCGCTTCAGGCCCGCGGCCTTCAGCTCCGCGGCGTGCTGCGACAGGAGCACGCCGTTGGTCGTCAGTGCCACATCCTCGATGCCGGGGATTGCGGTCAGGTCGCCGATGAGATCGGGAAGATTTGCCCGCAGGAGCGGCTCGCCGCCCGTGAGGCGCAGCTTGCGCACGCCCAGCTGCACGAAAAGCCGCGCGACCCGCACGATCTCATCGAAGGAGAGCCGCTCGCCCGAGCCCAGGAAGCGGTACTTCGCATGGAAGGTCTCGCGCGGCATGCAGTAGGGGCAGCGAAAATTGCAGCGGTCCATGACCGAGATCCGCAGGTCGCGAATCGGCCGGCTGAAGGTATCGCGCGGCCGGCGCAGCTCCTCCAGGGGGATGATGGTTTCAGAACGGGGCATGGCCCCTAAGGTCTTACCATCGGTGGAGGCGGGTGACAAATCCTTTGGGATAAGTGTTCGGCCCCGGCGGCAGCTCGGCGAAACCGTCGGTGCCGGCGAGGGCGGTGAAGTCCCCGGAGCCGTTCGTCGGCCGGGGCATGGCCCAGGCACGCCCCGAATCGTCGGTTTCGATGCGCACGGGCATGAAGAAGGCGAGGGATTGCTTGACCGTGACGGGTCCGCCCAGCGCTATTTTCCGCGGCTCGCGCGGCGTTGCGCCCATCATGGCGAAAAGCGCCGGCATCACGTAGCGCGCGACGCACATGAGAGTGGAGACGGGATTCCCGGGGAGCGCGAACACGGCGGCGCCGGAGGCGGCCACGCCGAACCAAAGCGGCAGGCCCGGCCGCTGCGCGACCTTATGGAAAATGGTGCGGACCTTAAGATCGGCGAGGGCGCGCGGCACGAGATCCAGGCGCCCCATAGAGACGCCGCCGCTTAGGACCAGCACATCGTGCGTGTCCAGATGGAACTCGAGCCGCGCCGCGAGCTCCTTGAGATCATCGCGCACGTGATCGTCCGCCACTCGCCCGAAGCCTTGACGCTTGAGAGCGGCGACAATGGCGTAAGCATTTGAGCGCCGCACCTGGTGCGGCAGTACCGGCTCCCCGGGCTCAATGAGTTCATTGCCGGTGGAGATCACGGCGAGCGACGGCTGGCTTGCGACCCGGATGCGCGCCATGCCCGCCGAGGCGGCGATCGCGATGTCCGGCGCCTCCAGGCGCACGCCCGCATTCAGCAGAAGCGTGCCGGCGCGAGTGTCCGTGGCGCGCCGGTGAACGTTCTGCCACGGCTCGACGGCGAGATCGGCCGCAAGGTGGGCTGCGCCGTCGCAAATGCGGATCTGCTCCACCGGAATGACCGCGTCGCAGCCGCCGGGCAGCACGGCACCCGTCATGACTTCGATGCATGCGCCGGCGGCCTCGAGCGCCTGCGGCGGATCGCCCGCCGGCTGCATGCCCTGGATGCGAAACGCGCGCACATTTGCGCCGAGCGAGCGGCTGGCGAGTGCGATGCCGTCCATCGCCACGCGGTCAAAGGGCGGCTGGTCGCGCTCCGCGTAGATGTTCTCGCGCAGCACCGCTCCCGCACACTGCGCCAGCGGCAATGATTCGATTGGCAGAGCTGCGAGGCTCTGCCCGATGAGGTCCTGAGCTTCGGCGGGCGTCAGCATCGCACGATGCCCCCGCTCTGCGCGCGGCTAGCCTTTGGAGGCGGCCGACTTGGCCTTGAAGATGCGTATCTGCTCGTTGAAGCGGTCCGCGATCGCCTGGTCCTGATCGACCGCGGCGTTGTTCTTCTGCGCCTGCTGTGCCTCGATGGCTTTCTTCTGGTCGGCAGTCAGCTTGTCGCCTTTGAGCTGAGCGCTTTCCTCGAGCTTGATGCAGGCCGTGTAGGCGTTGATTTCCTCGTCAAACTGCTTGACGGCCTTCTGTGCGGCAACCATCTCGGCCAGGGTTGCGGTCGACCCGTCGGGAATCGACGCCGGCGCGGTCGGGTAGGTGCAGGCGGCATGCACGGGCGCGGCGCAGAGAGCGATGGCGACAAGACTGAATAGCGCTTTCATGGATGATCCTCGTTCTGTCGAATCCATATCTTACCGGTTCTCATGCCGCCGTCCTCGCTGATTCTAGGCCTGCTTCGCGAACGCGATAGGCGTTGCTCGGCCGAATCAGCGAGTACGACGACTCATTCCCGCTCACGGAGGTCCGACACCTGGACCCGATCAGGGTATTCCGAGCCGCATTCACGTCTCGGTCGTGCAACTCACCACAGTCGCTGCATACCCAGAATCTCACAATCAACCCATTAACCCCTCGCGGACCACTCAGGGCTCCGCAATCAGAACAGGTGACGGTGGTGTATCTCTCGTTCGTGACTTCAAAGCTTCTGGCCGCGTACTCGCATTTGTATGCCAAAAACCTCTTGAGCGTCCCCCAGCCCGAATCCAGCACGGATTTCGCCATCCGCGTTTTGACAAGCTTCAGACTGCTCACGTCACCGACAACGATTTTCTGATACTTGGCTACCATTTTCCTGGAAAATACATGCAAGGCATCCGCCCGGCAGCGTGCGATCTTGCGATGGATGAGCTTGGCTTGGCGCTTATGGCCACGGCGCTGGGCTGAGGCAAGCTTCTCGGCATAGCGGCGCGTCCAGCGACCCGCTTCCAGGCGGTCGCCGTCGCTCGTGACCGCAATGCTTTTAATCCCCAGATCAATGCCGACCTCCTCCTGCGGGGCGATGGTGCACTCGGCCTGCACCTTCACCGGCAGGCACAACCACCAGTCTCCGACCGCATCCTGCGCGAAGCAGCCGCCCTGCCACTTCACCCCCTCCAGGCGTTCCCGCTCGAACACCCGCATGCACTTGCCGGCAAAACGCACACCCCGGCCTTTGCGCTTGAGGCTCGCCGCCTTGAAGGGTATCCACCCGAGCGAACGCCGGGCGTCACGACTCACGCGCCACTTTAGCTTCAGCTTTTTGGCGGCTTGGCGCTTCTGGGCATAGTGATTACACACCGACTGAATCGTATCGGCACCGATCTTCTCAAAGTACTGCGAAGCGCCGGCCGTGAGGGAGCACAGGTCAAAGCCCGTGAGCCATTTACGCTTCAAATCCGTGCGGGTGGCGGCTTTGTAGCTCGTCTCATTGCAGTAGTTGAAGGCCTCATTCACTTCCATCGCCGCAGCATTGAGCCATGCATAGGCTTCGGAGCGAACCTTCAAGCGAAGAGTGCGCGTGAACGAGGGCGGCATGAGAGTATTATTACTCTTCACTGGCGTTCTTGCTCCACTACGTTTCGCAATTCACGGGTGGGTCGAAACATCCTTGTTTCTTCGTGGCGCGCAGCGATGCATGGCTACTTTCGCGCCGGCAATCCGCGCTTTTCCAGGAGCCGCCGTGCGCGGCTCACAGGGCACTACTGCCGCCAACATGTTGCGCCGTGGTGCCGGCGCTCTTCAGTGACGCGGCGTCCCACCCACCGCCCAGCGCCTGGATGAGCGCCACGCTCGCCGTCAATCGGCTCTGGCGAATAGTGAGCAGGGTCTGGGCGTCTGCCAGCGCCGTGGCCTGAGCCGTCACAACCGAAGTGTAGGCGACGATGCCTGCCTTGTATTCATTGATCGTGAGCCGCACGGCCTCATTGGCGGACTTGACCGTCCGGTCCTGCACCGAGTACTGCTGCTCGAGGATGCGCAATGCGATGAGCTGATCCTCAACCTGCTGGAAGGCGGTGAGCACCGCCTGGCGGTAGTTGGCGACGGCAACGTCATAGGCGGCGCGGGCCTGCCGCACCGCCGCGGAGCGCGCGCCGAAATCGAGTACGGTGTCCGCCAGGGTTCCGCCGAACGACCAGACATTGTTCGGCGTCTTGATCAGCCCGTTGATCACGCTGCTGCTGAACCCGTAGGTGCCCGTCAACGTAAGATCCGGGAAATAGGCGGCGATCGCGATGCCGATCTGGGCATTGGCGGCCGCCATGGTGCGTTCGGCGGCGGCCACGTCGGGGCGCCGTTCGAGCAGGGTCGACGGGATGCCGGCGGGGGCGACGGGGACCGTGGTACCGAAGGGGGCGGACTCGATTGCAAAATCCGCCGGCGGCTTGCCCACCAGGACCGCGATCGCGTGCTCAAGCTGGCCACGCATCACTCCGACACTGATCTGCTGCGACTGCGCGCCTTCGAGTTGCGTCTCGGCGGTGATCACATCGGCCTTGGCGACGATCCCGGACTTGTACTGGTTCTGGGTGATCTCGAGCGAGCGCTGGTAGGCCTCGACGGTTTGATCGAGCAGTTGCTTCATCTCGTCGGTGACGCGCAGCTCGATGTAGTCGGTTGCCAGTGTTCCCTGCGCGGACAGTCGTGCGGCGGCAAGGTCCGCTTCGCTCGCCTGGGCGCTCGCCACGTCGCCCTCGATGGTGCGGCGGATCTTGCCCCAGATGTCGGGGGCCCAGGAGGCATCGGCTGCTGCGTTGAAATTGTTGAAGGGGCGCGAGCCCGTCGGGATTACGGCAGTGGTGCCGCCGCCGGTCGTCGTGGTGCCGCCGCCCGTCGTGGTGCCGCCGCCGGTGGTGGTGCCGCCGCCGGTGGTGGTGGTGGTCGTGGTGCCGCCGACGGTCGTGCCGAGACCCTTGGTTCGCGTGGCGCTACCACTGACGCCCACGGTCGGAAAGAGCTCGGCCTTCGCCTCGCTCACCACGGCTTCGGCCTCGCGCCACGACGCCTCGGACGCCTTCAGCGTCTGGTTGGAAATGTCGATCTGCTTCTCGAGTCCGTCGAGCACCGCATCACTGTAGACCGACCACCAGTCGGTCCCGCTTGCCGCCTCCTTGGGTTCAGCAGGCTTCCAGCCCTCCGCCTCCTTGAACCGCTGCGGCACGGGCGCGGACGGACGATGGTAGTTCGGACCCACCGCGCAGCCTGCGAGTGCGGCCAAGGCGACGGACCACAAAGCGCCGCGCAGGCTCACAGGGGCTGCACCGGTGCCGCGGGCGCGCTCGGATGCGAGTACGGGAACAGACGCGACCACAGCCGATTGCACCATGCACCGAAGCGGTCGAGGTACAGGTACATCACTGGCGTCGTGTAGAGCGTGAGCACCTGACTCACGATCAGCCCACCAACAATGGAGATGCCGAGCGGCTGGCGCATCTCTGCGCCGTTACCGCTGCCGAGCGCGAGCGGCAGCGCTCCCAGCATCGCGGCCATGGTGGTCATCATGAT
>PLIX01000187.1 GCA_003140135.1 Gammaproteobacteria bacterium
AGTGCACCTGTGGGGCATCGCGGTCGGACTCGTCATCTCCGGAGAATACTTCGGCTGGAGTTACGGCTGGGCGCAGGCGGGGACTTTGGGCTTTCTGGTCACCACCGTCTTCATCGCGCTCATGTACACGACCTTTATTTTCAGCTTCACGGAGCTGACGACCGCCCTTCCGCACGCGGGCGGCCCGTTCGCTTACAGCTACNNGGTTACGTTGCCGGGTTCTCGACGCTGGTCGAGTTCGTATTCGCTCCGCCTGCGATCGCATTGGCGATCGGCGCATACCTCAACGTCCAGTTCCCGGCGCTCGATGCACGCACGGCCGCGGTCGGCGCCTATGCGGTGTTCATGGCGCTCAACATTGCGGGCGTCACGATTGCCGCGACCTTCGAGCTCGTGGTCACCGTGCTCGCGATCGGCGAGCTGCTGATATTCATGGGCGTGGTGTCGGGCGGTTTCGCCTGGTCGCACTTCACCGCCGCCGGCTGGGCCGGCGCGGAGCATCCGTCGTTCGGCATGCTCGGCGGTCTCTTTGCCGCCATTCCGTTCGCGATCTGGTTCTTCCTCGCGATCGAAGGCGCGGCGATGGCCGCCGAGGAGGCCAAGGACCCGAAACGCACCATCCCGCGCGCGTACATCTTCGGCATCCTGACGCTGGTGGCGCTCGCATTCGGCACGATGATCTTCGCAGGCGCCGTGGGTGACTGGCCGCGGCTTGCGAATATCAACGACCCGCTGCCGCAGGCGATGAAGATCGTGGTAGGCGCCAAGAGCGGATGGCTGCACCTGCTGGTGTGGATCGGGCTCCTCGGCTTGATCGCCTCCTTTCACGGCATCATCATGGGCTACTCGCGGCAGATTTTCGCGCTGGCCCGGGCGGGGCTGCTGCCGCGGCTCCTGGCCGCCATCCATCCGCGCTGGCGAACTCCGCACCTGGCGATACTCGCCGGCGGCGCGGTCGGCATCGCCGCCATCTACTCCGACCAGCTCGTCAGCATCGCAGGCCAACCGCTGACCGCCAGCATCGTCACCATGTCGGCGCTGGGCGCCATCGTCATGTACATCATGAGTCTCTTCAGCCTGATGCGGTTGCGGCGGCGGGAGCCGCAGCTCGAGCGGCCGTTCCGCGCCCCGCTCTACCCGTTCTTTCCGCTCATCGCGCTCGCCATCGCGGTGGTTTCATTGGTCGCTATCATCTACTACAACCCCTTCGTCGCCGCCCTGTTCGGGCTCCTCGGCGTCGCAGGAGGCGCGGTGATCCGCCCGCGCTCCCGCCGCCCCACCCAAGCTGACAACGACCCCATGCTCCACCGCCCGGCGAGCCGCTGACCGCACATGTCGCGCAGCCCTGTGTGCTCTTGGCCCATGAACAAAACCCTCCGGCGTCGAAGCGGCGCTCACGTCGCACTCACCGCCAGGTGGTACCCCGTCACAACCTGGCCGCGCCATCGGCGCGGGGCGGCCGAATGGCGACGCCGTGCGTGGTACGGGCCTGCGCCCCGAGGTATCACAGGGGCATTACTTCTGGCCGAGGCCGCCGGGCAAAGCCCCTCCTAACGTGGGCAGCACAGTCATTCTTGATTTGATGGGCGGCGTGGCGCTGCTCCTGTGGGGCCTGCACATGGTCCACAGCGGAGTCGTGCGCGCCTTCGGTTCCGGACTGCGTCACATGCTGGGCGTCGCGCTGCGCAATCGGTTCCGCGCCTTTCTCGCGGGCGCGCTCGTTACGGCATTGCTACAGAGCAGTACGGCCACCGGGTTGATGACGGCATCCTTCGTCACGGGAGGCGCCGTTGACCTCGTTCCCGCGCTTTCCGTGATGCTCGGAGCGAACGTCGGGACGACCCTCGTCGTGCAGGCCCTGTCGTTCAACATCTCGATCGTCACACCGCTGCTGCTGTGCGTGGGCGTGGTCGCTTTCAAGCGCAGCACCCGCACGCGCACGCGCGACCTGGGGCGCGTCGCCATCGGCGCCGGCCTCATGCTCCTTGCGCTGCACATCCTGCTCGGTACCCTAGGTTCAGCGGAAAGCGCACCGGCCGCACGCGCCCTTCTCGGCGCCATCACGGGCGCGCCCCTGCTGTGTTTGGTGGTCGCCGCACTTTTGACATGGGCGGCGCACTCGAGCGTTGCCGTGGTTCTGCTCGTCATGTCACTGGCGACGGCGCACTTCGTGACTCCGGTCGCCGCCCTCGCCCTGGTGCTCGGCGCCAATCTGGGCAGCGCCGTCAATCCGCTCATCGAGGCGAGCCAACCGGGGAACCCCGCCAGCCGCCGCCTGCCCATCGGCAATCTGCTGACCCGCGTCACCGGGTGCCTCGCGGTGTTGCCCTTCCTGCCTTTCATCACGGGCCAGCTGCTGCAACTCGAGCCCAATCCCGCACGGCTGGCCGCGGACTTTCATACCGCGTTCAACATCGTGCTGGCCCTCGCATTCATTGTGCCATTGCCTGGACTTGCCGCGCTTCTGACGCGTTGGCTGCCGGAGCAGAAGAGGGCCGCCGATCCGGCGATACCCGTGTATCTGGACAGCACTGTCACCGGAACGCCGTCGGTGGGCCTGGTGTGCGCTGCGCGGGAAGTGCTGCGCATGGGCGACCTCGTCGAGACCATGCTGCGCCAGACTATGACCGCGCTCCTTTCGAGCGACCGCAAGCTCGTCGCCGAGATCAGTCGCATGGACGATGCCGTGGACAGCCTGAATGAAGCCGTCAAGCTCTATGTGACCCGGATTACCCGCGATAGCCTCGATGACCGCGACGGTCACCGCGCCATGGAAATCATGTCGTTCGCCATCAATCTCGAACACGTCGGCGACATCATTGACAAGAATCTAATGGATGTCGCGAACAAGAAGATCCGGCGCGCCATTACCTTCTCGAAGGACGGCGAAGCAGAGCTCGTGGCGTTCCATCAGCAAGTCGTCGACAGCTTGAGGCTCGCCGTCGGCATCTTCATGTCGGGCGACATCAACGTCGCGCGCCAGCTCATTGCTGCCAAGGCGCAACTGCGCACCACGGAATTCGCGGCCGCGGAACGCAATCTGATGCGCATGCGCGAAGGCAGTCCCGAGACGATTGAATCCATCTCGCTCGATCTGGACATTCTGCGGGACCTGAAGCGGATCCACTCGCATCTGTGCTCCGCGGCGTACCCTGTCTTGGAACGCGCCGGGGCGTTGCAGCCGAGCCGCCTGCGCGACCTTGCATTCAGTGGGACGGCGGGTGCGACCAAGCGCGCTCTGCGCAAGGCTCGCACCAAGCGTGCGGAGCGCGCGGCATCTATAGAGCCACCAGATTCCGGCACGGCCTGACGGTCTTCCCGGAGGTGCCCGAGCGGACTTGCCGTCAATATTCCGCGAGCGCATCCCGCAGTATCGCGCTCATCTGGTCGATCTCGGCACGGCCGGCAATAAATGCGGGTGCAACGATTGCGACGTCGCCCGTCGTCTTGAGGTGCAGGCCGCGATCAAAGAGCTTCGCTTGCAGCTCGGCGCCGCGCATACCCGGCGCCTTGCCGGGTTTGACTTCCACGCCCGCCAGCAGGCCCTGACCGCGTACGTCTGCCACGACCGGCAGCTCCTGCAGCGCAAACATCGCATCCTGGAAGTAGTCCGACAGCTCGCGGCCCTTAGCAAATAGGCGCTCGGTCTCGTAGATCTTGAGCGTCGCAAGTCCGGCGGCGCAGGCCGCCGGGTGCGCAGAGTAGGTGTAGCCGTGGAAGAATTCGGTGGCACCGTCCGGCGCGGCATCCACAATCGTGCGGTAGATGCCTTCACGGACCGCGACGGCGCCCATCGGCTGTGCGCCATTGGTGAGGGCTTTGGCCATGGTGATGATATCGGGAGTCACGCCGAACGAGAGCGCCGCGAAGGGCTCGCCGGTGCGGCCGAANNCGCGGCGGCACGAGCACTCCCGTCGACCCGGCAATGGGTTCGACAAACACCGCGGCGATGCGCTTCTCGCCGACGAGTTGCACGAATCGCAACAAGTCATCGGCGAGTTCCGCACCATGCGCGCCCATGCCGCGGGTGAAGCGGTTCTCGGGCAGGAGCGTGTGGCGCAGGTGCAGTACGCCTGGCATCAGCGCTCCGAACGCTTCGCGGTTGCGTACGATGCCGCTGAGCGCGGTGCCGCCGATGTTCACGCCGTGGTACGCGCGTTCACGCGACACCAAATAAGTTCTTTGCGCCTCCTTGCGGGCCAGGTGATAGGCGAAGGCGATCTTGATGGCAGTATCGACGGCCTCGGAGCCGGAGTTGCAGAAGAAGATGTGATTGAGATCCTGCGGCGTGAGGGCCGCGATTCCGTTCGCCAGCGCAAATGCGCCCGGATGGCCGCGCATGAAGGACGGCGAGAAGTCGAGCGTCTGCAGCTGTTCGGCGACTGCCGCCGCGATCTCCGGCCGGCAGTGACCCGCGGCGCTCGTGAAGAGTCCGGAGCTACCGTCGAGGATTTTCTCACCCCTCTGGCTCCAGTAATACATGCCGCTCGCGCGCACGAACAGGCGCGGTTCGCGCTTGAAGTCGCGGTTGTTGGTGAAGGGCAGCCAGTGCTGTTCGAGTGCCTCGAGCGTCAATTCCATAGCGATCTTCCTCTGTTCCGCGGTGCATGCACGTGTGGCGCTGCGCTCATCCGAAGGTGGACCCAATATCCGCAGCCGCGGCTTGCAGCCGCGGCACGAACTCAATGGCACGCATCAGCGGCAGGCGTGCGGTTGCGCCCTGCACCGCGAGCGACGCGATGACCTCCCCGTGCGGGCTGCGCACCGGCACCGCGACGCAGGCGACGCCCAGCACGTACTCCTCATTGTCGACCGCGTAACCCGAAGTCACGATGCGGTCGAACTCCGAGGCCAGCACCTGGCGGTCGGTGATCGTTCGCTCGGTGAAGCGCTTGAGCGCCATCAGTTCCAGAAGACGCTGACGCTCGGCGACGGGGCGGTAAGCCAACAGGAGTTTGCCACTGGCACAGCAGTGCGGCGGAATCGCGACCCCGCCCACCGGGATCTGCAAACGCAGCGGCCACTCCACTTCTATGCGGTCGAGATAGATCAGAGCACCCCTTTGGAGCACGGCGAGGTTGCAGCTCTCGTCAATCTCGCTCACCACGCGTCGCAGCACCGTGCGCCGCTGCGTCGCAGCGCGGTCGTTGCGCAGCACATCAAGCCCGAAATGCGAGAGGCGTTCACCGATGATGTAGGCGCGCCCGCCCGGCTCGCGCGCGAGATAGCCCGCCTCTTCGAACAGCGCGAGCGTGCGGTGCAGCGTCGGCTTCGGCAATTCCGTAGCTTGCATCAACTCCGACAGCGTCACGGCCCGCCCGGCGCGCACCAGCACCTCGAGTACCCCGAATGCCTTCAACGTCGAGGAGGTTTCCCCCGCAATCTCTCCGGGTTCTGCCACAAACGACAGCGCGCGGCTAGGCATAAGTACCCGCCATCGTTTCCGATAAACGGTACGAAAAGAGAGTTAAAGCGGAATACATGATTGCCATATCGAGGTCCGGAGGTTATTTTAGCGCAATAAGAAGATGCAATGTCTCTATTATCGAGATATCGCAATGGAGTGGGTAAGCCTGTGATCCAGCCGCAGAAGATGGGGCCATCCGAGGCCTTGGTTGAGACCCTCGCCGCCAATGGCGTGAAGCACGTCTTTGGAATCGTCGGCTCGGCGTTCATGGACGCGCTGGACATTTTTCCAGCCGCCGGAATCGAGTTTGTGCCCGTCGCGCATGAACAGGGCGCCATCCATATGGCCGACGGCTACGCCCGCGCATCCGGTCGGCACGGCGTCTGCATTGCGCAGAACGGGCCGGGCGTGACGAACTTCGTGACCGGAGTGGCGGCGGCCTTCTGGGCGCATTCGCCGGTGGTGTTCATCACGCCGGAGACCGGTTCGATGTCGCTGGGACTGGGCGGGTTCCAGGAGACCGAGCAACTGCCCATCTTCTCGAAAATCACCAAATACCAGGGGCATGTGAACAATCCCAAGCGCATGGCCGAAATTGCGGCCCGCTGCTTTGACCGCGCCATGCTCGAGATGGGCCCGACCCAGCTCAACATTCCGCGTGATTTTTTCTACGGCGAGATCGAAGCGGTGATCTCCCCGCCGCTGCGGATCGGCCATGGGCCCGGCGATTCGGCGGCGCTCGATGCAGCCGCCGACACCCTCGCCGCCGCCAAGTCGCCCGTAATCCTCGCCGGTGGCGGTGTGATCATGGCGGGCGCATCGGCTGAGGCGATTGCGCTGGCTGAAATGCTCGGCGCGCCGGTGTGCAACAGTTACCTGCACAACGACTCATTCCCGGCCTCGCATGCGCTTGCGGTCGGGCCGCTCGGCTACCAGGGCTCGAAAGCGGCAATGAAGCTGATCGCGCAGGCGGATGTCGTGCTCGCGCTCGGCACGCGCCTCGGCCCGTTTGGCACCCTGCCGCAGCACGGGCTCGACTACTGGCCGAAGCAGGCCAAGATCATTCAGATCGATACCGACCCGCGGATGCTCGGGCTCGTGAAGCCGATCTCGGTCGGCATTCATGGCGATGCCCGTGCGGCGGCCGGCGCCCTGATCGAGCGCCTCAAGGGTCGCACCCTTGCGGCGTCAGTGAGTCTTACCGAGCGCCTGGCGCGCATAGCCGCGGAGAAGAAGGCCTGGGAGAGCGAGCTTGACGGCTGGACGCACGAGCGCGATCCCTATTCGCTCGAAGTGGCACGCAATTCGCCACATATGCACCCGCGCGAGATGCTGCGGGAGTTGGAGAAAGCCATGCCGGCCCACTCCATGGTCTCGACCGACATCGGCAACATCTGCTCGGTTGCGAATTCCTACCTGCGCTTCGAGGCGCCGCGCTCGATGTTCGCCGCCATGAGCTTCGGCAACTGTGGCTACGCATTCCCGGTCATCTGCGGCGCGAAGATGGCAGCGCCCGAGCGCCCGGCTTTCGCCTATGTCGGCGACGGCGCCTGGGGCATCAGTTTCAACGAATTGCTCACCTGCGCGCGCCAGAAGATCGGCGTCACGGTGCTGGTGTTCAACAATGGGCAGTGGGGCGCGGAAAAGAAAAACCACGTCGACTTCTATTCCCGGCGCTATCAGGGCGTCAATCTCGAGAACCCGAGCTGGGCGGCAGTGGCGCGCGCCTTTGGCTGCGAGGGTGTGACCGTGGACCGGCTCGCCGATGTGGGACCTGCCCTGCGGTCGGCGGCGCAGGCGCAGCGCGAGCATAAGACAACGGTGCTTGAGATGATGGTGACGCAGGAACTCGGCGATCCGTTTCGGCGCGATGCGCTGACGAAACCGGTGCGCCTCCTCAAAAAGTACCAGACCTACGTCTGATATGCCTTCGATGCGCCCCGACCCACGTTCTTGCGCTCTATGTACGAGGGTGCGGGCAGGCGCCGTGCAGCGCATGCGGCTACGGCTCGCGCTGCGCGTCAAGTTCCGCCACTGATGGAGGAGTCGGGCGGACTTCGCCGCACGCTGCAGCGCCGTCACATGCAGATGATCGCGCTCGGCGGCGTGATCGGTGCGGGTCTCTTCGTCGGCAGCGGCGTCGTTGTCAGTGCGGCCGGGCCCGCCGCGGTCATCTCATTTGCGATCACGGGGATCCTGGTCGTGCTCGTGATGCGCATGCTGGGCGAGATGGCGGTCGCCTACCCTGCCGTCGGCGGCTTCTACGAATACAGTCATCTTGCGCTCGGGGATCTGGCTGCCTTTCTGACCGGGTGGATGTACTGGTACTTCTGGGTGATCGTGGTCGCGCTTGAGGCCGTCGCCGGCGCGAAGCTCCTCGGGCAGTGGTGGCCCCAGGTGCCGCCGTGGCAATTCACGCTCGGCCTCGTGGCGCTCTTCACGGTGGTCAACCTGCTCTCGGTGCGCTCTTATGGCGAGGCGGAGTTTTGGTTCGCATCGATCAAAGTCCTCGCCATCGTCCTGTTCCTGGGCGCCGGCGCCATCTTTGTGCTCGGATTCTGGCCTGGCGGCGCCGGTGGCGCGCAGCACCTCACGATGCACGGCGGCTTCATGCCCAACGGCATCGTGCCGGTGCTCACCGGTGCCGTCGCGGCGACCGGCTTCTATTTCGGCACGGAAATCGTGACGCTCGCCGCGGCGGAATCCGCCGAACCTGAAAGGGCCGTGGCGCAGGCGATGCAATCGGTGATCTGGCGTGTCCTCACCTTCTACGTCGGCTCGATTTTCCTCGTCGTCGCCATTTTGCCGTGGAACGACGCCGCGCGGATCGAACGGCCGTACGTAAGCGTGCTCGAAGCGCTGCGCGTGCCCTCCGCCGCCACGGTGATGAGCATTGTCATCCTGACCGCGGTGCTGTCGGCTTTGAATTCCGGGCTCTTCGCCTCGTCGCGCATGCTCATGGCGCTCGCCCGTCGCGGCGATGCACCGCGTGTATTTGCCCGACTCGATGTGCGCGGCGTGCCGGTGGCGGCGATTCTGGCGGGCACGGCGTTCGGCTATGCGGCCGTCGTTATGAGCTACGTGTCACCCGGCAAGGTCTTCGCGTTTCTCGTCAACTCCTACGGCACGGTCGCGATCTTTGTCTACGTGCTGATCGCGTTTTCTCAGTTAAAGCTGCGGCGGCGCCTGGAGCGCGAGATGCCCGAACGACTGCGGATGCGGATGTGGGGCTTCCCGTACCTCACGCGCTTCGCCATCGTCGCGATGCTTGCGATCGTGGCCGCCATGGCCTTCATCCCCGAGCAGCGCGCACCCCTCGTGTTCGGACTTGTGAGCGTGGTCGTGCTGCTCGCAGCCTTCGCGCTGCGGCAGGCGGTGGGCTCGCGTGTGAGACCTGCGCCGTGAATGCGCTCCCGCGGTTCACCGGTGCGTCCGGCAGCGAGCGCTGCAGGCCTCCTCAATGCCGCTCCTAGTTTTCAACGCCGGCAGTTCATCGCTCAAATTTGACCTCATGGAGGCGGGTGCGAACGGCGCAGTGCGCCGCCTCACGTCCGGCAGCTTCGCCGATACTGCCGATGGCTCCGGCTGCTTCGAGCTGCGCACCGCCGCGGCTTGCGATCCGCCCTCCTCGCCCATCCGCACATTGTCCGAAGCTGCAAGCTTCGTGCTCGATTGGCTTTCGGACTCTACGCTGCAGGGAGGCGCTCGGCTCTCCGGCGTGGAAGCCACAGTGCATCGCATTGTCCACGGGGGTCATGCCTTCCGTTCGACCACACGGCTGGGCACGCCGCAGCTCGCATTACTCGCTGAGCTCGGCACCCTCGCACCTTTGCACAACCCGCCGGCGCTGTCGGTCATCGCCGCGGTGCGCGGCCGATGGGGCGAGAAGCTGCCCGTGATCGGCGTATTTGATACCGCTTATTACGCGGACCTGCCGGAGGCTGCGTCTTGCTATGCGCTGCCCGCGCGTTGGCGCGAGGAGTTCGGCGTGCGCCGCTACGGCTTCCACGGCATTGCGCATCGGTACCTGTGCCAGGCCGCGCGCGCGCGGCTTGAGGGATCGCGCGAGGCGACCCGAATCGTGAGCCTGCAGCTCGGGCGGGGATGCTCGGTGACGGCCACTCTTGGCAGTCGTGCCATCGCCACCAGCATGGGGTTCACGCCTCTGGAGGGACTCGTCATGGGGACGCGCTCGGGGGACGTCGATCCGGGTGCACTTCTCTATGTCATGGAGCGCGGCGGCCTGTCTGCGGCGCAGGTGCGTCGCGAGCTCAATGAGGACAGCGGTCTCCTGGGCCTCTCGGGTCGCACCGCCGATATGCGCGCGCTCCTTGCGCTCGAGCAAACGGGAGATGCGGCAGCGGCGCTGGCGGTGGAGATCTTTTGCCGCCGTGCGCGACATTATCTCGCCGCGTACATGGCGGAATTGGGCGGCGCCGATGTGATCGTGTTCGGTGGCGGCATCGGCGAGAACTGCGCAGCCATTCGGCGCCGCATCCTCGGCGGAATGGAGTGGGCTGGCGTCCAAGTGCATGCCGAGGCGAACGCGGCAGCCCTCGGTGTCAAGGCCAGCATTGCCTCTGCAGCGAGCCGGGTCGCGATAGAGGTCATTCCGGTCGACGAGGCGTGCATCATTGCCGGCGAAGCCGCGGCGCTGCTGCGCGCCAATCCAGAAGGACTCCACGTGTCATGAAGAACATAGTTGAAGCCGCCCGCTCAGTCGACGTTGTGCTGGAGACCGAGGTCCTCGTCGTCGGCGCAGGGCCGACCGGGCTGGTGCTGGCGCTCTGGCTGAGGCGTCTGGGGGTGCGGGTCCGCATCATCGACAGGACCTCCGAGGCGGGCACCACGTCGCGCGCGCTCGCCGTCCATGCGCGCACCCTCGAGCTTTATCGGCAGTTCGGTCTGTCGCAGCAGGTCGTCGAACGAGGGCTCAAGTTCGCAGCCATCAACCTCTGGGCGCGGGGAAAGCACGCGGCCCGTGTCTCCTTTTTTGACATCGGCGAGGGTCTGAGTCCGTTCCCGTATGTCCTCATGTTTCCGCAGGATGCGCACGAGCAGCTGCTCATCGAGCACCTGCGTCGCGAGGGCGTC
>PLIX01000106.1 GCA_003140135.1 Gammaproteobacteria bacterium
ACCCGCGCACGAGCGGGAAGATCGATGGCCATCAACTAACCCCTCATCCGCAAATTTCCCGGGTCGTAGGCGGGCTGCGCGAGCACGGTGGCGCGGTGGCGTGCGCCTTGGATGAGCACGTCGAAGGCGCTCCCGGGCGCTGCGAACTGCGGCTCGACACAGGCAAACAAGAGACTCTTCTTGACGCGGTGGCCATAGGCGCCGGATGTCGTGACGCCGACGCAGCGATCCTGATCGAGCACAGGCTCGCTGCCGCGTGTGTCGGTATCGGTGGCCGTGACTTCGGCGTAGACGATTTTGAATGGGCGCGGCGCCTGGGCGAGCAGCGCCGCTTTGCCCACAAAGTCGTCTTTGTTGAAATTGACGAAGCGCGCGATATCCGCTTCCAGCGGGTTCAGTTCATTGGTGAGCTCAGTCGACCAGGCCTTGTAGCCCTTCTCGATCCGCATGCTGTTGACCGCGTACAGGCCATAGTTGGCGATACCCAATGCTTGACCTTGCTCCCAGATGGCATCGTATAACGGCAACAGCGATGCGATCGGCGCATGCAACTCCCAGCCAAGTTCGCCGACGTAACTGACTCGCAATGCGCGCACCGCATGGCCCGCGACGCCGATCTCGCGAGCGGTGAGCCAGCCGAACTGCTCATTGCCCAGGTCCGCGTCCGTCAGCAGACTGAGTAGTTCGCGGGAACGCGGCCCGCTTAACACGAGCACGCCTCGATCTTCCGTGACATTCTCGATCCGCACCGATTCGCGCGGTTGCAGACTTTGCGCAAGCAGATCCAGATCGCGCAGCTCGGCCGCCGCAGCCGACAATGCGTAGAAGCGCTCATCCGCCAGGCGGCTCACGGTCATCTCGCCGAGAATGCGTCCGCCCGGCGACAGCAAATGCACTAACGCAATGCCGCCCACCCGGCGCGGAACCTGGTTGGCGCAGATGCGGTTCAGGAAGGACTCGGCTTGCGCACCCGTGATGTCGTACTTGGCAAATCCCGTCAGATCGAGGATTCCCACGCGTTCATGCACCGCCGCGACTTCATCCCGGACGACGTCAAAAACGTTGTTGCGTGCATAGGAATAATCCTCGCCGCGGCCATCGAGCGAGAACCACTTCGGGCGTTCCCAGCCAAACGTCTCGGTGCACACGCAACCCTGCGCCTTGAGTCTCTCATAGAGCGGGCTTGTCTTCTGGGGGCGCCCGGCCATTTCTTCTTCGCCGGGTCTGCGCGTCGTGAACGTCAGGCGATAGTCCTGAAACACCTTGTCGCGCACGTACGCGGCGTCGGCAAACTCACCGAACCGCCGCGGATCGAATTCCGCCATATTGATCTCGGCATCGCCGTGCAACATCCACTGCGCGAGGTACTTGCCGCATCCGCCGCCTTGCGCAATACCGAACGACGTGCCGCAGCACATCCAGAAATTGCGCAGGCCCGCAGCGGGGCCGAGGAGTGGAGCTCCGTCGGGCGTATGCGGAATCGCACCGTTGATCACGCGCCGAATGCCTACCTCGCCCAAGATGGGCATGCGCTCGATCGCTCGTTCGAGCCAGGGCGCGATCCGATCCAAGTCATCCGCAAAGAGCTCGTTCGATGCGGCCCACTCGGGGCAGCCACGCGGCGCCCAGGCTTCACGCAAGCCCGTACTCTCATAGACGCCGATCAACCCGGACTTCTGTTCCTGCCGGAAATAGCCGGACGTATAGGAATCGCGCATGACCGGAATCTCTTCGCTGCGATCGAGGAACGCCTGAATGGGATGCGTCACCACATAGTGGTGCTGCATATTGGTGATCGGCGCATCCGAGCCCACCATCCTCGCTACCTCGCGCGCGTAACAACCGGCGGCGTTAACGACCATCTCAGCGACGATTGTGCCCTTCTCGGTAATGACCTCCCACTCGCCGCCGTGCCGTTGGCGAATGTCGACGACACGATTGTGCCGCTGCACGGTCGCGCCCAAGTCGCGCGCGGCTTTTGCCAGCGCATTGCACAGACCGGACGGATCGCCATGTCCATCATCGGTGGTCCACGCGGCGCCGACCACGTTGTCGGTCGTCAGAAACGGATTCAAGCGTTTGATTGCATCGAGGCCCACGATTTCCATCCTGAAGCCGATGCTCTTCGAATAGCCGTAGATGTACTTAAGCCACGCCAGCTCGTGTACGTTGGTCGCGAGGCGCAACCCGCCGCACGGGTGCCAGCTCACGTACTGTCCGGTCAGCGCTTCCAGACGCGGGTACAACCTGTTGCTGTAGGCGTGAACTTTTGCAAGGTTGTAGCTTGCGGTGATGCTGGGGCATTGCCCGGCGGCATGCCAGGTGGAGCCCGACGTCAGTTCGTTTTTCTCGATGAGAATTGCGTCGGTACAACCCTCCAAGCCCAAGTGGTAGAGCAAGCTTGCGCCCATCATGCCGCCGCCAACTACGACAATGCGTGCAGTGGTGTTCATGCCGACCCAGGGCCCCCGAAAAGATCGAGAGCGTGGATTATCACTGAGCGCGTGCCCTCATGGGCATCATAAATGGCTTGCACCCGGTTCATCCGCGTGCAGTGTGGCTAGATTTCCTGCGTCGCGCCGGTCAGTGCAAACGCGCTCGGTGAGGCTATGCACGCGCGCACCGCAATTCCCGGCAGCGTGTGTGCAGCGCGGCATTTCAAAGGAACACCGCGATATGCGCCGGCCGAGCCTTTTCGGCGGCGCTGCGCGCTCCTGGCTCACCCTGCAGTTCGTGCACGATCCGCATGTTGCGCCAACGCAAGACGGATCGACCGCGAGGCGATGCCGACGGCGCTTTCATCCAGGGATGCGCACGGCTCGTGCTCGGACCCCATCGCGCACCGGCCGGACCGATCGACCGAGGTTCTCGGGGGCCGCGGCGTCCCAGATATAAAGAGGAGAGTGTTATGTCACACTAATGTGATCATGACCGAAGATCTCTGGCCGGCGCTGCCCTACGAGTCCTGGAAGGACACCTATGCCACGCTGCACATGTGGACGCAGATCGTAGGCAAAGTCGCACTGGCGCTCGCGCCGCCCGTCAACCATTGCTGGGCCGTCGCATTGCATGTCACCTCGCGAGGCTTGGCAACACGGCCTTTGCCGCACACCGGGCGGTTTTTTACTTTGGAGTTTGACTTCATATCCCACCGCCTGCTCATTCGCGCCGCCGACGGCGCCGAGCGAATGATGCGGCTCGAGCCGCGAAGCGTCGCTGACTTCTACCGCGAGCTCATGGCGGTGCTGCGCGAGATGGCGCTCGGCGTGAAAATCTGGTCGATGCCAGTTGAGATTGCGGCTCCGATTCGCTTCGAAGACGACACCATGCACGCTGCGTACGATCCGATATTTGCGAATCGCTTTTGGCGCATCCTCGCGCGCCTGAACGAGCTATTCACGCAAGAGCGCTGCGGCTTTGTCGGAAAATGCAGCCCCGCGCATTTTTTCTGGGGCAGCTTTGACTTCGCGTTGACGCGCTTTTCCGGCAGGCGCGCCCCGCCGCCGTCAGGTCCCGCCTTCGCTCGCGACGCCTATTCGCGCGAAGTCATCAGTCATGGATTCTGGCCGGGCAGTGGCCCGCTCCTCGAACCCGCGCTCTACGCCTACGCAGTGCCGGACCCGCCTGGATTCAAGGATGCGAAGATGCGACCGCAGGCCGCTTACTTCCACCAGGGGCTCGGCGAGTTCATCCTGCCCTATGAGGCGGTGCGCAACGCGAAGTCGCCGGAGGCCGAGATCCGCGCATTTGTGGAATCCACTTATGAAAAGGGCGCTGATCTTGCGAGGTGGGATCGCGCAGCGCTCGAGCGCCGTGAGAGCGCCGCAGGGTAACGCGGGACAATGAGAGCGTCGCGCGCGTCGGCTCAGGCCCGGCCTATGGCGCCGTCACGGTATGATGCGCTATCCGCGCAGTGCCAACGCTTGCGGCAGCGGCCGGCGCGTGTCGGTTGCAGCACGCCTGCGGCCCACCGTGCCCACTAACGATTCGTGCCTATTGGGGAATACTCATGCAAGACGCGCCCGCAGAGCAGGCCGCCAAAGTCCGCCGGGAGGAGATCGCCGCCGCCCGAACGTTCGTGACTGAACAGGGCATCGAGCACGTCAAGGTCGGCGTTTTCGACACGGATGGCATCCTGCGCGGGAAGTACCTGAGCCGCGACAAGTTTCTGTCCGTTTTGGACAAAGGCCT
This sequence comes from Gammaproteobacteria bacterium, assembly GCA_003140135.1. Classification (GTDB taxonomy): domain Bacteria; phylum Pseudomonadota; class Gammaproteobacteria; order Steroidobacterales; family Steroidobacteraceae; genus PALSA-1196. The sequence continues at coordinate 4,192 of PLIX01000106.1, forward strand.
CGGGTTCTGCGACGTCGTCCTGGGCTGGGACTCGAACGACCAGCTGTACGACAACGTGCAATTTACCGGCTGGCACACGGCGTATCCGGATGCCATTGTCCGGGTGCTGCCGGCGACCCGGCGCGACATCCCGTTCGAGCCCAAAACAGCGCTGTTTCTCGCCGAATTCACCGGACGAGCTGAGGCCGTGTGCCCGCGCGGCACATTGCGGCGCGTGCTGGAGCGTGCGACGAACATGGGCTACGCCGTCAACGCGGCCGCCGAATTCGAATTCTTCATGTTCGCGGAAACTCCGGAGTCGGTGCGCGAGAAGGGCTATCGGCATCTGAAGAGCATGACTCCGGGCTCCTTCGGCTACTCGGTGCTGCGCAATTCGGTGCACTCGGACCTCTACCACAAGCTACTCGATCTGGGCGAAGCGATGCGCTTTCCGATCGAGGGCCTGCACACGGAAACGGGCCCCGGCGTGCTCGAGGCGCCGCTCACCTATTGCGAAGCGCTCGAAGCGGCCGACCGCGCGGCGCTCTTCAAGACCTTTGCCAAAGTGCTGGCGCAACGCCACGGGCTCATGGCCACGTTCATGGCCAAATGGTCGAACAGCGTTCCGGGTCAAAGCGGCCATCTGCATATTTCGCTGCGCCAGACGAACGGCGACAGCGTCTTCCACGATCCATCGAAGCCGCACGACATGTCGGATGCGATGCGCTGGTTCGTCGGCGGCCAGCAGGCGCTGATGCCAGAGCTCCTGGCCATGATCGCCTGCACGGTGAACAGCTACTCGCGCCTCGTACCGGGATTCTGGGCGCCGACATCGGCGACCTGGGGAGTCGAGAACCGCACCACGGCGCTGCGTGTGATCCGCGGCGGTCCCTCGAGCCAGCGGGTTGAGTACCGGATCGCCGCCGCCGACATCAATCCCTACATCGCGTTCGCCGCGGCGATCGGCTCGGGACTCTGGGGTATCGAGCACCGCATCGAGCCCGGCCCAGCCATCGTCGGCAACTCCTACGACCGCGAGCACCCGGCGCAGCATCGGCTTCCCGGTACGCTCTACGAGGCGGCCGAGCGCCTCGCCTCCTCCACGGCCGCCCGCGCGCTCTTTGGCGATGCCTTCGTCGAACACTACGCGGCGACGCGGCAGTGGGAGGAGCGGGAATTCCGCAAGGCCGTCACTGACTGGGAACTGGCCCGCTATTTCGAGATCATCTGAGCCGACGCATGAGCAACACTCTAAGAACGGTGAGTCCCGTCGATGGCCGGATCTACGTCGAACGGGCGCTCGAGACGGCCGCGGGCATCCACCGGGCGCTCGATGCCGCCGGGCGCGCGCAGGCGGCCTGGGGCGCGCTGCCGCTCGCGAGCCGCTGCGAGATGCTCGCGCGAGCGGTCGACGCTTTCGCTGCCAAGGCCGCTGAGATTGCCAGCGAGATCACTTGGCAGATGGGGCGCCCGATTCGGCATGCGCCCGGCGAGATTCGCGGTTTCGAGGAGCGGGCGCGCTACATGCTGGGAGTTGCGGCGGCAGCGCTCGCGCCCGTCGAACCCGGCGAGAAGGCGGGCTTCAAACGCCAGATCAAGCGTGTGCCACTGGGCGTGGTCGCCGTCGTCGCGCCCTGGAATTATCCCTACCTGACGGCCGTCAATGCTGTGCTGCCGGCGCTCATTGCCGGCAACGCCGTGGTGCTCAAGC
>PLIX01000103.1 GCA_003140135.1 Gammaproteobacteria bacterium
ATCTCGTCGAGCCGCGACTGCACCCGCTGCCGATCCACTTTCAGGTTCGCCGACCGGATGATCTCGCCCAAGATCAACCCGAGCGCCACCCGGCGCCGCGCCGGCTCCTCAAAGGCCCCGCGTGCGGGCGCTTGGCTCGCATCCGTCATCCCCATGCGCCGGGCCGCCTCAAGCTGCAGCTCGCGCATCTGCTCCTCCATGAGCGCCCGCGGCACCTCAAGCTGATTGTCCTTGACGAGCGCATCAATGACCGCCGCGCGCATGCGCTGCCGCACGGCCTGCGCCATCTCACGCTCCATGCTGGCGCGCACTTCGGCGCGCAACCCCTCGATGCCGCCCTCCGTGACTCCGAAGTAGGTCATGAATTCCTCATCGACGGCCGGCAGACTCATCTCCTCAACTTTCTTGATGGCGAGCCGCACCTCGACCGCCTGGCCCGAGAGCTGCTTATCGGAATGTTCCGGCGGGAAGTGCACGGTGACAGTGCGGCTCTCCCCGGCAGTGGCGCCCTTCACGCCCTCTTCCAGCTCCGTCATGATGCGGCGGGCGCCGACGATGAACGCCACATCCTCGCCCTGCACGGCTTTCACCAGCTCCCCGTCGATGCGGCCCTGGTAGTCGACCGTGACGCGATCGGTATCGCGCACCTCACGCTCGACCGCGGTAAAAACCGGGCGCTGATGGCGCATGCTTTGGATCATCGCATCGATGTCCTCCTCGGTCACCGCAGCGATGGGGCGCTCGATGCTCATCTCACCGCTGGGCTTCACCCGCACCTCGGGCAGGACCTCGAAGACCGCTGCGTATTTAAGGTCAGTGCCGGGGCCCATGGCGATGGGCTCGATGCGCGGGCCGGCCGCCGGCGTCAGCTTCTCCTGGCTCAACGCATCGGCGTAGGTGCTGCGCATCAGGTCGTTCACGACTTCCGCATGCACCTGCTCGCCAAACTGCCGGCGGATCACGGTGAAGGGCGCTTTGCCGGGCCGGAATCCCTTCAGGCGCGCGGTGCGCGAGATGCGCTTCAGGCGCTGCTCGACTTCGTTTGCGACGCGCTCGGCCGGCACCGCTACTTCCAGGCGCCGCTCAAGGCCGCCAGTGGCGGTCAAAGATACCTGCATGTTCGTTCCTCGGCTCGAACGGCTCGAGCCAGCGATCGGAGCATCCCCACAGTGGTGCGAAAGGAGAGACTCGAACTCTCAAGGGTTGCCCCACTGGATCCTAAGTCCAGCGCGTCTACCAATTCCGCCACTTTCGCCCGTGCCGTTCCACGCACCGCAGGCGCGGGCGCCCGCCCGGCTGTGCTGGCCCGGCGTCGGGCAATCGCATTATAGGGGCGCGCAGAAACAAAAGCCGAACCGTGCCGGCTCAGGCACCCGGGGCCTTCGGGCCCTCCCCGTCCTCGACGCGGGAGCGCGCGCGGCCCGCTCATCGGAGCACCGCAGCGAGCACGGGGTGCACTCCTGCGCGCCGGGCGGCAGCGCGCAGCGGCACTCGTCAAAGAAGAAAGGTACGTCACTTTTGTACGAATGCTAACACTAATATGCCGTTTTGCATCGATTTCCGCCGGGAAGGCCGTTATATTCGTGACGCTTAATCGAGGCGCTGCTCGGGATCATCAAGGGGTCATCCGCTGCGACACCGCTCGCCCAAACGAGAACCGAACGGATTCGCAACGCGTCTGCGCAGCGTGATCGATGCGCACGGGGGCGCAAGCTCCCTCGCCCGTGTCATCGCGCGCTCCGAAGGCGCCGTGCGCAAGTGGCTGCGCGCCGAGTCCGAACCGAATGTCACCGACCTGCGGGCCATCTGCGAGGCGACCTCCACGAGCATCGCCTGGCTCGTGGGCGGCAGCGGCGAGCGCAGCGGGGTAACCGCCGGCGCCGGCGCGCCGCGCGATGGCACGCCTGCCGAGTGCGCACTCCTGGAAACGATTCTTGAGCGTGTGGATGCGGAGCTTGCGAAGGCTCACCTGGTGCTCGCCTCGACGCAGCGCTCCGCACTCATCGTCACGCTGTATCAGCTCTTTCGCGAAAAGCAGTCGATCGATCCCGATGCGCTCACGCGCCTCGTGCGGCTCGCCCAGGCGTAGCACAAACGCCCGCTCTCCTGTGGCTCGCACGCCACGCATCTCTGGTCAATGCTCGGCACGATGCTAAGATCGCCGGCGGTGTTCACCGGGACCGATTTCGTTTTCTCGGCGCAATGCCATCCATGGGGTCGGGAACCCTGGCCCGTAAGGCCAGTCAGAAAGCGAGCATAAAGTGCAGAACGCGTTCCTTAGGGCGAGAAAAGATATGCAGATGGGTCGCGCCACGGCACCCCCGCTTCGGTCTCCTTCGTTGCTTTTTTGCCCGGATGAGAACCATACGTGCGGCCCGTTGTAATCGTGCTGCGCAGGCTTTCGTACGCCGCGCTCACGATCGGTCTCGTCGTGTGGTTCGCCGCCCCGGTATCGGCCCAGCCCGTGCCCCTGCCGGAGCCGGATGTGCGCAATTTCACCGTCGGTGATATCCGCGTGGAGGGCCTGGAGCGGGTCTCCGAAGGCACGGTCTACAACTACCTGCCGGTCAACATCGGCGACGTGCTGACGCCGCAGCGCATCCGCGAAGCGGTGCGCGCCCTCTACACCACGGGCTTCTTCCGCGACGTGCAGCTGCGGCGCGAGGGCACGACATTGGTGGTGGTGGTGCAGGAGCGCCCCTCGATCGAGAGTTTCGAAATCACCGGCAACAAGGACATCAAGACCGAAGATCTGCAGAAGTCCCTGCGCAATGTCGGTCTCGCGGCTGGCAAGACCTTCGACCGTTCGGTGCTCGAAGATGTGCAGCAGTACCTCACGGACCAGTACTTCAGCCGCGGCAAGTACGCTGTGCGTATTGATGCCAAGGTGGAGGAAGAGAGCGGCAACCGCGTCAAGATCAAGATCGACATCAAGGAAGGCTCGCGCGCCAAGATCCGTCAGATCAACATCGTGGGCAACCGCACCTTCACCGATGCCCAGATCATCCAATCCTTCGAGCTGAAGACGCCCAACTGGCTCTCCTGGTACAAGCAGGACGACCGCTACTCACGCGAGTCCTTGCAGGGGGATCTGGAGAAGCTGCGCTCGTTCTACATGGACCGCGGCTACGCCAACTTCCAGGTCGAGTCGACCCAGGTCGCCATCGCCCCGGAGAAGGATGACATCTTCATCACGGTGAACATCGATGAAGGCTCGGTCTACAAAATATCCGAGGTGAAACTCGCCGGCACCTTCGTGGTACCGGAGGGCGACCTGCGCAGGCTCCTCCTCATCCAGCCCGGGCAGATCTTCTCCCGCAAGCTCATCACCAGCACCCAGGAGCTGATGCAGAACCGCATGGGCCAGGACGGATACGCCTTTGCGAAAGTAGACCCGGTGCCGACCACCAATGAAGAGACGAAGCAGGTGAGCCTTACGTTCTTCGTCGACCCGGGCAATCGCGTCTACGTGCGCAACATCACTTTCGCCGGCCAGAACCGCATCAACGACGAAGTGCTGCGGCGCGAGATGCGCCAGCTCGAGGGCGGCTGGCTCTCCAACGTCTCGCTCGATCGCTCCAAGCAGCGCATCCAGCGCCTCTCCTATGTGAAAACCGTCACCTACGAAACCACGCCCGTCCCCGGGTCCGCCGATATGGTGGACGTGAACTTCCAGGTCGAGGAGGGCCCGAGCGCGCAGTTGAGCGGTGGTATCGGCTATTCCGAATCGCAAAGATTCATCCTGAACGGCAGCTACGCCGATGCGAACTTCCTGGGCAGCGGCGAGCGCGTGGCGGTCGAACTGCAGGGCGGCCTCTACAGCAAGGTGTATTCGCTCTCGCAGACCAATCCGTACGCGACCGTTGACGGGATCCAGCGCGTCACCACTCTGAGTTACCGCGATATCACGCAGTTCACGGCGAACGCATCGGCGCTGTCGTCAAAGACCTTGCAGCTCGGGCTCGAGTACGCCTACCCCCTGACCGAGTATCAGGTGTTTCGCTTTGGCGGCGCGCTGCAGACCTCGCAGCTTCTCACCTCGGCGACCGGCAGCGCCCTGGAGGCTATCGACTGGGTGCAGAATAATGGTCATCCGTACACGAGCACCTTGTATACCAACGGCACCACCTACTACATCTACGGCACGAGGTTCAGCGACGTGCAGATGTCGGCCGGGTGGAGCTTCGATACGCGCAATCGCACGCTCTTCCCGACCTCGGGCGCGCGCAACGCCTTGAGCCTGCAGCAGACGGTTCCCGGCACCGACGTGCAGTACGGGCTTGCGAGCTGGGAGTTCCAGCAGTTCTTTCACCTGCCGTACATGGCACGTTATCCCATCAGCATCAGCGGGCGGCTCGCCCAAGCGTACGCGGAAGGCAATACGACGGCGGTGCCGCCATTTTCAAACTTCTACCTGGGCGGCCCGGATTCGGTGCGCGGCATTCGCGAAGGCACGCTCGGGCCGCGAGATTCCCACGGCAACCCGTACGGCGGAAACCTGGCGCTCACCGGGCAGGTGGAGGCGATCTTGCCCGTGCCGGAGAAGTTCTCCTCCACCGCGCGCGCCACCTTGTTCTACGACTTCGGCCAGGTCGCCTACAAGGGCAACGTGCTCTTCACGGACAAAGGCGACTACCCCGTGGACTATGCCTTTACGCCGAAGAATTTTGTGACGTCCACTGGCTTTGCAGTCCAATGGCTCGCGCCGCTGGGTTTATTCAAATTCAGCTACGCGATTCCGCTCAAGTATCATCATGACACGTTGCTGAATTATGGAGACGACATTGAACACTTCCAGTTCTCGATTGGCCAGGCGTTCTAGCCGCGCTGTGATTGGCAGTGTGGTGAAGCGGCTGCGCCATGTCGTGCCGACGCTCCTCGTGAGCCTGGCACTCACATCGTGCCTGGGGGGCGGCAATGGCGATATCGCCTACGTGCGTGGCATCAACCTCGTGACCGACTCACCGGACCTCGAGTTGACCATTGACAGCACCGCCGATATCGCCTCCATGATTTACGGCGACATGACACCGCTTCTGGGCGTGCACCCCGGAAGCCACGCGGTGCAGGTCGCGGGCCTCACCGCATCGAATCTCATCACTCAGCCGACACAGACCTATGAGCCCTTCGGAACCCCCGTCACGGAAAATATGGTGAATGGCACGGACTACACGGTGATCGCCTATGGGGTCGTAGCTGATCCGCAGTATCTGGTGATCAGCGACACGGATCTGCAGAATACCCTGCCCGCCGACTATGTCGTCTATCAGGTCATTCACGCGGCCCCCAAAGGCCCTCCGGTGCTGATTTTCATCACCGCGCCGGAAGCCGGCATCAACACTCCCTTGGAGATCGGCGAGCTCAGTTTCGGCGAGAG
>PLIX01000188.1 GCA_003140135.1 Gammaproteobacteria bacterium
ACGGGCGCTCGCTCGATCACGAGCCGTTCAAGGATGAGACTTTCAACCGTGACATGCCGCGCGAGGAGCGCAAGCGGCGACCAGTGCAGCGCGACGCTCTGCGCGGTGAGCCAGGTCCCGCGCGCGTCGCTGAGCTGCAGTTGCTGCAGATCGATGGCAGCCGGAAAAGAGCCCGCGAGCCCCGAGATGCGCACATGGCCGGAAGTCACTCGGGCCGTAACGTGCTCAAGCCAGATCCTGCCGCCGGCGGTATTGCCCGCTATCAGGAGCGCCCCCACGAGCGCCACGACCGAGAGCAGCACCGAGCCGACGATCCAGGAGGTAATGCGCAAGCCGCGACGCATCAGAATGCCTCGCCGAGGCCAATGTAGACCTCGAAGTGATCGTCGCCGGGGCGGCGGTAGGTCGGCACCGCAATGTCGAGCCGCAGCGGACCGATCGACGTGTAATAGCGCGCGCCGACGCCGACACCCACCGACCAGCAGGTCGAGTTGCTTTGCACGGGCGCCGTGCCCTCCAATGGTTCGCTTGAGCTGCAGCTCCTGCTGTGGAGAATGCCCGCCAGAGGGCTCAAGCTCTCGCTCGTTTCGCCCGCGTCGGCAAAGAACGCGGCGCCGTAGTCGGTGCCGATGCGTTGCCGGTACTCGAGGTTGAAGGCGGTCATCGCCGTGGCGCCGACCGGATTGCCGTCGGGAAACTGCAGTCCCACGGACTGGTAACGATAGCCGCGCACAGTGCCGCTGCCGCCGGCATAAAAGCGCTGATCAGGGGGTAGATCGGGAACACGTAGCTCCTGACCATCGATGACCTCATCAAGTTGACTGGCGCCGAAGGCGTTGGCTGCCAGCGCGCGCACCGCGATCACACTGCGCCCCGGCTCGGTGCGGAAGATGCGGTGCAGATCAAGATATTCGGCGATGCTCGCCTGGGTCACGAAGAAAGTCGCATTCGGCTCGCCGCGCGAAAGGGTCGGCGCGATGCTGAGCGAGGCACGCTGGCCATGGGTCGGATCGATGAGCGGCGAGGTGAGGCCCGTCGAATCATAGAGAACGCCAAGCGGCAGCGCGAACAGCGTGTACACGTGGGTAATCGATTCTTGAATGATGGTCTCGTGCACCGCGGATATCCCAACATTTGCACTCCATTCGCTGGAAAGCTTGCGGCTCAAGGTCATTCCGGAAGTCTCCGCCGTTTGGTCGTACGCTTGCAGCGACTGCTTGATGGCGCCCACCGCAAACTGCAGTTGCTGGTCGCGATGTGCGAAATCCGGAATGATGTACTTGGCACTCGTGTCGTAGCCGAGGCCGGTGGTGGCCGTGCCGCCCAGATCGATCACCGAGGCGGATAGAACGAGTTGCTCCGCGTTACCGCGCACGTTCCGATCAGTCCACGTGACACCAGCGCTACCGCCGAGATCGCTCGAGTAACCGGCATTGATGCTTACGGCATGCCGCAGCCGCTCGCGCATCTGGAACGTGACGCCGACTCGCCCCTGCGGATCCGGGGCCTCCGCGAGGCGTATGCTGACTGCGTCGAAGACGCCGAGCGTGAGCAGGTCCTTACGTGCTTTCTCGATCGCGATGGCGGAGTAGCGCTCGCCGGCATGCAGCAGCAGCCGCCGGCGCAGGAGTCTTTCGTGCACGCGCTTGAGGCCCTCGAATTGGATCTCACCGATCTGAACGCGCGCTCCAGTCACGACGTGAAAGCTCACGTTCAGCACGTGGTTTTCGGGGTCCTGATAGGCTACGGGTGCATTGACCTTGGCGAATGCAAAGCCGTTATTCTCAAGTGTCGTCAGCAAGCGCGCGCCCGCCGCAAGGATGTCGGCGGCGATCGCGGGCGCGCCGGATGCGAGCGCCAACTCGCCGCGCGCGAAGTCCGGGACCGATCCATCGATCTCGATTCGGCCGATGTGGTAGAGCGGCCCGAGGATGAAGGTGACCTTGCACAGCGCGTCCTTTCCCTTCGGCAGCGCGCCTAAGGCATCGCCGAGACTCGGCTCGCCAAGCGTCTGGTCATTGATCGTGATAGCGACCGAGCCGTCGTAATAGCCGAAGCTCTCCACTACGGTCTTGAGCCGATCGATATCGCCTCGGGCACGCGCGATCAGAGCAAACGGACTCGCGGGAACTGTCTTGCGCAATGCCTCGAGCTGCGACGTTGCCTTGAGTGTCGAATCGAATACGCGATTCCCGGTCGCGGCGATGTCCACCCGATACGCTTGCGGATCAGCCGCCCGTGCAATGGACGCGTGGAGGAGAGCTGCCGCCGCGAGCAGATACAGCGCGGCAGCCAAGAACGATAGGCATCGCGTGTGCTCAGCGATGGGAAAAACCTTCAACGCAGCGGCGGTTTTTTGAGGTCATTGGAAAGCACAACGAGTGTGCCGCATCCGAGTTCAATTTGCGGGCGCGGCCCGAGCGGTTTAGCGGCAGGAGCCAACACGTCTGTCGATCGAGAGCTGATGCAGGTAGCATGGAACTTTTGCACTCCTCTGTACGTGCGACAATACATGACGAGCGCTGTTGCATGCGCGCTGCCGTAAAGTGATGCATCTGCAGTGTCTTCCTTAAGAGACACGCAGTGTTCCAGCGACAGGGTATTGACACCTGAAACTTGCTGACCGCGCCGCTCTACTTGCCAACGACGGACACCGGGGTCTCGCCCGTGGCGTCGAGCGATTTGTTGACCGATTAGGGCCGCCGCGTACGGAACGCAAACTTGTTGCGCATGCGTTGCGCCAGCGCATCCGCAATCCCCGCGCCCGAGATCACGGCGAGCGCGCGCGATGAGCACTCAAAAGTCATACATGCGAGATCTAGCATACTCGTCATGTGAAACCTATGACCTGAGTGGGTAGCGCCATGTGACGCAGGCGGGACGTAGTGTCTTTTGCGATCTTTTCCCTGCGGAGAAAGCGGCCGAAATGGAAATGCGCACGCAATTGTTGATGGGGTTCAAGTTGCGCACCGTGCTGGCGAAAGCTCTGAAGTACTTCCTGACACCTCGAGTGTTGCTCACTATTAGCGCCGCCTGCTTTTAAAAAGGCAAGCGCAAGAGCCTGATCCGATAAGTACGTTTCGCACTATTGGAGCGGCTGGTTGAGGGATCAAGCACCTGGCTGCAAACCAGGGGGTCGGGAGGAGTTGGAGATGCGCGCGAACAGCCAAAAGACACTTGTGGCCATCCTGGCATCGCATCGCTATTGTCAACTTCAAGCTCGAGGTCGGGCGACCCGATCAGTTGCTGCTGAACTACTGCTAATGTAGATTGGTGTGAAAATAAGGGGCCAAGTATGGCAAATAAAAAGAAATCGGGTGCGAAACATAAGAGCCGTGGACAACTGGAGGCCGCGCTTGAGGGATTGGGGACAATTGAGAAGGATGTCGCAAAGGTCCGTGCAAACTTACGGAAGTTTTTGGAGCGAGCCGAGAAGCTCGTGAGCGGGAACGAATTCCTGATTACACGCGTAACCGGGCATCCGCGACGACATAAGACTCCACGAAAGTAAGTTTTCGCGAAACCGGATGCCCGCGATTTGTGGCCGTGCCGGATGGACGTCTCGTCGTGAATTCTGCGGCGCTCAAGTGTAGAGCCCCGACTGCCTTCTTCTATCTGGATCTGGATGATACGGTGCGTCGGGCCGTGCTATTGACGGCGGCCGTGAGAAACAAGATACCGACTATTGATTCGCTCAAGCGCGAATATGTTCGGGCTCTTACCCAAATAAACGGCGCGCCACTTAACACCGCGAGCCAGCCACGGATTCTCACAGGCGGTCCCCTTCTGAGGATCGCAAGAGCAAAAGGGCTGGTCGATAACTCGGTACGCGCGTCAAGTTACAGCAATGAGTCGCGAACCGTTGCAATAAAACAGGTGCAACATGGTCTCCTCTTCCTGCGCCTTCAACATCCGCCCTTGTGTGACCTGTGCGATCTGTTGGTCACCGACATTCTCTGTTGGCCTAGCGTCGAAATACGCGGCGGAAGTGGCACGGAGCTACTCGGACTCGCTTGGCTTGTGCCATCCGACGAGCTCACCTCACTTGAAATTGCTGAATTTGTCATTCACGAAATGGTTCACATGAACCTCACGCTCGCTGACATGACAGTTGGCTTGTTCACCCGCGCTCCAGGCAGTCATTTCAAAGCGCATTCCGCTGTGCTCGGCCGTCATCGACCGTATTACCATGCGTTTCACTCCGCTTGTGTCGCTGTAGCCATTATTTATTTTCGGCTGCTTGTTGGACTGCAAAGCGAGATCAATTGGCTGCGCTCATCGCTACGGCGGTGCACCTCCGAGTTGATGGACCACCGGGCAGCCTTCACTAGCTGCTCCTGGAACGCGATTCTGGCGGCCCACGCGTTTTCCCGGGCACCCAGGCTCTCAGCGATCCCGGTTCACAAGGTTCTGACAAGGCTCGTCTGACGACGCGGCGCTGCCGGCTTCGGTGATTTGAAACGGGGAGGGCGTACGCGCTCACACGGCATCCAGCGCGGAGGTCAGTCGCTGCACCAGGGATTTCCGTAGCACAGGAACCTGTCGCAACCGAAGGTTCTCCTCGATGTGATCCTTGCGGTTCATTCCCACGAGGGTTGCAGCAACACCTGGAATGGATCGGGCGAACTGAATGCTTCGCTGGGCGTCACTAAGCGTCCCGGGAATTGCCTTACCCAGCTCAGAAGGCAGCCGGGCAAGCTTGCCCCCGAGCAATGACGACGACCCAATGAGTATGAGGTTGTTTTCGTGACATACCTTGGGCAATGACCTGTTCGCGGGCGCAACTACCGGATTCCGATACACCCAGTTTAGAGGTGTCTCGATAGCGCCAAAATTATCGCGCGTATTGCCCCCGGCGAGGCGTGCCGCACGCATCACATGGGAGATGTCTATCAACATGGGCGTGTCGTGATCAAAAGCCGACCAGCACGCCAATCCATACATTCCAAGCTTCTTATCATTAACGTAGCGCTCCAGTATTTCGAAGCAACTGGCTAGGGTGCGATAGAACTTTCGCCTTCCCAGCTTCGGTAAGTGGACTTCAGGGTTATGAACAAGATATATGTCGATCGCATCGAGACCGGTGCGTTCAAGCGAGAGTGCTATTTCGGACGACAGAAAAGCCGGACTTAAGACATTTGCATCAACGGTGCTGGCTGAAAACTTTCGAACGCGGGCGTCTCGTTCAAATACATATCCGGCTTTGGAGCAGACGATCAATTCGTTACGCTCAGCGATACCCGCTGCTGACAGGGCACGAATGGCATCGCCCACGACAATCTCACTGCGCCCACCGCGATAATTGCGCGCCGTGTCGATCAAATTGCAGCCATTGGCAACGGCAGATATGATTGCGGCGCGCGCTCGGTGGTCAAAGCGAGGGCTCACGCTACCTAGATAGGTGCCAATTCCTATCGAACCAATTGTCAGCCCTCGCGCATGCCGAAAATGGGTTCTATCGGCTGTTGGAAAGCGTTTAGCAAATTGACGGGTACCCGCGTATGTAGCCGCGTCGCGCGATTCGATTGCGCGGCATCGGACCTTACCGTCTCTCCACTCCAACGAAGTATCAGCAGATCTCTTTAGGTATCCAGATGCCATAAATCTCTCTGACTTGGCCGAAGGAGCCGGGTCTGCCCGTCAAAAAGCACGATTTCCTAAGAAGTCCCTAAAGATCTCCCACTGCTCGTTAGCTAATTTCGCCTCTAAGGCCTGAAGGACTTTTGCCTAAGCAAGGTCCGAAGGCGGAGCGAAGTGCCCTGATCACCTTTTTATGGAGAGATCGTCACATGAATACTCGAACTGTTGGACTGAGCCGTTTCAGCGCAGCTACTTGTGCGACCGTGCTCACGGCATTCGGCGCCTGGGCGTTTGTGAACTCCACTGCTTCCGTCGAGCGCGATCCGTTTCTGTTCGCCTCCTTCATGGCTAGAAACGCCAGCGCGCGCAGTGCCCAGCCTGCAGCGCCGGACAGCGAGCACCTGTTGCACGAAGTCCGAGTTTACGCACTGTTCGGCCTCTTGGCCCCCCTCCCGCAATGCCTCGGAGAGTGCGCCTGATCATAAGCTTCCAGTGTCCCAGTACGAAAACGCCTGCCGGCTGTCAGGGCGGGAATCTCAGCGCATGTTGGACCGCCTGGAAGCGCGGCTCGTCGCGCAGAGGATCCAGGAGTCCATCGACCTTCAGCGCGGCCAAACCCGAGTCGCGCAGCTGCAGCGCCTTCTCGAGCCATGCGAGCGCCTTGGACGTATTTGCCCACTGCGAATAGATCTGGGCGTACTGGTATGCGCCACGGTCGCCATACCAGGACTGCAGTTTCGTGAGCATCTGTTCCGCGTCGGCATGTCGCCCGAGTTTCTCGTAGGAGAGGGCCAGACACACCTGAATGCCGAAGTAACCCCTGGCGGCGCCCGCGAGGGGTTGCGTGCGCTCGCACGCGGCGCGGGCGCCTTGATAGTCGCCAAGGGCGTAGTAAGCCAGGCCAAGAGTGGTGAGCGCTCCAGGATTGTGGGCATCGAGAGCCAAGGACGCCTGCGCGGCCGCCACTGCTTCTTCATAACGGTGCGACATCCGCAATGCGAAGCTCAGCAGGCGGTGTACTGCGGGATTTAGCGGATCAAGCTGCACGGCGCGACGGATGGCGACGAATCCGTCATCCGCGTGTCCCATGAGGACGGCAAAGTAGCCATATCTGTACGCCACTTGTGCATCGCCGGGCGCAAGCGACACCCCACGCTGGTACTCCTTTGCCGCCTGGACGAAGTCGAGAGATTCACTTTCGAGGACATTGGCGAGCGCCACGTATCCATCGGCAAGAGCAGGTGCGCGTGCGATCGACAGCCGGGCGGCGTCCTGCGCACTCTCATAGCTTGCACGTATCGCCGATCCCGTCGCGTAATTGTCCGCGTAGTCAGTGAGCGCGAGCGATTGGGCCGCCAGCGCGAGCGCATAGCTCGGATCGAGGTGAATCGCTTCGGCATACGCGGCAATCGCGGCTTCGTCGTCCTTAGCGTCGTGCACCATGTTGGAAGCTTTCAAGCCGCGTAGGTACGCGTCGAACGCGGCCGAGGTGTGCGTCCCACCCAGCTCGATCCTCGCCGCGACGTTCCCGAGCAGTGTCACCTTTAGGGCGCTCGTAACGGCATCGGCAATATCTGTCTGCAGCGCCAGCACATCACCGAGGTCCCGGTCATAATTCTGTGACCAAAGGTGAAATCCCGTGAGCGCATTGTTGAGCTGCACAGTGATGCGGACAGTGTTACCTGAGCGCCGCACACTCCCCTCGAGAACTGCAGCCACATTTAGTTTGTGTCCCACTGTGGTGACGTTCGGATGCTGTCCCTGAAAGGAGAAGGACGAGGTGCGCGCTGCGACCTGCAGCTCGTTGATGCGGGATAGGGAGTTGAGCAACTCTTCCGTGAGACCATCGGAAAAATAGTCTTGTTCCTTATCCGCACTGATATTCACGAACGGCAGTACCGCGATCGAGTGCGGCGGAGGGTTGAAGCCGGCAACGGTGGCAGTAACACGCACTTCGGAGCGCGTGGGGAATAGGGGGTTGTTGAGCGCCCAATAACTCAACCCCACAGCCATGGCCCCAGCGAAGATTGCGCCTGCAACAACCACCCTGGGGCGAATGCGGGGCTTCTGGTTGGCGGCCAGCCCCTCGAGAAGCTTCTCCACGGATGCGGTCCGCGCCTCGCGGTCAAGGGCGAGTGCTCTGCTGAGCGCGGCATTCTGTCCTCGCGACAGCACTTCAAGCGGCGGCACGTGCGCACCGGCTTCGCGAGCCTCAAGCGCGGTGAGCTCACCAAACGGGCGCTTGCCGCATAGCATCTCGTAGATTACGCAGGCGAACGAATAGACGTCGTCGCGTGGATCCGATTCCCTACCTTCCAGCATCTCGCAGCTCGCATAGGCGGGCGTGAGCGCGAGCGGTCCTGACGGCTTGTGGAGCAGCGGACCGCGCGAGACCCGCGCAATGCCGAAATCCAGCAGCTTCGTCCTGCCAGAGGTCGTCACGAAGACATTCGCGGGCTTCAGGTCATTATGGATCACGTTATGATCGTGCGCGTAGCCAAGCGCCGCCCCCGCGTCTTCGATGATCGGCCAAGCGTGCCTTAGAGGCATGCCGCGGCCAAACTCTTCATCGAGCAGCCCATTTAGTGACTTACCCTCGAGGTACTCCATAAGCACGTAGAGCTTCGTGCCGTCGACGTTCACCGAGTGCACATCCACGATATTTGGATGGGTCAGTCTTCGGGTCTTGTGAACTTCCTCGCGCAAAAGGGCGAGCGCCTCGGGATGAAGGGCTTCTTTCAAGACCTTGATCGCAAAGGTCTCGCCGAGGACTTGTCTATCGGTGGCCAGGTACACGACCCCCATCCCGCCCTCACCGAGCTCGCGCTCGATGCGGTAGCGGTTGGAAAGCGTCTGACCGATCGCCAGCCGGTCATGGGGGGCGCCAGTCTCCGAGCCGGTCGAAGAACCCCGCACACCTTCGTCATCTAGCCCTTCGCTGCGGCCGCGGTCGAAGGCGTGCGGATCGATCTCGGTCTTGAGGGGCGAGATCTCAGTCGATAGCGGTGCGCGGTCTTTTGCTTTTGACATACGCTGCGCCCTGATAGCCCACCTAAGCATGCGCTCGCGTTATGGCCGCTGCAAATCGCGGTGGGTGAGCGCGGATGGGATTACGGCCGTCGCTGCGACCCTGGCATGATCGGCGTGCAGGCCTACGCTCCTGGCTCGAGCCTACTTGTATTGTGCCTTGGGCTATCTATTGGGCACGTGTCTCGCAGATCCAGGCTGATTTGGATCTTCAGATATCACGACTTCCTAACAAGTCCCTAACGATCTTCCGTCGGCGGATAGCTAAATTAACACCTGAAGGCCTGAGGACTACTGGGCGAAGCCAGGGTTCCAGACCGAGCGAAGTTCCTAAACACTTTAACCGAGGAGATCGTCATGAACTCAAAACATCAGACCGTTAACGGGGCTTTTATTGCCCACTCCACAGCGATTTTGCTGGCCTGCGTGCTTGTCGCTTCCAATGCTCTTGCTGGCGAGCAGGCGCGATCTGAAACCGTCAAATTTCAGGACCTGAATGTGGGTACGCCTGCTGGCGTGGAAGCGCTCTACGGCCGCATTCATTCGGCTGCCGTGCGCGTCTGCTCACCGTCCGGCGGACGGCTGGAGGAGATTGGCGCGGATGCATGTGCCAAGGATGCCGAAGCCAAGGCTATCAAAAAGGTGCAGTTGCCGTTGCTCACGGCCTTCTACCAGATGAAGACTGGCGCCTACAAGGAAACGGTCACAGCGAATCGATGAGATGGGTATAGGTCCGGGCGCACGCCGCGCCCGGACTCTTTTCGGAGCCTGTGTCGACTATCGTTGTGCATCTTTCATTGGCTGGCCGGCTTGTCGCCGCTAGCGTATTCTTCGCTGTGCACACTAAACCTGGGAGTGCGCGATGCACCTTCTGAACAGGTGCTCCGATCGAAACCATGCGCCTGAACTTCGGAAACTGCGTTCTCGACTTACGCGCGCGCCAACTTCAGCGCCAGGAGAAAATCGTACCCCTGGAGCCCAAGATGTACGAATTGCTCGAGGTACTGATTAAGCGTAGACCGGCAGTCGTCACAAACAACGATCTCGACGAACTTCTCTGGCCACAAGTTTACGTCGCGCGTACGAGCCTGACGAGGCTGGTATCGGAGCTGCGGTCAGTGCTTGGGGACACACCGCGCGATTCGCGCATAATTCGGACCGTCTACAAGACGGGATACGCGTTCTGCGCCAACGTGACCTGCACACCCTCGGCGGGTGCAATGCCCGCGAAGATCGAGTTCGTTTGGAAGAGGCAGTCTCTGCCTCTCACGGACGGCGAGCACATTGCTGGACGGGATGCTGAATGTTCACTTGTCATCGATGCTAGTACGGTGTCACGACGGCATGCACGAATTACGGTCGTTTCCGGAACTGCAACGATCGATGATCTCGGCAGCACAAACGGCACACACGTCAATGGAGCGCGTATTTCCGCGCCAACGCGGCTCGCCCCCGGGAATGAAGTAGCGCTAGGCACTGAGGTGCTGCACCTAAGGTTGCATAACCCGTCGGCGCTTACTGTAAAGATTGACCCCGTCAATGAACGCGGCAACAAGCTGCGCAAAAGATGAAGGAAGGGCGCTGGGGAGTCCGGCTACACGGAATTCGCGGGTTTCGATGCAGGGCCGTTAGCTGCGATAGTCGCGCGGAACAAAGCATCGGGTTGCGAGCCAGGGTCTTGAGAGTACGAGGCCGGATCAACGGATACAACGCCGCGCGCGAAATGCCAAGGATCGAGGAAGATGGCCTGAGATAGCCCGGTGTCAAGAGCCAGCCGCTAGGGATGCGCACATTGAATAACTGCTGAGTCGAGGCGACAGCTATTCGCGACAAACTGTCTGAAGAAGCTCATGCATGCTTCTTACAATGAGCTCGTACAACCCAGGGGGGGTGATATATGCGCGCAATCCACAACCCAGGAAGAATCGCTGGATTCTGGTACCTGCTTCTGACTGTCATCGGCCCGCTTTTCCTAATATATATTCCAAGCAAACTGTTCGTACATGGGAACGCGGCCGCGACGGTACACAATATCGC
Organism: Gammaproteobacteria bacterium; assembly: GCA_003140135.1. Classification (GTDB taxonomy): domain Bacteria; phylum Pseudomonadota; class Gammaproteobacteria; order Steroidobacterales; family Steroidobacteraceae; genus PALSA-1196. The sequence goes on from PLIX01000188.1 coordinate 10,645, forward strand.
CGCTCACGAGTGGCTGTTTCGTGTCGGGATTGTTGACGAATTGCTTGGCGCGGTCATCCTGATTTTTCTCGTATTGGCCCTTTATCGTCTGTTTGAGGGGTTGAATCGGCATCTCGCTGTGCTGGTGGTGATCTTCGGCGGAATAATGCCAGCGACCATCTACTTTGTTGACGTGGTGAGCGACGCAGGCATCCTCTCGGTCGTCCGCGATGGCGCTGGCTTTCTGTCCGTATTCGATGAATCTCAGCGGGACGCGTTGGCCATGTTGTTCGTGCGTTTGCACGACTTTCAAATTACTGCCGCGATGCTCCTTGCGGGAATCTGGCTTTTTCCGTTGGCGATCCTTGTTTACCAGTCGCGCTTTCTGCCGCGTTTTCTGGGCATTTGGCTGGCTATTGCTGGTTGCGGTTATGTGGCCTTATTTTTTACCGGGATTCTGTTACCGGAATACGAAGCCAAAGTGTTTCTCAGCTGCCAACCCGCCTTCTTGGGGGAGTTGGCGTTCATGTTGTGGTTGGTCAAGGGCGCCAGGCCGTCCAGTTAGACGCGAAGGGTCATTGTCGACAATAAACGCTCGCGTGGCTGGCTGGGCCACGATTTGAAAAGCCGCTCTAAATTCGCTTATAAAATAACTGGTTATGAATCATGAGGCCCGGAGGTCGGCGGGGGCGCTGGGCGCGCTAGTCTTGCATCGCGTCAAGGCCGCGCGAGTCGCCCTCGAGTTTCAACGGCGGTTCCGGGGCCGAGCTGGACTCGCAGATTGGAGATTTTAGAGAAGCGCCCAGCCGTGCGGCAGCGGCAACAAGCTAAGCGTCACGGTCGCGAAATGAGGCCGATCGCGCCATTCGCCGAGACGCAACGCGCACTTCGCATCACACGTAGTTTAACCGGGTTTTCGGTGCCCCGTTCTTGAAGGCAACGAACCAAGACCAGCGTTTCGAGCATCACGGCCCCTAGCGCCGATCCCCTGGTTATGAACCAGGGTCTCTGGCTAATAGTAATAAGCACTTGCGCCGCGGTCTTGTGATATGCGGTTAATGCGCGCTGCCTAAGGTGCTCAATCACGACAGCGTGCCGCCGCTTCGAGCTGAACGCTCTTCGGGTCGCACGGCCTTGATGTCCGGATTAGTGACTATCGAATCTCAACCTCAATGTGCTAGTGATGGCGTCGCGCTGGGAGGCCAGAACCCCGGCTGTCTTTGCATACCGCGGCCATCCCGTAACCGCGTCGAGCACTTTTGCGAGGATAGCTTCAGATCTACCGCGCTTCAGTCCCGCCACTTGCGCGACCGCCTTGAAATCCTCAAGGGTGAAGTTGTCGGTCTTACCATTGATCGTCATCTGGTGGCGGTTCGTCCACGCTCCAGCAGGGTTATATGCGTAGGTAATATCAAACGCGGGTGAGAGTGACCAAACGCCTGCCTTGTCCATCAGGAAGGCAATATTCTTCACGTGATCGTCTTGGTTGCGCGCGACTACGTTAAAGAGCATCCGACGAAACTGCTGTTCGCGGGAATGCATGGCAAGTCCTAGTCGCTTTATCACATCGAAGGCTTGCTCGTACGAGTAAGAGCCGGCGGAGTTAAAGTCGAAGTGGGCGAGGGCAGCAAGAGACTGCATATGGAGCTTGCCGCCATCGCTAAGACGATCGAACCGTCGTGTCATGAAATGGCGTCGGCCGCCCTCTTCCAATAGACGACATTCAGATATCTCGATGCCGGCATCAGCAGCCATAAGTGCGTACGCGTACTCGATGACGGTATATCCCTTGGGGTCTTCGAGGTCTTTGTCTTTGTTTGCGCTGACACCGTCGAACTTGAGCAACCAATAGTTGAAGCCGGGCGGCGCGGTCACTTGTCCCGAGCGCACTTCGTTCGTGCTTCGGTTCCACGCGATGATGGCTTTCGCTCGCGCACCGCCCGCGGAAGTGCCGACCCGCAGTATCTCCTGCAACCCAATGTGCCGCCGGCCGGGAGCGAATGACACTTGGAGTGAGGCGCGATGCGTTAGCACGTCGGAAGCAAGTTTGACCAACTCATCCACTTGCAACTTTGTCGATTGTCTCGCCCGTGGTCCCTTCGTTGGCTCAAACTCGAGCCCACCCATTCCGCGAACTCCGATGTAGCAGAGCCGCTCGATGGCATTAAAAGTCTCGGGCCGTCTGCCTTGAGTGGCGAGCCAAGCATCGATCAGTGCATTGCCGAATCTATCGGGCAACGAATCGGCGAGCAGCCCAGGCAGGCCGTGAAAGGAAATCTCCGGTAGCGAAGGAAACTGATAAATGCGCGGCGACAGTGGCGTGGTGATTGGTGAGAGTTCAACACCACTCGAGAGAAAGGCTGGGTCATATTGGAATGCGGCGATTCTGGTCCCTTCCTCTAGGGAGACTGCTCCGATTCTTCGGCCCCACAGGCGCACCTCGGCCACGGTGGCCATGCGCTAGTTTCCCCACTTCCAAGGAGGGGTCGACTTGGGCACTGCTATGGCGTCCCGCGGGTGCCGTGAATGCTTCACTCGCTTGCGCTCTCGGCCTCGGCCCTTAAGGAGCGCAAGTGGACTTTGAGGTGAAGCGGGTACTAACTGATCGAGCACTTCCAGGCGTTTCAGGACGCGCAGAACCCGCAGTAACATTACGAGGTCAATGCTGTGCCCCGCCTCGATACGCTCCACGGTGCGCTTGGAGATGCCGGCTTCCTCAGCCAGCTGGGCTTGCGTCAAACCCGCATCGATTCGGCAGCGTCCCAGCCGATCACCTAATTCGTTTAGAACCGCCGTATCCGTAAGTTCAGATATAATTCTCATAATTCGTCTATATGGGCGAGTTGCAGCGATAAAAATCAATATATCGCCTTTAAAGGCGAATATTATCACATTCTATTTAATTCGCCTATTTAGAAGAATAACCCAAAGTTATAATGATAATTCGCCTTGAGAAGCGACTAATACAGTCGTAAATTTGAGCAACGATCCGCCAAACATCTGCTCGTGAACCAGGGGTCGGACCTCTCCGGGCGAGCCAATAATTCATTAGCCTTACTCTGGCAATGGCATGCCTTTGGTCTCAGTGGCGAATGGAATTACAAACAACCCTAAGACAAAGGCGATCGCGGTCATGGCAACGGGCACGCCTAGACTGGCCCCACCAGGTAGTTTCTCCGGCAGGCGCCTGGTTAGGAACCAGCTGCCCGGCGCTCCAGAGGCGATCCGCTGGGTGCCCCCACTCAGACTTGTGAGCCCAAGAAGCGACTCCGTCGTTGATCGAGGACTTCTTGAATCTGGCCGCTCGAAAAATGGCCCGAATGGTGTGCTTCAGCGACCCGAGCCCCTACGATACCGTGAGGCTCGCATAGGTTGTACACCGATGTGCCGACTGGCAGCTTCCGGCGCATGCATTCCTGAACGGCTCATCTTGGGCCGGGTGCAGCCAGTTCAATAGAACTGGTGCTATTGATCCGAAGGCGACGTTTACTAACG
>PLIX01000223.1 GCA_003140135.1 Gammaproteobacteria bacterium
CACAGGCGCTGCTGCTGGCCACCGGAGAGGCTGCGCGCGTCGTCGCCAAGCTTGTCCTTGACTTCATCCCACATCGCCGCGTCGCGCAGCGCGGCTTCCACGCGTTCCGCGGCGTGCGCGCGCGATATGCGCTGCGCGAGATGCAGGCCAAAGGCGACGTTGTCGAAGATCGTCATGGGAAAGGGCGTTGGCTTCTGGAACACCATGCCGACGCGATAGCGCAGGCTTGCGACATCGACGCTGGGTGCGAAAATGCTGGCCCCGTCGAGACGCACGTCGCCCGTGGCGCGATGTCCCGGATACAAAGCGTACATTCGATTGAAGACACGCAGGAGCGTGGACTTGCCGCAGCCAGAAGGGCCGATGAGCGCCGTAATGCTGCGGTCGGCGAAGGTGAGATTGATGTCGATGAGCGCGCGCGTGTGCCCGTAGTAGAAGTTGAGCTGCCGGGCCTCAACCTTCGGCGGCAACACCTGCGTCGCGTCATCGGCAGTGTCAACCGTGGCGAGCTCGGCGGCGCTCATCATTGCGATCTGCCGCCCGGCAGCGCCGATATGATGAGGCGCGCGATCACACTCAACAGCAGAATCGCGAGCGTGATGAGGAGCGCGCCCGACCAGGCGAGCTGCTGCCAGTCCTTGTAGGGGCTGAGCGCAAACTGGAAGATCACGACCGGAAGATTCGCCATCGGCGCGTTGAGATCCTTGCTCCAGAACTGATTATTGAGCGCCGTAAAAAGGAGCGGCGCCGTCTCGCCGCTCACCCGCGCGACCGCGAGCAGGAGGCCCGTGACGATGCCACTGCGCGCTGCCGGGTAAACGATGCTCGTAATCGTGCGCCACGGATAGGCGCCGAGGGCAGTTGAAGCATCCTTCATCCCTTGCGGCACGAGGCGCAGCATGTCCTCCGTGGTGCGCACCATGACGGGTATGGCAATGATCGCAAGCGCCACGGCGCCCGCGATAGCAGAGAAATGCCCCATGCGCACCACGAGCACCTCATAGACGAAAAGCCCCACGATGATCGATGGCGCGGAGAGCAGCACATCATTCACGAAGCGGATGACGCTGCTCAGACGCGCATCCCGCCCGTACTCGGCAAGATAGGTGCCTGCCAGGATGCCGATGGGGGCACCGATGAACATGCCGAGGACGCTCATGACGAGACTGCCGTAGATCGCGTTCAGCAATCCTCCCGTGCCGCCGGGCGGCGGGGTCATCTGCGTAAAGAGTTGCACGGACAAGCCGCTTATGCCGCGCGCGACGAGCGTCCAGAGGATCGCACCCAGGCACGCAAGCCCGATCAGCGTGGCGAGCAACGACAAGCCCAACGCGACAGCGTTGCCGAGCTTGCGCACTTGACGGCGACGGGTCATACGCCGGAGAGCGCGCGGCGGTCGAGACGCAGCAGCATGAAGCGCGCTGCGGCGATCACCGCGAAGGTGATGACGAACAACAGCACCCCGAGCGCAACCAGCGAGGAGGTGTACAAATCGCCGACGGCCTCGGTGAACTCATTCGCGATCGACGCGGAAATCGTGGTTCCGGGTGCCAGGAGCGAGGCGCTGACGCGATGGGCATTGCCGATGACGAAGGTGACGGCCATGGTTTCTCCGAGCGCGCGCCCGAGACCGAGCATGATGCCGCCCACGATGCCGATCCGCGAGTAGGGTACCACCACGTTCCAGATTACTTCCCAGGTGGTGGCGCCGAGCGCATAGCCCGATTCTTTGAGCACGTCGGGCACCGTATCGAATACATCGCGCATGACGGCCGCAATAAAAGGCAGCACCATGATCGCGAGCACCAGGCCCGCGCTGAGTACGCCGATGCCGAATGGCGGCCCTTGAAAGAGCCGGCCGATTCCGGGCACCGGGCCAAGGTGCGCGATGAGCCAGGGCTGCACGTGTCGTTGCAGCAAGGGAGCAAGCACAAAGAGCCCCCAGATCCCAAAAATGATGCTGGGCACGGCCGCCAAGAGTTCGATGGCGACGCCGACCGGTCGGCGCAGTCCGCGCGGGCACAGCTCGGTGAGAAATATCGCGACGCCACAGCCGATCGGAACTGCCACCAGCATCGCAATCAGCGACGTCATCAAAGTCCCGTAAATCGGCGCCAGCGCGCCGAACTGCGCGGTGACCGGATTCCAGATCTCGCGCGTCAGGAAGGCGAACTTGAAATGCGCCAGCGCCGGCCATGCGCCGTGCAGCAGCGATAGCGCGACGCCGCCGAGCAGGCCGAGCACGAGCAGGGCCGCGACCAGCGTCGCCGCGCGAAAGTAGCGTTCGCCGCTGCGCTGTCTTGCCGCACGCTTCGCAGTGACAACGGCCACGCTAAATGATCCAACTCACGCAGCGGTCCGGCCGCTGAAAGGCGGGCCAATTTGCGCCTGCCGAGAAGTTCTCGCCGCGGCTACTCGCCCTTCCACACCGNNTGCCGGCAAGGGAACATAGGAGAGCTCCGCGGCCATCGGTCCGCCATTTTTATACGCCCAGGCAAAGAATTTCAGTGCTTCGGCCGTCGCCACAGCATTCGGCGGGTCGGCGTAGACCAGGATGAAGCTCGCGCCGGTTATCGGCCAGCTGTTCGTCCCATCCTGATCCGTCAGAATGAGATAGTAACCCACGGCGTGGCCCCAATCGGCACTCGCCGCTGCGGCTTGGAAGGAATCTGCGCTCGGCGCAACGGCGGCGCCGGCTTTATTCACCATCAAAGCGTATGCCATGTTGTTTTGCTTCGCATAGGCGTATTCGACGTAGCCGACGGCGCCGTCGGTTTGCGTCGTCATGTTGGCAACGCCCTCATTGCCTTTGGCTCCGATTCCGGTGGGCCACTGCACGGAGGAGTTGGCGCCGATCGTGTCCTTGAACCGGGGACTCTCTTTCGACAGATAGTCGGTGAACAGAAAATTGGTCCCCGAACCATCGGAGCGATACACCGGCGCAATGGCGCTGTCAGGTAGCGCAACTTTCGGGTTGAGCTTCTGCACGCGCTCGTCATTCCACTTCTTGATGTCACCCAGGTAGATCGCAGCGAGCGTGGCCCCGTCGAGCGTCAACGCTCCGGCGCTCACGCCCTTGATGTTCACCACGGGCACGACGCCGCCGATGATCATCGGGAACTGCACGAGGCCGGCCTCCTGCAAATCCTGCGGTTTCAGCGGCATGTCCGACGCGCCGAAAGTTACGGTCTTTGCCTTGATCTGTTTGATGCCGCCGCCCGAGCCGATCGATTGATAGTTGAGCCCGATTCCGGTTTGCGTCTTATAGGCGCTCGCCCATTTGGAATAGACGGGATAGGGAAAGGTGGCACCGGCGCCGGAAATATCCAGCGTTTGGGGCGCACAGGCACTGAGCAGGGCTGCCCCTGCGACTAGGGCGAGGACTCGGCTCATTCTGGAACGTCGCATGCTCGGGTTCCTTCGCTATGAAGCCTAGGTTTCCAGGACCTTTTTCGGGTGCGGCGGCCAGTGTCACTTTCAATGATTACAGTCGTGTGACATGGGCCAGAGCTGGTGCGGCGCACCACGTAAATCTACTGGACCTGGCATAAAAGTGTCACATACAGCTGCTATTACCCACGCAGGGAATACGAGCTTCACGCGCGGCGCGAATTTCCGGGGAGGCACGGCGAGTCGAAGCACCTGCCGGTGCTGCCGGGAGAGTTTGTTGCTAAGAACATGTGTGGCAATAACGCAACAGACATTATTTAATCGCGGTAATCAATGTGTAACAATTTGTGTGTTAAATCCAACAATCGATTGATCCACGGAGGCAATTCTGTGAATGACATGAACACGAAGGCATCTGCGTCCGGCAGCGCTCGCGGCCGCGCGCTTCTTAGGGGCGGTTTTGTGGCCGGGACTTTATTGGCCTTTGCGGGCGTCTCACAGGCCCAGGTCGCTGCACCTGCCGACGACAGCCTCACGATGAAAGGCATCACGCTCTACGGCATCGTTGATATCGGCCTGCAGTACGAGTCGCACGGCGCGCCGTTCAGTGATTACTTTCCGGCGGGCAGCGCCGACATCGTCCAGAAGAATAGCGACCNNCGAGCCACTGGTCGGCGACTGGTCGGGCGTGTTCAAGCTCGAGACATTCTTCAACCCGCAGTCCGGCGAGATCAGCGACGCGCTGAAGTCCCTGACTCAGAATAACGGCCGGTCGGCAAGCTGCGTGGGAGTTCCCGCCACTACCCCTTGCACGACACAGACCACGAACCTGGATTCGAGTATCGCCGGACAGCTGTTCGAGCAGTCCATTGTCGGCATTGCCTCGCCGACCTACGGTTCGTTCACGTTTGGCCGCCAGAACACCTTGCTGGCGGACGGGATCGCGAAGTACGACGCGCAGGGTGCGTCGCAAGCCTTCTCGCTGATCGGTCTGTCGGGAACCACCGCCGGTGGCGGCGACACGCAGGACCGCCGTCTTGATTCGTCGTTGAAATACATTGCGAACTTCTCAGGGTTCCATCTGGGCGCGCTGTACAAATTCAACGGTGCCAGCGGCAGCGCGAACACCGCCGAACAGGCGCAGGTGGGCTACGAGTTCGCAGGCGCATCGATCGATGGCTATTACGCCCACGTCAACGATGCGGTTTCGGCATCCGCAATCAGCGCCGCGGACATGGCCGTGCTGCCTGCGGGCTTCGCGCCGGATAAGTCTCTCGCCGCGACCATCTCGGACAACACGACGTTCGGCGTCATGGCGAACTACAGTCTCGGCGCCCCGAAGTTCTTTGCCGGCTACGAGCACATCAAATATGTGAATCCCACCGATCCGCTCGCAGCTGGCTTCGATGATATCGGCGGCTACAAGCTCGCCTTCGTCAGCAATACGGCGTTCCCCAACGCCAAGATCCTGCAAGTCTTCTGGGCGGGTGTGAAGTTTGCCGTTAATTCGAGTTTCGATCTGACCGCGGCTTATTACGGCTACTCGCAGAATGCGTACGGCGCCGGTGCCGACGCCGGCTGCTCCAGCACCGTATCCGGTACCTGCAGCGGCACGGAGAATGCGGTCTCGTTCTCTGCTGACTATCGTTTCACGAAGCGTTTCGACGCATATGCCGGCATCATGTGGACCCAGGTGAAGAATGGGCTCGCGAACGGCTACGACCTCAACACTTCGACCGTCGACCCGACGATCGGTCTGCGCTGGAGGTTCTAGGATTTGAGCACCCAGTGCTCTCATGGCGCTTTTCACAAGGCCATGAGAGCACTGCGATGCTCACGCACCGCGTGCGGCTGATGCCGCCTGCGGTTCAATGCCGCGCCCTGCGCGGCCGCCGCGGCGGCATCCACCTCTTTCGATCCCCATCGCACTCAGGCGTAGCGGGGCCCCGCCGCAACGAGCGGGCGAAAATCCGGCTCGCCCTACCGGCCGAGTTAAAATAACGCCCCGCTGGTAAGGCCCAAGGCGTCGGTATAAATTGACGATGCTGCGGGTCAGCCGGACGACGCGGCGCAAGCTCAACGGGGGGCTCACAATGAATAATACTCAGCGGCGCAGCGGCTGGAGCGCTTGGTACCTGCTCTTTATCGTCGAATTCGTCGCCGTGCTCTGGCCACCTTTTTATAACAAGGCGGAACCCTCCTGGATCGGCATCCCGTATTTCTATTGGTACCAGATGCTGTGGGTGATCATCAGTGCAGTCATCACGGTGGTCGTATATCTGGCGACCCGCGAGTAGCGCGATCCGGCGGGGCAGGGCCGAGAGCAACAAAACCAGAGGAAACCCGGGGGGAACGTCGTGCAGGATGTAAACTGGATTGCGCTCAGCATTTTCGTGCTGTTATTTGGTTTCATCTCGTGGCTGGGATTTGCCGCTGCGCGTTGGCGCAGGGGCGATCTTGACTTGCTGCACGAATGGGGGCTCGGCGGCAGACGCTTTGGCACGCTGATCACGTGGTTTTTGCTGGGCGGCGATCTTTATACCGCCTATACCTTCATCGCAGTTCCCGCGCTCGCCTTTGGCGCCGGCGCCGTCGCGTTCTTCGCGGTGCCGTACACGATCGTCGTCTATCCCATGCTGTTCCTGGTGTTTTCTCGCGTCTGGTATGTTTGCCACAAGCACGGCTACATCACCGCGGGCGATTTCGTGCGCGGTCGCTTCGACAACCGCTGGCTCGCCCTCGCCGTCAGCATTACGGGCATCGTCGCCACCATGCCGTACATCGCGCTGCAGCTGGTCGGCATCCAGGTCGTGATCGGCGCGCTCGGCATCTCCGGGACGGGAGTGGCGGCAGATCTGCCGCTGATCATTGCCTTCATCGTGCTGGCGGCCTTTACCTATTCGAGCGGCCTGCGCGCGCCGGCGTCGATCGCGATCGTCAAGGACGTCCTCATCTACTTCACCGCCTTCGTCGCCATCATCGTGATTCCGATCGAGCTCGGCGGCTTTGGCAAGATCTTCTCCGCCGTGCCCGCGCAGAAGCTACTGCTGGCGGTGCCGGGAGCTCATACCACCGGAGCGTACAGTGCCTATGCGACGCTGGCGCTGGGCTCAGCGCTGGCGCTGCTCCTTTATCCTCACTCGATGACGGCCATCCTGAGCGCGAGCAGCGGCCGCGCCATCCGCCGCAACGCCGCGATCCTGCCGGGCTACTCCCTCATGCTCGGCCTGCTTGCGCTTTTTGGCTTCTTCGCCATCGCCGCCGGAGTCGACAAGCTTCCCGAATATGCGGCCGGGTTCAAGCAATTCCACACCAACTTTGCGGTGCCTGCGCTCTTCCTGCACAGCTTCCCGTCCTGGTTTGTCGGTATCGCCTTTGCCGCGATCGGCATCGGCGCGCTGGTGCCGGCGGCCATCATGTCGATCGCTGCAGCCAACCTGTACACGCGCAATATTCACCGCGAGTTCATCAACAAGAATCCCACCGACAAACAAGAAGCGCAGATGGCCAAGTGGGTGTCGCTCATCGTCAAGTTGGGCGCGCTGGTCTTCATATTGTTCGTGCCCACCAAATACGCCATTCAGCTGCAGCTCCTGGGCGGCATCTGGATCATCCAGACGCTGCCGGCCGTCATGCTGGGTGTCTATACGCGCTGGTTCAACGCCTGGGCGCTGCTCGTGGGCTGGGCCGTAGGCACCTTTGCAGGCACGGCGATGGCCATTGCCGCGAATCTCACGCCTGCCTACCCGCTCTCGATCGGCGGCTATACATTTCCAGGCTACAGTGCCTTCTACACCGTCATCTTGAATCTGCTGCTGGCCATCGTGCTGACGCCGCTATTCGATGCCATGAACGGGGGGCGCGCGCCGGTTGATGCGACCCTCCCGGCCGACTATTTCGCCTGAGCGCCCTGTGCGCGCCACGATTGCGGCGGCCCCGCTTTAGTTGAATTCTGCGCGCCAACGCATCTGTGCACGCTAGCGCGCGCGCTTCTCGGCTGGCAGCGCCGCGGCTTCTCCTTCTTTTGACTTGCGGCACGCGACCCCGCGCCGTATAACCGCCAGCGATTTCTTTCCCCGATGCAAATCACGGCGCCATGTCGAAAACTCTCGAGCTCACTCAGAACCTGATGGCGCGGCCTTCCGTCACGCCTGCCGACGCAGGCTGTCAGGAGGTCTTGATTGAACGGCTTGCCGCCTTGGGCTTTCAGATCGAGCGCCTGCGCTTCGGCAGCGTGGATAATTTTTGGGCGACGCACGGCACGAGCGCGCCTGTCTTGTGCTTCGCCGGCCACACTGACGTCGTTCCCGCCGGACCGCTCGAAGAATGGCACTCGAACCCCTTCGTGCCCGCCATCCGTGACGGGATTCTCTACGGCCGCGGCGCCGCCGATATGAAGAGCGGGCTCGCCGCCATGACCACCGCCGCCGAAGAGTTTCTGCGCGGGCAGCGTGCGCATCGCGGCACCCTTGCCTTTCTCATCACGAGCGATGAGGAGGGCGCGTCGGTGGACGGCACCAAGCGCGTGATGGAGACGCTCGCCGCGCGCGGTGCGCGCATCGACTGGTGCGTCGTCGGTGAGCCCTCGAGCGAGATCAGCCTCGGCGATACGATCAAGATCGGGCGGCGCGGCTCATTGAGCGCGCGGCTGACGGTGCATGGCGTGCAGGGTCATGTGGCCTATCCGCAGCTTGCGGACAATCCCATCCATCGCTTGGCACCTGCCCTCGCGGAGCTCGCCACGCGCGTGTGGGATGAAGGTAATGAGCACTTCCAGCCGACGAGTTTTCAGGTCTCAAATCTCAATGCCGGCACCGGCGCGCCGAATGTCATCCCCGGCGAGCTCAAAGCGCGTATCAACCTGCGCTATTGCCCGGTGCAGACTCTGGATGGACTCAAACAGACCGTGCAGAGCATCCTCGACAGGCATCAGGTGAAGCACACCCTCGAGTGGTTCGTGTCCGGTGAGCCCTTCTTCACCCCGCCTGGAATATTGAGCGCGGCGGTCAGCGCCGCCGTTACGGCGGTTGTTGGAATCAACCCGCAGCTGACGACGGGCGGCGGCACCTCGGACGGACGATTTATCGCCCCGCACGGGGCCGAGGTGGTTGAGCTCGGCGTCGTCAATGCCACCATTCACAAGGTCAACGAGTGCGTGCGCATCGAAGAGATCGACGCATTGCATCGCATGTACGTCGGCATTCTGCAGAGGTTACTGACGTAGGTTCGCGCGTACCCCGGCAAAGCCGAGTACGAGCGCAGCGACAAGCACCCACGCCGGCATCGCCAGACCCGCGAAACTCCAGTTGACCTGGCTGCATTCGCCACCGCCAGTCAGCACTTTGCGCACCACTTCAGTGAGCGGCGAATAGCGCAGCATTACGTCCAAGGGTGCGCCGCACGAAGGTATGGAGGAGCCGGGCGGCTGACTTTGAATGTAGAGGTGGCGGGTCGCAAGAGCGGCGGTGGCGAGCCCCGCAAGCGCCACCAGCGCCGCATACACATACCGGCCGGCGCCACGCGGGTGCTGCAGCGCCGCCGCCAGAAAAACTGCGCCCAGCGCGATCAAGCCGATGCGCTGGAAGATGCATAGCGGGCACGGCTCAAGTCCCAGGCCATATTGCGCGTACAGCGCATAGGCGAGCATCGCAGCGCACGCGGCGGCGCCGCCAAAATTGACCATGCGACGGCGGCTCACCTTAGAAAGCGGTGGGAGCCGAGGGGGGTGGGCCGCCAAAGGATTCGCGCAGCTCCCGCTCGACGTCGTCCAACGAGGTGTGGCGGATGTCCTTGCCGTACACCATGTAGATTACGTACTCGCCGATGTTTTTCGCATGGTCGCCGATGCGCTCGAGGGCACGGACGACCCACATCACATCGAGCGCGCGTCGAATGGTGCGTGGATCTTCCATCATGAAGGTGATGCATTGGCGCTGGATCGACTCGTACTCCTCGTCGACGAGACGGTCCTGCCGCGCGACCCGCAGGGCAGCCTCGACGTCCATGCGTGCAAAGGCATCCAGGGAGTCGTGCACCATGTCCGACACCACGCGGCCGAGGTGCTTGATCTCGCGGTACTTGTCCGCCGGGCGCTCCATGGTGGCCAGCCGCGAGGCGATGTACCCGACCTTCTCGCCCTCATCACCGATGCGCTCCAGATCCGTGATCGTCTTGATAATCGCGACGATGACGCGCAGATCACCCGCGGCAGGCGCGCGCGTGGCGAGGATGCGGCTGCACTCCTCGTCAATCGAGACTTCCATGTTATTCACCTGGTAGTCGTCCATGGCAACGGCTTCGCCCAGTGTGCTGTCGCCCTCGACGAGCGCCGTAATCGCTTTCTGCAGCTGCTGCTCGACGAAGCCGCCCATGGCCAGAACCTTGCTGCGCACGCGCTCGAGGTCCTCGTTGAAGCGGCGTGAAATATGGTGAGTTAGGTCGGCCGTTTCCATGGGTTGCGCATCATCCGCGTCATTCGCCTAGACGCGATCATAGCGAAACGCCTCAACAGAGCCACTATTTGATGACGATGGCGCGCCTTAATCAGGCGGCGTCCGCCAGGAGCGGCGGCTCAAGCTGTAGGCTCATGCCCGCGGCATTGCCCAAGCGCCACAGGCGCAGCTCGCCATCGGCCTCCTCGATGAGCGCCGAGCACGACTCCACCCAGTCCCCTGTATTGCAGTAGACCAAATCGCCGACGCGACGTAGGTTCGGCCTATGGATGTGCCCGCAGATGATCCCGTCAAACCCGCGCGCGGCGGCGTGCGCGAGCGCCGTATCCTCGAACTGCTCGATGTAGCGGACGCTCGTTTGCACCGCAAGTTTCAGGCGCGCCGCGAGCGGCCAATAGGACTTGCTCGACATGCGACGCAGATCGTTCAGGTAATCGTTGAGCACGATGGTCAGGTCATAGACCGCCTCACCCACCCTGTGCAGCCAGCCGGCCATTCGAGTGGCGCCGTCAAACTGGTCGCCATGCAGGACGAGAAAGCGCTCGCCGCGAACCGTGCAGTGCACCCACTCGCGCTGCACTTCTAGCTGCCCCTGCAGCAAGGCGGCAAATGGGGCGAGCGCGGCATCGTGATTGCCGGGAATGTAGAGCAGACGCGCGCCGGCACGGCGTTTGGCTAATAAGATCTGCACCACCCGCGAGTGCTGCGCAGACCAGAAGAACCTCTGGCTCAAGCTCAAAGCATCGATGATGTCACCCACCAGCACGATGGTGTCGGCGTCGATCGTCAGCAGAAAATCTGCCAGCTCCGCAGCGCGCGAGCGCTTGAATCCCAGATGGATATCCGAGAGAAACAAGGTCCGCACGCGTGCGGGTCTGGACCGATTGAAGCTCGCCATCTTCGCCTCCTCGAGCCCCACGCCCTGGCGCAAGGCTCACGCACCGGCGTGTCGGTTTCATGACAGCGAGGCGAATTTTTTCTTACTTTTAAATAGCTTATGACAGATACTTAAACTACTTCTCGCAGCTCCTCGTGCTCAGTGACCACGCGGTGCGCAGGAAAGTGGCAGGTGAAGGTGCTGCCGCTGCCGACGGCACTGCGAATTTCCAGAAGCGCCGCGTGGCGCTGCAGGACGTGCTTCACGATCGCAAGGCCGAGCCCGGAGCCGCCGGTGGCGCGCGAGCGCCCGGGGTCGGCGCGATAGAAGCGCTCGGTCAGACGCGGAATGTGCTCCGCCTGAATGCCGATGCCAGTATCGGTCACCGAAAAATGCGCGCCCCCATCGTCCGTCCACCAGCGCATCTCAATTGATCCTTGCGGGGGGGTGTATTTCGCCGCGTTGTCGACGAGGTTGGAGAACGCGGAATGCACCTCAGATTCGCTGCCGCGGAGCTGCGCCGGAGAATCGATGCGGATATTGATATCGCGCGGGTGCTCGGCGCGCGCGAGCACATCCTTGCGCAACATCGCCATGAGCGCCGACACATCGATCGGCTGCTCCTCGACCACGGCGTCGGACTCCTCGAGGCGCGACAGCGCGAGCAGGTCGCGGATGATGCTCGTCATGCGCTCGGTCTGACGGCGCATTTCGCCGACCGGCGCCCGCAGCTCCGGATCGAGCGCCGGATCCTGCCCCAGCGTCTCAAGGTACCCCGACACGACGGTGAGCGGCGAGCGCAGCTCGTGCGATGCGTTGGCGACGAAGTCCTTGCGCATCGCCTCGAGCCTGACCTGGCGCGAAACATCGCGGACGAGCAGCAGCTGCTGTCCCTCGCCGTAGGGCACGACCTGCAAAGACAGATGCGTCTCCGGTGCCACCTTCGCACGGATGACGAGCGGCACGTCATACTGTGCCTCCTGCAGATAGCGGCCAAATTCAGGCTGCCGCAGCAGGTTATCGATGCGCAGTCCAAAGTCGTCATGGCCGCGCAGACCGAGAAGCGTCGAGGCGGTGCGATTGAACCAGACGATCTCGCGCTGCGCGTTGAGGATGACCACCCCATCCGGCAGCGCTGCAGTGGAGCGCTGGATCTGGCGCACGAGCTGGATGTAGCGTTGCTTGTGGAAGCGCTTGCGGCGATGCAGGCGCATGACCTGCGCAACGATCTCGCCCCAGGAGCCGCCCAGATTGGGGGGCGCGGCATAGCTTCTGTGGCGCACCCACCAGTCGAGTCTGAACAACGTCGCCAGCTGCCACAGCAGGTGCAGCGCGAGTACTGCGGCAAGCCCCGCCCACACGTGGCCGAAGAGCCAGCCGAGAACGACTCCGGTAACAACCGTGCCCAGCAGGCGCAAGATTGCCAACCACCACGCATGCGTTGCCAGCGCCATACCTACCTACGCTTCAGCGCGCCGAGAACCGATAGCCCGACCCGCGCACGGTCTGAATAAACCGATCGTACCCGAAATCCTCCAGCGCCTTGCGCAGCCGCCGGATATGCACATCGATTGTGCGCTCCTCGACATAGACATTGCCGCCCCAGATCCGATCCAGAAGTTGGTCGCGGCTATAGACCCGCTCCGGGTGCGTCATGAAGAACTCGAGCATGCGATATTCCGTGGGCCCGAGACCGACGGTCTCATCGCCTATCAACACCCGATGGCTCGCCTGGTCGAGCGCGAGGCCCTCGATCTCGATGCGCTCTTCGCTGGCATTGGGCGCCGAGCGCCGGAGCACGGCGTGAATGCGCGCGAGCAGCTCGCGCGGCGAGAACGGCTT
>PLIX01000275.1 GCA_003140135.1 Gammaproteobacteria bacterium
TCGTGGTCGGCGTGCAGGATGAACAGCACGTCGAGCGCCCGCTCCAGGCGGGGATCGGGCTCGTATTTGAGCTCGGTCATCTTGTACATCATCCCGAGGAAGTTGCCCGCGTAGTTGAGGTCGTTGTCGGGGTAGACGTAGGGCTGTCCCATGTTGTGGCGGAAGGCGAATGCCGCCAGCGTGGGCATCTTCGCGAGCAGGCGGATGATCTGGATCGCGCGAACGCGCTCCTCGCGGATCTTGTTGGCGTCCGGGTAGAAGGTCGAGAGCGCGCCGACCGAGGCGACGAGCATGCCCATCGGGTTGGCGTCGTAGCGGAAGCCCTGCATGAACTCCTTGACGTTCTCGTGCACGAACGTATGGATCGTGATCTCGTGCGTCCACTCGGCCAGCTCTCGCTCGGTTGGCAGCACGCCGTTGATCAGCAGGTACGCCACCTCGAGGTAGCTCGAGTGCTCGCACAGCTGCTCGATCGGGTAGCCGCGATAGAGGAGCACGCCGGCCTCGCCGTCAACGTAGGTGATGCGGCTATCGGTGCAGGCCGTGGCGCCGAATCCTGGATCGTAGGTAAAGACGCCCAGATCGCGCTGAATCGCGGAGATATCGACGACGGCCGGACCGATGGTGCCGGAGAGCACTGGAAGTTCGGATTTTTTGCCGGACTCCTCGTCGCGAAGCTCGAATTTCGCCGCGGTCATGACTGCTTCTGCATCCTGATGAAGGCTCGCGCTGGATCACGAGCTCAAAGGCAAGTAACGATCAGGGATACAGGGTCCGCAGAACGAAATCAAGGCACGCGCGCACGAACAAGAAGGCCATTCAAATGACCTTCCGGCCGCTACGCGCTAGCGCGCCGTTTGCTCAGCGCGCCGCGGCGGGCGCGTATTTCTTGCGGAACTTGTCTACGCGGCCAGCGGTATCGACGATCTTCTGCTTACCGGTGTAGAACGGATGACAGTTGGAGCAGACTTCGACTTGCAAATTCTGACCGAGCGTCGAGCGCGTCGTGAAAGCGTTTCCGCAGGTGCAGGTCACCGCCATGTCCTTATATTCCGGATGAATCGCGGGTTTCATAGGCTGCTCACAACGGCGGGGGACGCAAAAGGGGGCGCAAGTCTAGCGGCACATCGGGCGCTTCTCAAGCGCCGCGATGCACACATATCAATCGCCTTGGGCTCAGTGAGCGGGCAGCGCATCTCCTAGGTTCCTTTATCCACAGAAGCTGTGGATAAGTCTGTGGACTTTTGCGTTTTTCAAGGTGTGAATTCCGGGCAAAATTGCATATTTATTACATTGGCTAATTATTGACCAATACATTCTACCCAGCATTTTCAATGAGTTACGCGTATCTCATTCAGCGACTTGGTTGGTTTAGCACGTAATGCGCTCATTTGTGGGAGGCGCGCGCCCGGGCTGTGCATAAAGACCGCCGTTGAACCTCCCGGCCTGCCTTACGAGGCGGTTG
Organism: Gammaproteobacteria bacterium; assembly: GCA_003140135.1. Taxonomy (GTDB): domain Bacteria; phylum Pseudomonadota; class Gammaproteobacteria; order Steroidobacterales; family Steroidobacteraceae; genus PALSA-1196. Next base: position 1,466 of record PLIX01000275.1, read on the forward strand.
ACATTGCCGAAAGCTCGGTCGTTGTCGCTCTTTCCGGCAGGAATGCGAGCAGTGCATCGTTCAGGAAACTCAAGCCATGCGCCGTCGCCCGGTAGCGCTCGCCATTGGCCTCGACGAGACCGCGGCGCACGAGGCGGCCGACCGTATCCGCCACAGTGTGCCAGGGCAGCCCGGTGCGCGCTTCGAAGGACTCCATCTCAAAGCCCTCAACAAGGCGCAATGCATTGAGCATGAACTCGAAGGGCAAATCGCGCGTGGCGATTCTGGAGCGCGTTTGGACTACCGGCGCGGCACTCATGTAGCGTCGTGGCTCGCGCCACTGCACAGTGCGCACGATTCCTGCGTCCATCCCGAGCGAGATCTTGCCGTGCGCGCCCGCGCCCACGCCAAGGTAATCGCCAAATCTCCAATAATTGAGATTGTGCTGGCATTCAAAGCCTGCGCGGGCGTAGGCGGAAACCTCATAGCGCACGAAGTGCGCCCCGCAAAGCCGGCGCTGGCATGCCTCGAGGATCTGCGCCGCGCCGTCATCGCTTGGCAACGCCGGAGGATTGGCCGCCAAAGCCGTACCCGCCTCGATGGTGAGTTGATAGTGAGACAAGTGTGCAGGCGCAAGCGCGAGTGCCTGCTCAATGTCACTCAACGCCGCGGCCGCATCCTGGCCTGGCAGCGCGTACATAAGATCGATATTGAAGTTGGCAAGACCTGCGGCATGCAGCTCCGCCGCCGCACGCTGAGTCTCGAGAGGCGAGTGGATGCGGCCGAGAGCCTGCAATTGCCGCGCATCGAAGCTCTGTCCACCCAAGGATACGCGGTTAACGCCAGCGGCCCGATATTCAGCGAACCGTCCGCGTTCGACAGTGCCCGGGTTCGCCTCGAGAGTGACTTCCGCATCCGCCGCGATGCTCAAATGTCGGCGTGCGGCGGCCAGCACGCGGGCGATGGCATCCGCGGAGAAAAGGCTCGGCGTACCGCCGCCCAGGAACACGCTCAGGATGCGGCGCGCGCCGACTTGCGCGCCCTGAAATGCGAGATCGCGCTCCAGAGCTTCGAGGTACTGGGATTCAGGAAGCGCGTCGCGCAACGCGTGAGAATTAAAGTCGCAGTAAGGACACTTGGCTACGCACCACGGGAAGTGCACGTAGAGCGAGAGCGGCGGCAAGATCATGCTGGCGTGCGCTTGAGCTACGCGGCGCGTAACTGTGCAATCAGCGCGTGCAGCGCGCGCGCGCGGTGGCTGACGGCATTTTTTTCGCTGGGTGCAAGTTCGGCGGCGGTGCGCTCCTCTCCTGCGGGCACAAAAATCGGGTCATAGCCGAAACCCCCCGCGCCGCGCGGGACTTGCGCAATGCTTCCCTCCCATGCTCCTTGAGCAATGATGGGATCTTGATCTGCCGCACTGCGCACGAACGCGATGGCGCAGCGGTAGCGTGCGCCGCGGCGAGCGGCGGGCACGTCGCGCATCTGGGTAAGGAGCTTCCTAAGGTTCTCCTCTTCCGCGGCACCTTCCCGTGCAAAGCGCGCGGAGCACACTCCAGGGGCCTTGCCGAGCGCGTCGACCTCGATCCCGGAGTCATCAGCAATCGCGGCCAGACCGCGCTGTCCCGCGGCATGGCGCGCCTTGAGCAGCGCGTTCTCGAGAAAAGTCTCCCCGGTCTCCGGCGGCGACTCGATGCCAAGCTGCTGCTGCGGGGTCAACTCAAAGCCGAGCGGCGTCAAGAGGGCCGTGAGCTCCGCGAGCTTGCCCGCATTGGAGCTTGCCAGGATCACCCGCCGAACCTTCACGGCGGTGCCGCATCCAGGCTCTGCGCCTGCAGCGCAAACAATTGTCCGATGCCACCGGCTGCAAGATCCAGCAGCGCATCGAGCTCGTGGCGCCGGAATGCGTGGCCCTCGGCGGTGCCCTGGACTTCGATGAAGGCACCGCCGTTGTTCATGACGACGTTCATGTCGGTCTCAGCCTGAGAGTCCTCCGCATAGTCGAGGTCGAGCGCGCACAAGCCTCCGACGATGCCGACCGATATGGCAGCAACCTGGCCGTGCAAGGGACTGGCGGCAATGGCGCGCCGGCGCACCAGGCGCTCGCACGCCTGCGCAAGCGCCACGTAGGCGCCGGTGATCGCCGCCGTGCGCGTTCCACCATCCGCCTGCAGGACGTCGCAGTCGAGGGTGATGGTTCGCTCACCGAGGGCCTTCAAATCCACGACCGCACGCAGCGCGCGCCCGATGAGGCGCTGAATCTCCTGAGTTCGTCCGCTCTGCTTGCCGCGCGCCGCCTCGCGCGGACTTCTCGAGTGAGTGGCGCGCGGCAACATGCCGTACTCGGCTGTCACCCAGCCTTGACCCTTGCCGCGCAGGAAGTGCGGCACGCCATCCTCTACGCTCGCGGTACACAGCACGTGAGTGTCGCCGCATTCGATGAGCACGGAGCCTTCCGCATGCTTACCGAAGCGGCGCGTCAGCTGCACGGGCCGCAGCTGATCGGCAGCACGTCCATTGAGCCGCATGCTCATGAAGTCGCAAGCTCCTTAACGTTCAATCGCCGAGCCAGCGCAGGGCAGCGGCGGAAGTGTTGTCGCTGCCCGCACCGCCGCGCGCAATCGACAGCTCGCCCAATGCGAGGAGTGCCTCGCGCAATCCTGCGCCCGGGGCCTCAAGGCGATCCGCCATCTCGGTGTCGCGCAGTGCACCCCACAGTCCATCCGTGCATGCAAGAAACACGTCGCCGGATTCGATCTCCTGGCGTTCGGTAATCGACATCTCCGGCAGAATTGGATCCCCGCCAAGGCAGGACTCGACGAAATTGCGCATCGGATGCATCTGCACTTGTTCAACCGTGATGAGCCCCTCACGCAATAAGAGTTCGACGTGACTGTGATCGCGCGTGCGCGCGATGAGCGCTCCGTGGCGCATATGGTAGACGCGACTATCGCCGACATGCGCCCACCATGCCGAACGCTGCTGCACAAGACAAACGGCGCAGGTCGCACGCGGGCGTTGCTCGAGGGGCAAATGCGTGCCGATCCTGACCACTTCCTCGTGCGCCCGGCCGAGCGTCATGTGCAGAAAACCGAGCGGGTCGAAGAGCGGTTGCGGGGTGTGCCAGAAGCTCTCCAGCAGGACGCGCTGCGTCACTTCCGCAGCGCGGGCGCCGTCCGCGTGCCCGCCCATGCCATCGACCACCAGCAGGAGCGCGGCGTGTTCAGCCACCGCCGCCGTTACCCTGTCCTGGTTCTCTTCGCGTGCCCCGAGAAGGCTAATATCGGCGTACTCGACCTTCAAGAAGCCGCCTTTGCATCTGTTAGACTGGATGCTGAGTCTATATCCCCCGGCACATGAGCGTAAGCCGTAGAACAGCGCCCGCAGCGCGCGCGCCAAGATCCCAGACATGATCACGAGCATGACCGGATTTGCGCGGTGCGAAGCCGCAGGACCCTGGGGAACGCTGGTCTGCGAGTTGCGCAGCGTGAACCATCGCTTCCTCGAAAGCGGTTTTCGGTTGCCCGATGAGTTGCGCGCAGCGGAGCCTGAGCTGCGGCAGTGCCTGATGCGCGAACTCAAGCGCGGGAAGGTCGATTGCACGATCAGCCTGCGCTCGGCGCAGGGCGCGCAGAATGCGCTCGAGCTCGATGCCGAGGCGCTCGAGCGCCTGCTCGCGCGCGTGCGCGAGCTTGCGGGCGCATTTCCCGCCGCGCACACCGTGAACCTCCTCGACGTGCTGCGCTGGCCGGGGGTCATACGCGACAACAGCAGCGCCGGCGAGGAGCTGCAGGGCGTCGCCAAGGCCTTGGTAGGCGAGACGCTCGCGCAGCTCGTCGCCGCCCGTACCCGCGAGGGTGAGCGGCTGCGTGAATTGATCGTCCAGCGCTGTGCGAGCCTTGCGAGCCTGGTCGCTCAAGTGCGTGTGCGTTTGCCTGAAGTGCAGCAGCGGGTGCGCACGAGGCTCGATGAGCGCATCGCGGAACTCGCCGTGCAGGTCGATCACGAGCGTCTGGAGCAGGAGCTTGCGATTCTTCTGCAGCGGCTCGACGTGGATGAGGAACTCGACCGCCTTTGCGGCCACATTGATGAGATCCGTCGTGCGACGGCAGGCACAGAGCCTGCCGGACGGCGGCTTGATTTTCTCATGCAGGAACTCAATCGCGAAGCCAATACGCTGTCTTCGAAGTCGCAGGATTTGGAAACGACGCGCGCTGCCGTGGAGATGAAGGTGATCATCGAGCAGATGCGCGAACAGGTGCAGAACGTCGAATAGCGTATTCTGCTGTACCGCCCGATAGACACTCGCCGCCGGTCTTGCTCGCCACAGCGCCTGTGTTACATTTGTGGCAAATGAGTAAGACAGTAACAATCCGACTTACGAAGGAGCTTGCGTCCTGGCTTGAACAGGCGTCAAAGCAATCCGGAATTCCGAAAGGCCGCATCGTCCGCGAGCAGCTCGAGAAGGCACGCGACGGCGGCAAGGAACCTTCGTTTATGAGACTCGCCGGTGCCGTGCGAGGAGCACGCGATCTGTCGACGCGCAAGGGTTTTTCACGATCGTGAAGGGTATTGCTGACACGGGATTCCTGGTCGCATTCGCGAATGCCAACGACAAGCATCATAACTGGGCAACGCAACTCGCGGCCGGAGTCACAGACCCGCTCCTTACCTGTGAGGCGGTTCTCGCCGAAACGGCATTCCAGCTGGAAAGTACGGCAGTGGCTCTGGCGATGATAAATGAAGGATTAGTCGCGCTGACATTTGATTCCCGAGAGCATCTTATTCAGCTTGCGCGCTTGGCCGATCGATACGCGGACCATAAGCCGAATCTTGCTGATCTGTGCCTAGTCCGGATGAGCGAGTTATTCCCGAAGCATTCTGTGCTTACTACCGATCGTACCGACTTCCAGGTCTATCGACGTAACAAACGCGAGGCGATCCCAATTCTCTGCCCGCCCGAGCATTGAATCGTAATGCGCCGGTTCGTGATGCCCGCTTCTGACGCCGGCCTTAAGCGTTGTTCTTCTATCCTCTTTCATGGGGCACTCGGCGCCGCGCTTGTTTTATTTGCGCCGGTTGGCTTCACGCATGCTCACTCCTCGGCCGTCGAGACGATCCAAGGGCTCCAACAGGATCTGGTGCGTGATAAGAAGGAGCGCAATTGGACTGCATACCTCAGGGATGCGCAGCAGCTGAGGTCTTTTCTGAACGGTTCACCGCTTTCCACGTTGGAGGTGGCTCGAGCACAACTGCAACTCGGAAATCGTGCACAAGCATTAATCGAAACCAGGCGTTTCCTCGCCATGGGCCAGACCAACGACCTTTTGGACTCGACACTGTTTGAGCCCTTAAAGGTGCTCGTAACAAACCAGATGAAGACCAATCAAACCCCGATTTCTCGCGCGACGCGGGCGTTCCAGATTGCTGACCCCGGATTGCTGCCGGAGGATATCGACTACGACCCGACTTCTAAGCGGTTCTTCCTAACTTCGATTTTGGAAACCAAGGTCGTGATACTCAATGAAACCGGAAGTATTCGGAATTTCGCCGAATCACCGGATCGCTGGCCGATGCTGGCGCTCAAAATTGATTCCCGCAGGCGTCGATTGTGGGCTACAGAAGTGGCACTCGATGGATTCACGTCGGTCGCTGCCACCGACTGGGGCCGTTCGGTGCTGCTTGAGTACGACTTGGATCGGGGCACCCTGCTGTCTCGGCACGACGGACCTGCCCACGGCAATCTCGGCGATATGGTCCTGGCGCCAAACGGCGACCCCATCGTGTCCGATGGCGCGGGAGGCGGAATCTATCGCTGGCACGATGGCCAAATGAAGCGGATTGATCACGGGGATTTTATTTCTCCGCAGACGATGGCCATTTGTGCCGACGGTCAGCGCGCGTTTGTGCCCGACTACGTCAGAGGCTTGGCTGTGTTTGATATTCAAACTGGCGTGGCCCAGTGGATATCCATGAAGAACGCATACGCACTCAATGGCATCGATGGCCTTTACTGCCACGAGGACTCACTCGTCGCGACTCAAAATGGCGTTTCGCCGGAACGCGTCGTTGCGTTCGCCCTTGATCCCTCCACATCCGCCGTCGTCGCCGAAAGAGTCATTGAGCAGACGACGACTACACTCGGCGATCCGACGCATGGCGTGTTCGTGGGAAAGACATTCTTCTACATCGCGAATTCCGGTTGGAATGCGTTGGATGAGCACGGTGCCCTAAAGCCAGGGGCGCATTTGGCCGCAGCACTTATCATGCGCATGACCGGTCCGTAGTTGACGACGCGGAGAAGTACACAGTGGGAGCCCGCACGCAGATCTGACCGTGGGGTTCCTGATATGGGCGCCAACGACGGCGATATCCCGGATTCGATCCAAATTACCGCGAAGAACTGAGTTGTCTAACGGTTTGCAGCTGTTTTTAACCCGAAGTTCCTAACTGCGCCG
>PLIX01000006.1 GCA_003140135.1 Gammaproteobacteria bacterium
AGATCCGGTCCCCCGGACTTAGGTAAGCGTCAAGCGGACCCGGCCTCTGCCCCTCTTTAGCGGCTTCGCAGAGGTCCAGGAGAGCCGTCCTACCGGCACACAAGTACGATCTTTCCTAAGCCACCTCTTTGCGCCAATGCGTGCGCCTCGCCCGCATTGCGAAGGGGCATCCGGCGACTGATTGGCAGTAGGAATTTCCCGTCTCGGACGTCATCGGCAAACTCGCGGACTTTCGAGGCATCGGGACGCGCGAGCACCCGGGTGACAGTGACCGTCGGATTCAGTTTGGACATCTCGTCTGGGAACACCGAGGCATAGCCGAAGTTTCCACCATTCTTCACTCTGCCAAATAGTTTCGCGGCCGTTTCGCCCCCAACCGTATCGGCAACGCCGTCCACCATCGCAAGCCCCGCAATCGCGGAATCGTCGTCAATGGCTACAGTATCGGATACACCCAGCGTCCGCGCTTCCGACAGCTGCCGAGCGCGGACGCCCGCAATCACGTTGACGCCGAGTTTCTTGGCGGTGTGCACGGCGGCCCGCCCGACGCTTCCCACCGCCCCGGTCACGAGAAGCGTCTGGCCACGTTGCGCCCGAGCCGCCTGCCGTACGAGCTGATCACCCGTCAACGCTATGAGCGGTATGGCTGCGGAATCGACCAGGTTCAACCCATCAGGTAGATGGGTGAGCATGGACCCTTCAACCGCTACAAGCTCAGCATAGGCCTCCCAGGATAATGCCAACACGCGATCACCCGGCTTGAAGGTGCGAATGTTGCGCCCTACCGCCCGGACCACCCCGCTCACGTCTCTGCCGAGAATGGCCGGTAGCTTTAGTGGAAAATCCTTTTGCCGGGCGCCCGATCGTACTTTCCAATCAATGGGATTCACGCTGGTCGCCGAGGTTTCCACGAGCACAGAATCGTCGCTCAACGCTGGCTCGGGAACATTGTCCTCATATTTCAGGTTTTCAGGACCACCGTATTCGTACAATCGAACTGCTTTCACTTCACCCTCCAAATCCGAGTAGCGTCTTGGGTGCCGCGCAAGGGCGAGATTCGTTCAGTTTACTGGGAGACTCCAACGGCAGCTAATTGGCGACAATTTCAGTGCCGGCACTGACCGCTCATGGCCCGGTCAGCGACTGCCAGCCTCGTTCATCGGGCCAACCCTGTCGCCGCACTTGGCCGGATCGGCGGAAGGTCGCTAGTTTACCCATAGGAGCCAGTGGCGAACGTCCGCTAACGGCGCGCAGGGCGCGCGCCTCACGGACCCCTCCAATGATTGCTGGGCGGCTATCGGAGCACTGCGGTGCGCTTTAGATGCCACACGTAAAGAACGGTCAGAAACGAAAGTGCGACGCCGACGACGGCTCCAACCGGACTATAACCCAAACGCACCAACTGCGGCTGGTACCAAAGTTGCTTTAGCAGTCCTACCAGGAATGCAGCCGTCACCCAGTATGCAGCGCTCTTACGCATCCGAAAGAGCTGAACCATAAAGCCGATCGCCAGAACTATGCTTGCACCCGCCGCCGCGAAATTTAATGTTCCAAACGCTGCGTAGAATTCTGCGTCTCGTACATGCAGACGAACGGCTCCTGAAAAAACTCCGTAAAGTCCCGCTAGAATAACGACAAGGCCTAACGCATAAACAGTCAGGATGACCCACACAAGGACCGGGCGCCTACGTGCCGTCAGCGATGCTGGCACTGCGATAATCATAGCTGCCTAACGGTCAAGCTGAGCGGCCGCGCGCAGGCGTCCAATAAGAGCCGCGGGTGCATACTTTCTTCGCGCGTCCGCAGCGACACTACCGAGCGTCACGGACCGCTCCAGCGATTGGTAGGAGCCGCCCCAACCGATGTCTGATGCCCCAGCCCCCGGAGTGTGCGATAGAGAAGAAAGCCACCCGCCGCGGCAACGGCCTCAGTAAGCGCGTCGCGCAGGCCCGTGCGCCAGGTGTAGCTCGAGCTAAAGATAAGGGTCGGAACAACTGCAAACGTCGATGTCAGAACGAACGGACAAGTCCCCATCAGCGCCCCCCATTGGGGCGCTGAGTTAATGCGGAACAACCGACCAAGATAGTTAGTAAGGAGCGCAGGCGGCCAGAAGGATACGGCCGCCAAGTACGCAGCCCACAGCAGCCCCGCGTTTATTTTCGCTTCCGACGGAGTGGTTGCCACAAAAAACAGCGCCAAGAAAACTGGGGCAGCAAGTATGGCGAAGACGCGTCCCCACATGAGGCGGCTCCTAACGGTGAAGTTGAGGGGTCGCACAGAAGCGCCCGATAAGCCCCGCGGTCACGGCTCCCTTCAACGATTGTTAGACGGCGACGGGCAACGGTCTCCAAACTCGAAGTGATACGCCCCGGTCCATTTACCTTGGCGCGCGAATAGCGCCGCGCCTCCGGTATAGTCAACACCGAACGGCTTGTCGACGGACGTGCCAACTTTCCGCTTATCGCCTGTGGCTATGTACCGCACTAGAAAGCACTGCGATCGTCCGCAGCTGACGGTACCTAGTACGTTAACATAGGCGCACGTCAACGGACATTGCGGTTCCACCTGCACTATCAGGAGGTAGCCGCCAACGATCGCGCAAAAAATTACCAAGAACTTGTGGCGGATGGATAGGCGTGAGAACCAAGAAAGCGTCTCAGGCGGTATGGGGGAAGGGTTGGACATCAATCAGCTAATCGTCCATGACGGCTAACTGTAGTTATACGACGAAAGTGTCGCCTAATATCCAATTCTGTCGCGTAACGTCCCGCGTTCCTACCCCCGGGGGCGCGGCGGGCCGCCAGCGCACGAGACGCACATCGGCAGCGCGTGTTCACGTGAACGCACTGCGGCGCCCCTCGACCCACACAAAGTGGAGCACGGGACGAACACGGCATTGCGTCAGTAACCGGTATGCGCAAAACGTCGGCTTTTGGCCCTTGCAGCCGGTAGCGAACGGCAGCTTTCGATTTAAGCAATCAAACTGCAGCACTGGACTTGCCTAATGTTTTCGCGCTCGGCTGCTGAGGTCTCGTCGATCCATGAATACGCCAACCAAGGCGGCAACGCCTGTTGCAACTGCCGCGGCAATAGGACCGGCGATGATGAGCCAGCCGTCAAAGTAACCGAGTTGAATAGTATCGACACAAACCAGAACCACTACAACTACAACAGCGGCCAGAAGGTTCGCCCCGACAACCGATCTAACGCAGCGATGCGCGGTTACGGCGACCAGTGCACAGACTGCAAGGAAGATTGTCCAGAAAACCACGCGGGTCATGACGACTAGGCTAAACGGTTTGTTGCGAAAAATCTCGCGCTGCGCTCAAGACGCCGACCAACTCTAATTTATGCCGTGAGCGTCCGGTTTGCGGCAGGTAATTCAGCACGCTGTGTGACTGCTTTTGGCCGATGAGCGACTGTCAGCCTGGTTCATCGGGCCAACCCTGTCGCCGCACTTGGCCGGATCGGCGGAAGGTCGCTAGTTGATAAACATCTAGCCTGCG
>PLIX01000241.1 GCA_003140135.1 Gammaproteobacteria bacterium
GGCCAGCAGCAGCGCCTGTGCATCGCGCGCACGATCGCGGTGCAGCCCGAAGTCATGCTGTTCGATGAGCCCACGGCCGCACTGGATCCGATCTCGACGTTGCGCATCGAGGAGCTCTTGCAAAACCTGCGTGAGAAGTACTGCATCATCATCGTCACTCACAATCTGCAGCAGGCAGCGCGGGTGTCCAATGTGACCGGCTTCATGTACCTGGGAGAGCTTGTGGAAGTCGGGCCGACGGGACAGATCTTCACCGCGCCCAAGAATCGACGCACCGACGATTACGTCACGGGGCGCTTCGGCTGATCATGAGTACTCCGGGGGACGGCATTCCGGTGCAGGACACTGCATTCGTCAGTGAGCAGAAGCGCCGCGCGGCCGAAGGCGGGCTCAATCTGAAGCCGAGCTCGCGCATGCCGGCGCCGGGATCGCCGGAACCGCGGCGCGCCGTGGGCGCGGCTCCCGCCGCGAGGATCGAAGATGCCGTCTTCTCGTGTCGCGACGTCAGCGTCTTGTATGCCGACAAGCCCGGGCTCAGCAACGTCAGCATCGATATCGCGCGCCAGCAAGTGCTCGCGGTGATCGGGCCGTCCGGCTGCGGCAAATCCACGTTCCTGCGCTGCCTGAATCGCATGAACGACACCATTGCCGGTGCACGGGTGACAGGCTCGATCCTGCTCGAAGGCCGCGACATTCTGGGCAAGGAACAGGACGTCGCGCAGTTGCGCGCCCAGGTCGGCATGGTATTTCAGAAGCCCAACCCGTTTCCGAAGTCCATATTCGAAAATGTCGCCTATGGACCGCGCATTCACGGGCTTGCACGCGGCAGCGCGGATCTCGACGATATCGTGTGCGCGAGCCTGCGTCGGGCCGGGCTCTGGAACGAAGTGAAGGATCGCCTGAGCCGGCCCGGCACAAGCCTCTCGGGCGGGCAGCAGCAGCGCCTGTGTATTGCGCGCACCATCGCCGTGCAGCCGGAAGTGATTCTGATGGACGAGCCATGTTCGGCGCTCGATCCGGTGGCCACGGCCCGGATCGAAGATCTGATCGACGAGCTGCGCGCGAGCTACACGATCGTGATCGTGACCCACTCCATGCAGCAGGCTGCGCGTGTATCGCAGCGCACGGCCTACTTTCATCTGGGCGAGCTCATTGAAGTCGGCGAGACCAATCGCGTCTTCACCAATCCCCGTCAAAAGCTCACCGAGGATTATATTTCGGGTCGCTTCGGATAAGCTCGCTCACAGAGCCGATCAGGCTTACATGAGAGAGCTGGGGGCAAGCGTGGCGAGGCGAGCGCGGCGCCATGCGGAACAAAGCTCACGACCCCGCATCTAATAGATTCGTTCACTTGGCGAGTGAGAGTGCGAGCGGAATCTTATGAGACGGCCTAAACCGGCTTATGTGGCGGCCCTCGCCATCATTCTGACGGGCACACTTGCCGCATGTACGGTGTATCGGAAATGCGGATTCGCCGGTTGCCCAGGAGATGCGAACATCACGGCCGACGTACGGGCCCAGTTCCGCAGCCATCCGGCGCTGGAGCCTCCCAATTTACTCCACGTCCAGACTCTGGATCATGTGGTGTATCTGAGCGGTCAGGTCGACACGGAGCTGGAGCGTTCCCTGGCGGAGTCGCTCGCTCATGACGTCGCGGGCGTGACGCGGGTCGTGAACTCGATCAACTTCAGTTATGAGGGCCGCTAAGCGCACTGCGCGCTAGTGGCCGGTACCGCTAATGCCACCGCGCGCGAGGTCCATCTGCGCATCTACGGCTTTGACTCCGGGAATCGAGGCGGCGTCACCTCGGGCGGTCGGCGCCGATCGAGCTCTACGGGCTCGATGAGCGGCGAGCGCGGAGGGACTTGAAGAGAATCGTGGTCGCACAAGGCGTCCCATTGGGCAACCGCGCGTAATCCGGAATCTGCCCGCACAGCTGCCAGCCTTGCCGCGCGTACAGGCGCTCGGCAGCGGCGCTTGCCGTATCGAGCACCAGCAGCGTCTTGCCAGCGTCCAAAGCACTACGCTCGGCGGCTGCGAGCAGTGCTGCACCCACACCCTGCCGGCGAACGCGCCGATGCACCAGCATCTTCGCGATGTCCCCGCGATGCGGCTGATTCTCGGGCTGCGCCCAAATGAGCTGCACCGTGCCGACGATCGCTCCCGTTGCGTCTTCAGCGGCGAGCACCACGCGTTCACCGCGCACCACGCTTGCAGCCGTGCTGTGCCAATAGGCCGCCGCTTTGGCGCGGGACATCGGCAGCATGAAGCTGACAGACGCACCACCCTCCACGCAGTCGATCAGCACGTCGCTCAAGCCTTGGATCTCGCGATCGCCAATGCTCGGCAGGCTTCGAGTTTTAATGGCGCTCGGCATTTCATCGCCTCGACGCACGCGCGCGCTCGGTTGCGATGATCACGATGTAGCGCGCAGGCTTACGCGTGCGGTTGCGAAACGCCGCCGGCTCGTTGAGCCGCATGGCGAGGCAGTCGTCCTCGGCGAGGCGATAGGTGGCGCTGCCGAGCGTCACCTCGATGCTGCCTTCCTGTACCCAGATCTGCTGATGAATGCTCGCCTCGCGCGAGCCAGTCTCGAATGCCACGCTCGCGCCCGCCGGCAAAATCACCTCGACGATTTGCAGCGGGGAAGGAAAGTTGCCGGGAGAAATATTGCGCCGCAGGTACCCGGACTGCGGGTCGCGCCAGGCGGAGCGCTCATCGCGCCGCGACACCGGGTTGGCTGCTGTAGTGAATTCGTCGAATAGCGTTGCCAGCGGCACGCCCAGTCCCGTGGCGATCTTCTCCAACACAACCGCCGTGGGGCTGCTTTCCCCGCGCTCGACCAATGAGATCATCGAGCGGCTGACCGCGCATTTCGCGGCGAGCGCATCGAGGGTCATGCCCAGATCCGCTCGTAGCGCACGCACCCGGCTTGCGATGCGGGAGTTGATCGCCTGCGTGGCGGGGATCGCGGCTCCTTCCTGCATAATGGAGATTTTGTCCAGTAAATTAGATAAATGTCAACTGGCGCTCACAATGGCCCGAATGGCGCACATCGAGTGCCGCGGTCGCGGCGCATTCTGAGTGGAAATTAATTTGAGATTTAAGCCTCGTTAACCTGCGGGGTGTAGATTGCGCTGCACTGGAGCGATTGCATGCGCTTATTGCTGATTGAGGATGAGCTCAAAGTTGCTGACGTCATCGTCCGTGGCCTGCGCGCGGAGCGCTTTGCCGTCGATGTAGCCCACGACGGAATCACCGGCTGGCAAATGGCGTCCACGGTCGAGTACGACCTCATCATTTTGGATCTGATGCTGCCGGGCCTGAGCGGTACCGAAGTGTTGAAGCGGCTGCAACGCGCGGGCAGCAGCGCGGCGGTGCTGGTACTGACGGCGCGCGATTCCATCGGCGACAAGGTCACGCAGTTCGAGGCTGGCGCTGATGACTACCTGACGAAGCCTTTTGCCTATGCCGAGCTCATCGTTCGCATCAAGGCGCTGCTGCGCCGCCCGCCGACCAGCCACACCTATATAGTGCGCGTCGGGGACCTGGAACTCGATCGGCTGACGCAGAAGGTGCGGCGCGCCGGCCGCCGCATTGATCTTACGGCCAAGGAATATGCGCTCCTTGAATACCTTGCTGCGAATGCCGGACGCGTGCTCACGCGCACGATGATCATGGAGCATGTGTGGGATGAGAGCTTCGAGGGGCTCACCAACATCGTTGACGTCTACGTGCGCCACTTGCGCGCCAAGGTGGACGAGGCGCACGAGACCAAGCTCATCCGTACCGTGCGCGGCGCTGGGTATTGCCTCACCGATGAGGCCGACCCTTGAATACGAGCTCCATTCGCTTCCGGCTGACTGCCTGGTATGCCGGGCTGCTGACTCTGGTGTATGTGCTCTTTGCCGCACTGCTCATGCAAAGCGTGCAGAGCTATCTCGAGGCGAATGTTCTCGACACCCAGGCGCGCCGCGCGCGGCAGATTGCCGCGACGCTGGTTACGCCGCTCGCGCCAGAAGCGGAGGCGACTCTGGGCGCGCAGGTGAAGGCGCTCTATTCCCCGGAGCTCAGCGACCGGTTCATCCGGGTGACCGGCGCGGACAGCAGCGTGCTGTATCGCTCGGGCGAGCCGAGCGATCACAGCTTCGTCCCTGCGGACGTCCCGCCGGCGCCCTCGACCTGGGCGCAGGAATTGCGCCGCAAGCAGGCGTTGCCCGACGGCCGGGCCCTCCTGGTGGCCGCCGTGCATGGCGGACGGGACGCCACGTATACGGTCGAAGTGGGGGTGTCCACGGCCTCAATTGGGGCTCTACTGCGCCAGCTTCTGTGGCTCACGGCGCTCGGTTTGCCCGTCATAGTCGTGGTGGCCGTGAGCGGCGGCTATCTATTGGTGAAGCGCACGCTGGCGCCGGTTGAGCGCATCGCCAGCAAGGCCGAGCTCATCACGCATCACAATCTCGCCGAGCGCCTCCCGGTCGTGCGCACCGGTGATGAACTCGAGCGCTTGGCGATCTCTTTGAACCATATGATCAGCCGTCTGGATGATGCCTTCCAGCAATCCAAGCGCTTTGTTGCGGACGCCTCGCATGAGTTGCGCACGCCGCTCACCGTGCTGCGCAGTGAATTGGAGAGCCTGGCGCACCATCCGCCGCCCGCCTCTGACCCGTACGAGCGGCTCGGCAGTTTGCTGCAACCCGTCGAGCGACTGAGCAAAACCGTTGAGCGCCTGTTTGCCCTGTCGCGGCTCGACGCCGGCGAGGCGCAGACCGAGTGGGTTGAAATCGATCTCGGCGAGCTCGTCGCGAGCACGGCGGAGCAGATGCTGCTGTTGGCCGCGGACAAAGGGATTACGGTCACCTGCGAGGCACAGGGGCGCGTGATGGTGAGCGGCGACCGCTCGCGCTTGAAGCAGGTCGTGGTGAATCTCCTCGACAACGCCATCAAATACACGCCCGCCCGTGGGGCGGTGCATTTGCGCGTCGCTGCGGCCGAAGGGCGCGTGGTCTTGAGCGTCGAGGACAGCGGTGTAGGCATCCCGGCCGAAGCCCTGCCGCACGTGTTTGAACGCTTCTACCGCGTGGATACTACGCGTTCCGACGCTACGGGCGGCGCAGGCCTTGGGCTCGCCATCGTCAAGACCATCTGCGATGCCCATGGTGCGGCGGTGCGCGTAGCGAGCGCCTTGGGGCGCGGCAGTTCCTTCCACGTGACCTTCCCGCGGTAAGGCGCCGATGTCGCTCGTCGCTTTCGTGCTGAAGCGCCCCTATACGGTCGTCGCGGTCCTGATTCTCGTTTGTCTGCTCGGCATTGGCGTGAGCCTGCGCATACCGGTCGACATCTTTCCGGAGATCAACATCCCGGTCGTCAGCGTCGTGTGGA
>PLIX01000280.1 GCA_003140135.1 Gammaproteobacteria bacterium
GAAAGCGCCAGTGGGTAAGGCCATTCTCTCACGGATGTTTGACGTGTTTGGCAATGCCATTGACCGGCAGTCGGCACCGACGGATGTCCAATGGCGTTCGGTGCATCGCGCGCCGCCGCCGCTGGCGCGACGTTCCACCAAGTCGGAAATTTTCGAGACGGGCATCAAGGTCATTGACGTGCTCGTGCCGCTGGAGCGCGGCGGCAAGGCGGGACTCTTCGGCGGCGCAGGCGTTGGCAAAACCGTCCTCCTGACGGAGATGATTCACAACATGGTGGGACATCACGACGGCGTGAGTATCTTTTGCGGCATTGGCGAGCGCTGCCGCGAAGGCGAAGAGCTATACCGCGACATGAAGGAAGCCGGAGTGCTCCCCAACATGGTCATGGTCTTCGGCCAGATGAACGAACCGCCGGGCAGCCGCTTCCGCGTCGGCCATTGCGCCCTCACCATGGCGGAATACTTCAGGGACGATGAGCATCGCGACGTGCTGCTGCTCATCGACAATATCTTCAGGTTCATTCAAGCCGGATCAGAAGTGTCAGGCCTGATGGGCCAGATGCCGTCTCGGCTGGGTTATCAGCCCACGATGGGCACCGAACTTTCGGCACTCGAGGAGCGCATCGCCAACACCGCCAACGGCGCCATAACCTCGATCCAGGCTGTGTACGTTCCTGCCGATGATTTCACCGATCCGGCGGCGGTGCATACTTTCTCGCATTTGTCCGCCTCGGTCGTACTTTCGCGCCAACGTGCGAGCGAGGGGCTCTTTCCGGCCATAGATCCACTGCAGTCCAGCTCCAAGATTGCAACACCGGGCATTGTCGGTGAGCGACATTACAGTTTGGCGCAGGAAATTCGTCGCACGCTGGCTCAGTACGCCGAGCTCAAGGACATCATCGCGATGCTCGGCCTGGAACAGCTATCGTCCGACGATCGCCAGGTAGTCGCGCGCGCGCGACGACTGGAGAGATTTCTCACTCAACCATTTTTTGCCACCGAAAAATTCAGTGGCATGGCCGGAAAAACCGTCAGCCTGAAAGACTCGCTCGACGGCTGCGAGCGCATCCTGCGCGATGAGTTCAAGGACTATCCCGAGGCGGCGCTGTACATGATCGGGTCGATCGATGAGGCGAAGCGGACCGACGGCCCCGCAACCGCCCCGCCAGTCAGAGCGCAGCCTGCGCCTGAACATGCCGCCACCGCCCATGCAGCTTAAGATACTTCTGCCGTTCAAAATATTCGCCGCCTGCGAGGCTGTCCTGCGGATCGTGGCTCCTACGCTCTCGGGTAGTTTCGGCCTCCTGCCGCAGCGCCTTGACTGCGTCGCCGCGCTCGCACCCGGCATCCTCAGCTACACCACGTCCGACTCAGGCGAGGTGAACCTCGCCATCGATGCCGGAGTCATGGTGAAGACGGGCGCGGAAGTACTCGTGTGCGTGCGTCGCGCCATTGGCGGGACCGATCTCGGCAATCTGCGCAAGGCTGTCGAGGAGGAGTTTCTGCAGCTCGACGAGCGCGAGAAATCGGTACGCTCGGCGCTTGCGCACTTGGAGGGCGGACTTATCCGCCGCTTTGTCGAGTTTCAGCATGGCTGAAGATCCCCCGACGAGCCCGCATGTGAGTGGCACGCCATTCAGCCGCGAGATAGGGCTGCAGGAGACGCGCAGGCTGCGAGCGCGCCGCGCCGGAGTGCACGGGGTGTGGTCCGGTTTAGGCATGCTCGGGTTAATTGGCTGGTCGGTGGCGACGCCTACCTTGCTTGGCGCGCTCCTCGGCGCCTGGATCGACAAACGCCGACCCGGAAACCATTCCTGGACTTTGGCCCTTCTGATTGGCGGCCTGTGCATCGGCTGCATTAATGCGTGGCATTGGGTGGCCAAGGAAGAGCGCGAGATCAGCGCTGGCGAGGAAAACGAGGACCGAGTGCAATGAAGCTTGCCATCGGTGCCCTCGTTTGCGGCGCTCTCCTCGGAATGATCTTTTTCGCCGGTCTGTGGTGGACTGTGCGGAGCGCCCTCGCGGCTGCGAATCCCGCGCTATGGTTCACGGGCAGTCTATTGCTGCGCATGAGCCTTATCCTCGTCGGCTTTTACGTCATTGCCGCCGAAGGCTGGCAGGCTCTCGCGCTGTGTCTGCTCGGGTTTCTGAGCGCTCGCATTACCGTCACGCGCTTCACGCGGCCTGCAATCAAAACGCACCATGCGCCTTAGCTCCGACCAGCTGATCCTTTGGCAGCATGGCTTTATCAAGCTGAACGCCACCATCGTCACCACTTGGGCGCTGATGTTTGTGCTGGCGGTGGGTGCCAAGCTCATTACTCGCAAGCTTGCGACGGATGTCACGATCTCGCGCTGGCAATGCGCCCTGGAAATTCTGGTCACAGGCATCGTCAAACAGATTGCGGACGTCGGCTTGGCGGCGCCACGAAGGTACATTGCCTTCCTGGGTACTTTGTTTGTGTTCATCGCGGCAGCCAATCTCTTTACGATCGTGCCGGGATACGAGCCGCCTACCGGCTCGCTATCGACCACCGCAGCGCTTGCGCTGTGCGTGTTCGTCGCGGTCCCGCTGTTCGGCATTGGACAACGCGGCTGGCGCGGCTACTTGAAGTCCTACCTGCAGCCCACGCTCATCATGCTGCCGTTCAACATGATCAGCGAACTGTCGCGCACACTGGCGCTGGCGGTGCGCCTGTTCGGCAACATGATGA
>PLIX01000055.1 GCA_003140135.1 Gammaproteobacteria bacterium
TCCGTCGTCATCGAAGGGCGCCAGGCGACGCGCGCGTTGCGCGCGGTCCATGCGGGCCTGTATTTGTCGCCGCACACGCTCTCGATCGGCGTCATCGGCCCGGGCGCCGTCGGCGGCATGCTGCTCGATCAGCTCGCCTCGCAAAGCGAGCGTCTGCGCCAGGAGTTCAACCTCGATCTGCGCATCCGCGGCATTCTCGCCTCGCGCCGCATGCTGCTGGCGCCGGCGGGCATTGATCTTGCGACCTGGCGCGCCGCGCTCGAAGAGCAGGCGGTCGCCGCAGACATCGGCCGCTTCGTCGAGCACGTGCACGCGGATTACCTGCCGCATACGGTGTTCATTGACTGCACCGCGAGCGACGCCGTCGCGCGCCACTATCCAGACTGGTTCAGGCGCGGCATCCATGTGGTGACGCCGAACAAGAAGGCCAACAGCGCCGATTGGGGCTTCTATCAGAGCCTGCGCGAGTCGCGGCGCTTGAGCCGCACGCACTATCTTTATGAGGCGACGGTAGGTGCGGGACTGCCGGTCATTCAGACTCTGCGCGATCTGCGCGAGACCGGCGATGATGTCGTGAGCATCGAGGGCATATTCTCGGGCACGCTCGCCTATCTCTTCAACGTGTACGACGGGCGCATCGCCTTCTCCGAAATCGTGCGGACGGCGCGCCAGCGAGGCTACACGGAGCCTGACCCGCGCGATGATCTCTCGGGCCTCGACGTCGCACGCAAGCTCATCATCCTCGGCCGCGAGATGGGGCTGCCGCTCGAAATGAGCAATGTTGAGGTCGAGAGCCTGGTGCCGGCCGGCCTCGAGAGCGCCTCGGCTGATGAGTTCATGAGTGAGCTGCCGCGCCATGACGAGGCGATGCGTGCGCGCAATGCTGCGGCGCATGCGCGCGGCAAGCGGATGCGCTACGTGGGCCGCGTCAGCTCCGATGGCCAGGCGCGAGTCGGGGTTGCAGAAGTCGATGCGCAGCATGCCTTCGCAAATATTGCATTGACCGACAATGTCGTGCGCTTTGTCACGCGCCGCTACTGCGACAATCCACTGATCGTACAGGGACCAGGTGCAGGACCCGCGGTGACCGCGGGCGGCGTGTTTGCGGACCTGCTGCGCTTGGCGGCCTACCTCGGGGCGCGACTTTGAACGAGCCTGGAGCGGCGCAGCGCGCGACGGCCTTCGCCCCGGCCTCCGTCGGCAACGTCGCCATCGGCTTTGATATCCTGGGTTTTGCAGTCGACGCCCTCGGCGATCGGGTCACGGCCACGCGCCGCGCTGCGCCGGGCGTCGTCATTGACGGCGTGAGCGGCGTTGCCGGTGAGCTGCCGCGCGATCCTAAGCGCAACACCGCCGGACGCGCGGTGCTGGCGCTGGCGGATGCTTTGCACCTCGGTTTTGGCTTTGAGATTCAGATCGACAAAGGGATCGCGCTCGGCTCGGGCCTGGGCGGCTCGGCGGCCTCGGCGGTCGCCGCGGTGGTGGCCGCCAACGCGCTCCTGGATGCGCCGTGCAGCCGTCTGCAGCTCCTGAAGTTTGCGATGCAAGGCGAAAAGGTCGCAAGCGGCTCGTTGCACGTTGACAATGTTGCAGCCTCCCTCTTCGGCGGCCTGGTGCTGACCGTGGGCATCGATCAGCCGCGCGTCAAGCAGATCCCGATTCCCGCCGGCGTACGCGCGGCCATCGTGCATCCGCACATGTTCCTCTCCACCAAACAGGCGCGTGCGCTCCTGAAGGGCAGTGTGGAGCTCTCGGACTTTGTATGGCAGACGGCGAACCTTGCAGGCTTCATCTCCGGTTGTTACACCGACGACCTCGACATGATCCGTGCATCCTTCGAGGACGTGGTCATTGAGAAGCAGCGCCAGGCGCTGATTCCGGGCTTTGCGGACGTGCGCCGCGACGCGCTCGACGCCGGCGCGCTCGGCTGCTCCATCTCCGGCGCAGGTCCGGCGCTCTTTGCCTGGGCTCAGGCCGAGCACGCCGATGAGGTGCTCGCAGCCATGCGGGTGCCGTTCGAACGACTCTCGATTGGCGTGGACGGTTGGGTGGTCGACATTGACTCGCCCGGTGCACGCGTCGTCGCGTGAGCGCCATGCGCTTCTCAAGCACGCGTGCAACGGCGAATGCCGTGGGCTTCAGCGCCGCCCTGCAACAGGGGCTCGCGCCCGACGGGGGGCTCTATGTCCCGCAGAGCTGGCCTGCCATGCCAGCGGCTCTGCAAGCGCAGGAGCTGGACCTTGCCGCGCTCGCGCAGCGCGCGCTTGCGCCTTTCCTCGCTGCAGATCCTCTGGAAGGCGAGCTTGCGGCGATTGCCCGCGAGGCCTTCAATTTTCCAGCGCCGCTCGTCGCGCTCGATGCCGGTGCGCGGCTGTCCCTGCTCGAGCTTTTCCACGGCCCCACGGCCGCCTTCAAGGACTTCGGTGCGCGCTTCCTCGCCGGCGCGCTCGCGCGAGTGCCGCGCGCGCACGGGCGCTGCCTCAACATGCTGGTGGCAACCTCCGGCGACACCGGTGGCGCGGTGGCCGCCGCATTCCATGGTCGCCCCGGCATGCAGGTCACGGTGCTCTTTCCCAAGGGGCTCGTGTCGCCGACTCAGGAGCGCCAGCTCACCTGCTGGGGCGGGAACGTCGCCGCTTTCGCCGTGCGCGGCAGATTTGACGACTGCCAGCGGCTTGCGAAGGAGGCGCTGCAGGCGCCGGACTTCAAGGCGCGCTTCGATCTGTCCTCCGCCAACAGCATCAACCTGGGAAGACTCCTGCCGCAGATGGTGTACTACGCCGCAGCGAGCCTTGCGCTGCAGCGCGAGCACGGCGAGCGCGCCGCTTTCATCATTCCGAGCGGTAACCTCGGTAATGCGGTGGCTTGCATCTGGGCGCGCAAGTTGGGGCTGCCGATCGGCGATATCGTGCTGGCTCACAACGCCAACCGCACGGTTCCGGACTGTCTGCAAAGCGGCGAATGGCATCCGCGAGCAAGCATCGCCACCCTCGCATCGGCCATGGACGTCGGCAATCCAAGCAATATGGAGCGCCTGCGCAGCCTCTTTCCGGACAGGCCCGAACTCACAGCTGCGGTCAGCGCGGATTCGGTGGACGATGCCGCGATCAGGCTGCGCATCCGCGCAGCCTTTGAAGACTGGGGCAAGAGCCTGTGTCCGCACACGGCGGTGGCGGCGGAAGTCTATGCGCGGCTGCCCGCAGTGCGGCGCCGGGCATCCCCTTGGGTTATCGTGGCGACCGCGCATGCCGCCAAGTTCAAGGAAATCGTCGAACCGCTCACGGGCAAGGAAGTGCCCGTTCCGGAATCGCTCATGAGACTATTCGC
>PLIX01000138.1 GCA_003140135.1 Gammaproteobacteria bacterium
ACCGACGGCTTCGAGTTCGTCGAGTACGCGGCGCCTGATCCGCAGGCGCTGCGCCTGCTCTTCGAGCGCCTGGGCTTTCCGGTGGTCGCGCGTCATCGCTCGAAGAACGTCACGCGCCATGCACAGGGCGACATCAATTTCATCATCAATGCGGAAGAGGACTCCTTCGCGCAGGGCTTTGCCCGCGCGCATGGGCCCTGCGCCTGCGCCATGGCCTTCCGGGTGCGCGATGCGGCGTTCGCCTATAAGCGCGCGCTCGAGCTCGGGGCGCGGCCGGGACCGCAAAGCGCAGGACCCATGGAGCTCAACATCCCGTGCATCGAGGGCATCGGCGGCTCGCTCATCTATCTCGTGGACCGCTACGGCGAGCAGTCGATCTACGACGTCGACTTCCGCGCGGTCGATACGAGCGCCGGTGCGGAGCCGACGGGCCTTGCCTGCATCGACCATCTGACCCACAACGTGATGCGCGGGCGCATGGATTATTGGACCGGCTTTTACGAGCGCCTCTTCAATTTTCGCGAGATCCGCTATTTCGACATCGAGGGCAAGAAGACCGGCCTCTTTTCGCGCGCGCTCACCAGCCCGTGCGGGCGCATCCGCATTCCCATCAACGAGTCGCAGGATGACAAGAGCCAGATCGAGGAATACCTGAAGGCCTACCACGGCGAGGGCATCCAGCACATTGCGCTTGCGACGACCGACATCTACCGCACGGTGGACATCCTCACCCGCCAGGGAGTTGATTTCCAGGACACGCCGGACACTTACTACGAAAACGTCAACGAGCGCGTCGGCGGACACGGCGAGAGCATCGAGGAGCTCGCGCGGCGCCGGATCCTCATCGACGGCAATCCGGGCAAGGGCGAAGGCGTGCTGCTGCAGATCTTCACGCAGAATGTGATCGGCCCGATCTTTTTCGAAATCATCCAGAGAAAGGGCAACGAGGGCTTCGGCGAGGGCAACTTTCGCGCGCTCTTCGAATCCATCGAGCTTGATCAGATGCGCCGCGGCGTCGTCTAGGGCCGATGCTCCCGCGCGAGATACTCCTGGCTCTGCATTTCGATGAGGCGGCTCGCGGCGCGCGCAAACTCGAGCCCTAGGCGCTCGCCGCGGTAAAGCTGCGCGGGGCTTGCCGCCGCGCTCACGATGAGTTTGACGCCGTGGTCGTAGAGCTCATCGACGAGCGCGATGAAGCGGCGCGCCTCATCATCATGTTCCGCATTCAGTTGCGGCACGTCGGCGAGGAACACCGCCTGATAGGCGCGCGCAATCTCAATGTAGTCGTTCTGGCTCCTGGGGCCTGCGCAGAGCGCGGCAAATTCGAACCACACCGCAGTGCCTGCTTCGCGCACGACCTCGATGGGCCGGCCCTCGATGTGCACCGTGCCGGAATGCGGCGCGCTGTCCGCGGTGAGTTTCTTAAAGAGCGCGCGCAGCTGCGCTTCCGTATCGGGAGCGCCGCTTGCGAAGTAGATGCCGGCGCTCGTTAGATCGCGCAGGCGGTAGTCGGTGCCGGCGTCAACCTCGAGCACGCGCGTGTGGCGCTCCAGAAGATCGATGGCGGGGAGAAAGCGCTCCCGCTGCAGGCCGTTCTCGTAGAGCCGGCGGGGCGGCATGTTGGAGGTCGCAACGAGCGCCACGCCCCGGCGGAATAATTCGGTCAGCAGGCCGTCGACGATCATGGCATCCGCGATGTCACTGACGAAGAGTTCATCCAGACACACCAGATGCGCCTCGCGCGCGATGCTTTTGGCGACCTCCTCGAGGGGCGAAGCCGTTTGCGCAAGCGCGGCCAGCTGCGCGTGAACGTCGTACATGAAACGGTGGAAATGCCGGCGCCGACGCTCGGCAAAGGGCAGGCTCTCGAAGAACATGTCCATGAGATAGGTCTTGCCGCGCCCCACTCCCCCCCAAAGATAAAGCCCGCGCACGCTTTCGCGGGGCCGCAGGCGCGCGAACCAACGCTGCGGACTTGCGAGCGACTCGCGTTCGATCAGACGCTGGCGCAGCTCGTCGAGCGCATCGACTGCGCTCTCCTGCGCAGGGTCGGCGTGAAATCCGTTTCGAGCGAGCTCTTGCGCATAGAGCGCATGGAAGGTATTCAACTACGAAGCTCGGCGAGGTCACGGAAGTGCTCAAGCGCGCCGGGATTGGCAAGCGCGTCGCGGTTTTGCACGGGCCGTCCATGGATGACATTGCGCACGGCAAGCTCGGTGAGCTTGCCCGAGAGCGTGCGCGGCAGGTCGGGCACCGCGATGATCTTGGCCGGCACATGCCGTGGGGTGGTGCGCGCGCGGATGACGCTGCGGATCTTTTGATCGAGCGCGGCATCGAGCGTGTAGCCGTTTTGCAGGCGCACGAAGAGCACGATGCGCACATCGCCCTGCCAGTCCTGTGCGACCGCCAGAGCCTCGGCGATCTCGGCCAGTCCCTCCACGGCCGTATAGATCTCGGCGGTGCCGATGCGCACGCCGCCCGGGTTCAATACCGCATCGGAGCGGCCGTAGATGATGAGACCGTCGTGCTCGGTGAGCGCGGCGTAGTCGGCGTGATGCCAAACTCCGGGGAAGCGCTCGAAATAGGCCGCGCGATAGCGGCTGCCGTCCGCGTCGCCCCAGAAACCGAGCGGCATCGACGGAAAAGGCGCCGTACAGACGAGCTCGCCGCGCTCGCCAATGAGGCTGCGGCCCTCGGCATCAAATACCTCGACCCGCATCCCCAGGCCGCGGCACTGGATCTCGCCGCGATACACCGCTCGTGTCGGGCAGCCAAGCGCGAAACAGGACACGATGTCGGTTCCTCCGGAGATGGAGGAGAGCTGCACGTCCGCCTTCACATCGCGATACACGAAGTCGAAGCCTTCGGGCAGCAGCGGTGATCCCGTGGAGAGAATGGTGCGCAGGGCGGGAAGATCGACTGCGTGCGCCGGCGCAAAGCCGCTCTTCTCGAGGGACGCCAAGTACTTGGCGCTCGTGCCGAATATCGTCAGGCGCTCCTCCTGCGCCATTCGCCAGAGCACGCCCGGATCCGGATGAAAGGGCGAGCCGTCGTAGAGCACGAGTGTCGTGCCGGTGGCCAGCGCACTCATCAACCAGTTCCACATCATCCAGCCGCAGGTGGTGAAGTAGAAGAGCCGGTCCTCGCGCCTGACATCGGTGTGCAGCAGATGCTCCTTCTGATGCTGCAGCAGCGTGCCGCCGGCGCCATGAACGATGCACTTGGGCTTGCCGGTGGTGCCGGAGGAATAGAGGATGTAGAGCGCCTGACCGAAGGGGTATTGCTGGAATTCCAAAACGGCGCCAGCGCTGCCAAATTCCTGCCAGTGCACAACTTTAGCCGCGCCGCCGGATATGCGCTCGAGCGCCGCCCGCGCACTGGCGTAGGACACCAGGACGAGCGCGCGCACGCTCGGCAGCTTCTGAATCAATTGCGCAACCAAAGGGAGCGAGTCGAGCGTCTTGCCGCCGTAGAAGTAGCCGTCGGCCGCGAACAGCACCTTGGGCGAGATCTGTCCGAAGCGATCGACGACGGCGCCCAAGCCAAAGTCAGGCGAGCAGGAGGACCAAATGGCGCCCACGCTTGCGGTTGCGAGCATCGCGATGGCCGTCTCAGGCAGGTTCGGCATGAAGGCCGCGACGCGATCGCCGGCAACGACGCCTGCATCTTTGAGGCCCGCGGCGACGCGTGCCACTTCATCGTACAACTCCCCGTAGGAGAGCTCGCTGCGGGTGCCGCGTTCGTTGCGAAACACGAGCGCGGGCTGTGCGTCGCGATAGCGCAGCAGGTTTTCAGCGAAGTTGAGGCGCGCGCTCGCAAAGAAGCGCGCGCCGGGCATGGCGCCGGGATTTTCAATGACCGGTCCATCTTTGGCGCAGCTTGCACGCACATCGGCGAAGCGCGCGACCTCAGCCCAAAACTGCGCGGGCTTGTCGATGGACCAGCGGTACACATCGCCGTAATCGGCCAGCGCCAGGCCCTGGCGGGCATTCACGCAGGCCATGAAGCGCGCAAGATTGGTGGCGGCGGCGCGCTTCGGGGACGGGCTCCAAATCGGAGGCATATGAGGGGCTAGAGCATCTGGTAATTCGGTCCGGAGCCGCCTTCGGGCGTCGTCCAGGTAATGATTTCATAGGGATCTTTGATGTCGCAGGCTTTGCAATGCACGCAATTGGCGGCGTTGATCTGCAAGCGCCGGCTGCCGTTGCCATCCTCCACCATTTCATAGACGCCGGCGGGGCAGAAGTTCTGGCAGGGATTGCCAAACTCGCGCGTGCAGCGCTCGATGCAAATCGAGGTGTCCGCCACGTGCAGGTGTACCGGCTGGTTCTCATCGTGCGTGTTGCCGGCAAAAAAGACCGAGGACACCCGGTCGCGCGGCGGCAGCGTACGCGCACCCCAGCCCCGCTCGGGTGATTGATATTCATCCAGCCGCTCAAGCTTCGACCAGTCGGCTTTGTTCTTGAGAGTCCAGGGCGACGCGCCGCGCGTCACATAGGTTTCCCAAGCGCCGTTCAAGAGCCCAAACCAGAGCCCGCGTTTCATGCCGGGGGCGATGTTGCGCACGGCGCGCAGTTCCAGGCCGCCGGCGGATGCGCGCCAGCGCGCATCGAAGCCCGTGCTCGCGTGAGTATCCGCCACGTGCTCAGCTGCGAGCATGCCGGAGCGTATGGCCTGATGAATGCCCTTGATCTTCGGGAAGTTGAGAGTGCCGCCGGCATCGCCGATCAAGAGCGCTCCGGGCATCTCGAGCGTCGGCAACGACTGCCAGCCCCCTGAGGCAATGGTGCGCGCGCCGGCGGCGAGAATTTCCCCGCCCTCGAGGAGCGGCTTGACGGTCGGGTGGTTCTTGAACTGCTGGAAGGCCTCGAAGGGTTTGAAGCGCGGGTCTGCGTAATCAAGTCCAGCCACATAGCCCACATACACCCGGTTGAGGTCGAGGTGATAGAGGAAACTGCCGCCGTAGGTCCTGTGGTCGACCGGCCAGCCGACCGAGTGCTGGATGAGGCCCGGCTCGATGCGCCCGGGCGGCAATTGCCACAGCTCCTTGAAGCCCAAGCCGAAGGTCTGCGGGTCGTGGCCCTGCGCTAGATGGAAGCGTTGGATGAGCTCTTTGGAGATCGAGCCGCGGCACCCCTCGGCGAGCAGCGTGATTTTGGCATGAACTTGCGCGCCCGGGGTGTAGTTGGGCCCGTGGGAGCCATCCTTCAGCACGCCCATATCGCCGATGCGTACGCCTTGGACGGCGCCCGCCTCGTCAAAGACGGGGCCAGCGGCGGCAAACCCGGGAAACACATCGACGCCCAGGCCTTCCGCCTGTTGGGCAAGCCAGGGCGTCAGCTGCCCGAGCGAGATGATGAAATTGCCCGCGTTGTGCATCTGCCGGGGCACGAGCGGAAAACGCGTGGCACCGCTGCGCGTCATGAAGAAGAACTCATCGCGCAGCGCAGGCACCTTCATGCCGGGGTAGTCGCGTCGCCAATGGGGTAGCAGCGTCTCAAGCGGTCCGGGCTCGAGGACCGCTCCGGAGATCGAATGCGCACCGACGCTGGCACCCTTCTCCAGGACGCAGACGCTCTTGTCGGGCGCGAGCTGCTTCAGGCGGATGGCCGCCGCGAGGCCCGCAGGTCCTGCGCCCACGATCACCACGTCATATTCCATGATGTCAGTCACGGCTGCCTCATTTGGGCTGCATGCGGATCGCGCCGTCGAGGCGAATGGTTTCGCCGTTCAGCATGGCGATCTCAAAGATGCTCGCGACCAGGCGCGCGAATTCCTCGGGTCTACCGAGGCGCGCCGGGAAGGGGATCTGCTTGGCGAGCGACTCCTGATGCTCCTTTGACATGGACTCGATCATCGGCGTGAGAAAGATTCCCGGCGCAATGGCCATGCAGCGGATGCCAAACGCGGCGAACTCACGCGCAATGGGCAGCGTCATTCCCATGACCGCAGCCTTGGTTGCGGAGTAGGCGGCCTGTCCGATCTGTCCTTCGAAGGCGGCGACCGAGGAGGTATGGATCAAGAGGCCGCGCTCGCCATCCTCGTTCGGCGTGTTCTTCTGCATGAGGGCGGCGGCGGCTTTGTCGCAGAGAAAGGTGCCGATGAGATTGATGTGGATCACCTTGGTGAAGAATTCGCCCGCCATGGGCCCGTTGCGACCGAGCACGCGCGCCGCGCCGATGACGCCGGCGCAGTTGACGAGAAGATTGATGCCGCCCATGCGCTCAGCCGCGGCCTCCATGGCGGACACGACCTCGGCTTCGGCGGTGACGTCGCATTTGACAAAGCTCGCGCGCGCGCCGATCGCATCCGCTGCGGCGCGGCCGGGCCCCTCCTGAACGTCGAGCAGCGTGACCTGGCCGCCTGCCGCTGCCAGGTGGCGCGCCACGGCGTTGCCCAGGCCCGATGCGCCGCCCGTGATGACGGCGCGTGCCTCAGCGATCTTCATGCTTCCCCCTACATTCGAAATATGCCGTAGCGCTCGGCCTCGGGCGCGGGCCCCTCGGCCGCCAGGTGCAATGCGAGGCCCAGCACGCGGCGCGTGTCGAGCGGATCAATGACGCCATCGTCCCATAGGCGCGCCGTCGCGTAGTACGGGTTGCCCTGCGCTTCGTATTGAATGCGGGTTTCGGCCATGAAGCGGCGCTCTTCGTCTTCCGGCCACGCATCGCCGCGCGCGAGCGCGGCATCACGCCGCACCGTGGCGAGTACCTGTGCGGCCTGCTCGCCGCCCATGACGGAGATGCGCGCATTCGGCCACATCCACAGGAAGCGGCCGCCGTACGCGCGCCCGCACATCGCATAGTTGCCGGCGCCGAATGAGCCGCCGATGAGCACCGTGAGCTTCGGCACCGTGGCGCAGGCGACCGCGGTCACCATCTTCGCGCCGTCCTTGGCAATGCCCGCGTTTTCGTATTTGCGGCCGACCATGAAGCCGGTGATGTTCTGCAGGAAGAGGAGGGGCACGCGCCGGCGGTTGCTCAATTGCACGAAGTGCGCGCCCTTCAGCGCCGACTCCGAGAAGAGAATGCCGTTGTTGGCGACGATCCCGACGGGGCATCCCCAGATGTGCGCGAAGCCGCACACGAGGGTGGCGCCGTAATTCGACTTGAACTCGTGAAACTCCGAGGCGTCCACCAGGCGCCCGATAATTTCCCGCACGTCATAGGGCTGGCGGTTGTCCTGGGGGAGAATTCCGTAGATCTCCTGCGGATCAAGCGCAGGCTCGCGGGGTTCGGCGCAGGCGAGCCACGGCGCGCCCGGCGCCGGCAAGCTGCCGATGATCGAGCGCGCGATCGCAAGCGCATGCGCATCGTTGTCCGCCAGATGATCAACGACGCCCGAGGTGCGCGCATGCACGTCGCCGCCGCCCAAGGACTCCGCGTCCACCTCTTCGCCGGTCGCCGCCTTAACGAGCGGCGGTCCCGCCAGGAATATCGTGCCCTGATTCCTCACGATGACGGTCTCATCGCACATGGCCGGCACGTAGGCGCCGCCCGCGGTGCAGCTGCCCATGACGAGCGCGACCTGCGGGATGCCGCGCGCGGACAGCTGCGCCTGATTGAAGAAGATGCGCCCGAAGTGATCCCGGTCGGGGAACACCTCATCCTGCAGGGGTAGGAAGGCGCCGCCCGAGTCGACGAGGTAGACGCAGGGCAGCGCATGCTCGAGCGCGATGGTCTGGGCGCGCAGATGCTTCTTCACCGTGAGCGGAAAGTAGGTGCCGCCCTTGACCGTCGCATCATTGGCGACGATGAGGCAGGCGCGGCCGTGGATGCGGCCGATGCCGCTGATGAGGCCCGCTGCCGGTGCATCGGCGCCGTACATGCCATGGGCGGCCAGCGCGGAGAGCTCGAGAAACGGGCTTCCCGGATCGAGCAGCGTCTGCACCCGCTCCCGCGGCAGGAGCTTGCCGCGGGCCGTGTGCTTGCGGCGCGCCTCTTCGGAGCCGCCCAGGCTTGCGCGCTCCACTTCCGTGCGCAGGCTACTTGCAAGCTCGGCCATGCGGGCGTGATTGGCGCGGAAGCGCTCGCTGCCGGGCTCGATCTGCGATGACAGGCAGGGCATAAAGAGTTTGCTACGCGGCGCTCTCGAGGGCGATGGCCACCGCTTCGCCTCCGCCGATGCACAGCGATGCGATGCCGCGTTGGGCGCCACGGCGCAGGAGCGCGTGCACCAGAGTCGTCACGATGCGCGCACCGGTTGCGCCGATGGGATGTCCGAGCGCGCAGGCGCCGCCGTGCACGTTGACACGCCCGTGCTCGATGCCGACGTCGCGCATGGCCGCCATCGTCACCACTGCGAAGGCCTCGTTGATTTCATAGAGATCGACGTCCTGCGACTTCCAGCGCAAATGGCCGAGTGTCTTGTTGATGGCGCCGATGGGCGCGGTCGTGAACCACTCGGGTTCAGCGGCATGGCTGGCATAGGCGAGAATGCGGGCGAGCGGCTTGATGCCGCGTGCGCGTGCGGTGGATTCGCGCATCAGCACGACGGCGGCGGCGCCGTCGGCAATCGATGAGGAGCTTGCGGCGGTCACCGTGCCGTCCTTGGCGAATGCGGCCTTCAACGTCGGGATCTTTTCGATATCGCAGTTGAACGGCGTCTCATCGCGCGCCACCACGGTCTCGCCCTTGCGGCCTTTGACCGTGACGGACGTGATCTCGGCGGCAAAATGCTGCGCCTCGATGGCGGCCAATGAGCGGCGCACGGATTCGGCGGCGAAGGCGTCCTGGTCCGCGCGGCTGAACTCGTAGCGGCTGGCGGTGCGCTCGCCGAACGAGCCCATGAGCTGGCCGTCAAAGGGACTCTGCAGTCCGTCGTAGAACATGTGATCGATGACTTCGCCGTGACCCATGCGATAGCCGGCGCGCGCTTTGGGCAGCAGGTAAGGCGAGTTGGTCATGGACTCAAGGCCCCCGGCTACCACCACCTCCACGTCGCCGGCGCGAATTTGATCCGCACCCTGCATGATGGCCTTGAGGCCTGAGCCGCACATTTTGTTAACCGTGGTGGCCGGAGTTCCGACCGGGATACCTGCGCCTATGGCTGCCTGCCGGGCGGGCGCCTGGCCCAAGCCTGCGGGCAGTACGCAGCCCATGATGACTTCCTGAACCTCGGCCGCGCCGATCCCGGCCGCTTCGAGCGCGCCGCGAATGGCCGCGGATCCGAGCTGGGTTGCCGTGACCGGCGTGAACACGCCCTGGAAGGCCCCGATCGGCGTGCGCTTGGCCGCAACAATAACGACACCGTGCTGCTCCGACATGAATCACCGCGTGAGGAGTAAAAGGCTGGGAGGGCGCCCCAACTGGTAATATAGCATCCGGGTTTACCAGCGCTCGACCGCTTAGCCATGAGTATTCCGGCGATAGAGATGGCTCGCGAGCCCGGTGCTCGCAGCGCACCGCTGCGCTTCGTTTCCGCTGCATCCTTGTTCGACGGCCACGACGCCGCCATCAACATGATCCGCCGCCTGCTGCAGGCGCAGGGCGCGGAAGTCGTGCACCTGGGGCACAACCGCAGCGTCGCCGACATCGTGCGGGCGGCCATCGAGGAGGACGCCGACGGGATCGCCGTGAGCTCTTATCAGGGCGGCCACGACGAGTACTTCCGCTACATGGTCGACATGCTGCGAGAGCACGGCTACGAGCACATCCGGGTCGTGGTCGGAGGCGGCGGCACGATCGCGCCCCAGGAGATCGAGGCGCTCGAGCGCTACGGGGTGGAGAAGATCTATACGCCCGAAGACGGCCGGCGCATGGGCCTCGTCGGCATGATCGAGGATGTGATCCGGCGCGTGCGCGCCGTGGAGCGTCGTCCGTACGCCTTTCATCCGCTGAACGCACGCGACCATGGCCATCTGGCACGGACCATCTCGGTCCTCGAAGGAGCAGGCGGTGATGAGACGCCGCGCGAGGCGATCCGCCGCGCCCTCGCGCGGGTGAAGCCGAAGGCTCCCGTCATCGGCATCACGGGCACGGGCGGCGCTGGAAAATCGAGCCTGACGGACGAACTCCTCGCCCGCTTAGTGCGGCACTTTCCGGGCCGACAGGTCGCGGTCGTGGCGATGGATCCCACTCGCAGGCGCACCGGCGGCGCGCTCCTCGGCGATCGAATCCGCATGAATAGCCTCGCCGCCGAGTCGATCTTCATGCGCTCGCTCGCCACTCGCCGGCAGCACCTCGCGACGAGCGCAGTCCTGAAGGACGTCATTGGTATCTATCAGTTGGCGGGCTTTGATCTCATCATCATCGAGACGGCGGGCATCGGCCAGTCGGACACGGAGATCGTGGAGCTTGCGGATCTGTCGATCTACGTGATGACGGCGGAGTACGGCGCTGCGAGCCAGCTTGAGAAGATCGATATGCTCGACTTCGCCGACTTCATCGTCCTCAATAAGAGCGAGAAGCGCGGCACGGAGGACGCCCTGCGCGATGTGAGAAAGCAGTGGCGCCGCAATCATCCGCAGCATCTGGGCCTTGCGGATGATGAAGTGCCGGTGTATCCGACCATCGCGAGCCGCTTCAATGATCCGGGCGTCAACCGGCTCTTTGCCGCGCTTGCCCATGCCCTCCACTCGCGCAAGATCGGTCATGCATCCTGGCAGTTGACCGACAGCTCCAGTCCCGAGACCGCGGCGCCGCCGGCACTCATCCCGGGCGCGCGCACCCGCTATTTGGCCGAGATCGCGCACGGGGGACGGGCGGAGAAAGCGGACATCGAAAAAAAGGCGCAGGCCGCGAGCCGCGCCTGCGGACTCTATCAAGCGCTCGGCAGTCTCAAAGATAAAGCTCTTCCTGCGCCCTTCGAGCGCGTGGGCGCGGCGGCGCTCCAAGATGACGCCGCGGATGCGACGCGGCGCGAGCTGTACGCGGCCTATAACGCGGCGCTCGATGAAGTGGGCGCTGCGGCACTGGCGCAGCTTGCCGAGTGGCCTGCACGCGTGGCGGCGGCTACCGCCGAGACCTACACCTATCCGGTTCGCGGGCGCGACGTGACGGGTGAGAACTACTCGGAAAGCTTGAGCCGTCTACCGCTGCCGAAGATTGCCGTGCCCGCTTTTCGCGACTGGGGCGAGATACTGCGCTTCATCGGGAAGGAGAACCTGCCGGGTGCCTATCCGTATACGGAAGGCGTGTATCCCTATCGGCGCGAGGAGGAGGACCCGACGCGGATGTTCGCCGGCGAAGGCGCGCCCGAGCGCACCAACCGCCGCTTCCACTATCTCGCGGGCAGCCATGAGGCTGCGCGCCTGTCCACCGCATTTGATTCGACGACGCTCTACGGCGAGGACCCGGATACGCGCCCCGATATTTACGGGCGCACGGGCAACTCCGGCGTCTCCATCGCGACCCTCGATGACCTGAAGAAGCTGTATTCGGGGTTTGATCTGTGCGCAGCGACGACCTCGGTATCGATGACCATCAACGGGCCGGCGCCGATGCTGCTCGCCATGTTCATGAATGCCGCCATCGATCAGCGCATCGAGCGCTATTTGAAGTCCCAGGGGACGTGGGCCGAGGCGGAAAAGAAGATCCAAGCCGCGCATGCGCGCGCGCTCGAGCGCGGGCTGCCGGTGCCGCACTACAAGGGCGCCTTGCCGCCGCAGCATGACGGCACGGGGCTTGCGCTCCTCGGCGTGAGCGGGGACCTTCTGGTCGAGCCTGCTATTTACGAGCGCATCAAGTCCGAGGCGCTCGCGGCGGTGCGCGGCACGGTGCAGGCGGACATCCTGAAGGAGGATCAGGCGCAGAACACCTGCATTTTCTCCACCGAGTTTGCCCTGCGCATGATGGGCGATGTGCAGGCGTATTTCATTTCCGAGCGCGTGCGCAACTTCTACTCGGTGTCGATCTCGGGCTATCACATCGCCGAGGCGGGCGCGAATCCGATCTCGCAGCTCGCGTTTACGCTCGCGAACGGCTTCACCATCGTCGAGTACTACCTCGCGCGCGGCATGCAGATCGACGAGTTCGCGCCGAATCTGTCGTTTTTCTTCTCGAACGGCATGGATCCCGAATACGCCGTGATCGGGCGCGTGGCGCGGCGCATCTGGGCGCGCGCCATGCGCGCGCGCTACGGGGCAGGAGCGCGCAGCCAGATGCTGAAGTACCACATTCAAACTTCGGGCCGCAGCCTGCATGCGCGCGAGATCGACTTCAACGACATCCGCACGACGCTGCAGGCGCTGTATGCGCTCTTTGACAACTGCAACAGCCTGCACACCAACGCCTACGATGAGGCCCTCACGACACCGACGGAGGAGAGCGTGCGCCGGGCGGTCGCCATCCAGCTCATCATCAATCGCGAACTCGGTCTCAACAAGAATCAGAACCCGTGGGCCGGCTCCTTCGCGATCGAATATCTGACCGACCTTGTCGAGGAAGCCGTGTACAAGGAGTTCGATGCACTCTCCGAGCGCGGCGGGGTGCTGGGCGCCATGGAGACCATGTATCAGCGCGCGAAAATCCAGGAGGAGTCGCTCTACTACGAGACGCGCAAGCACGATGGCAGCCTGCCGATCATCGGCGTGAACACCTACCTCGCTCCCGCGGATGCCCAGGGCGCCGCGCATACCGCGCCGCTCAGCCGCTCGACCGAGGAGGAGAAGCAGGATCAGGTGGCTGCGGTGCGGGCGTTTCAGGCGAGAAATGCCGATGCGGGGCCCGCGGCTCTTAAGGCCCTGCAGCAGGCCGCAGCATCCGGCGGCAATGTATTTGCAGCGCTCATGGAGACGGTGAAAGTCTGCTCGCTCGGACAGATCTCACACGCGCTCTACGAAGTCGGCGGCCAGTACCGGCGCAACATGTGAGCCGCGCAAGCTAGGCGACAGCGAGGTCCGGTTCCTGCAACCGGGCGAGAATCGCGGAGCGCGCGCGGTCGCGCAATTCCACGGCGGCGCTCGCGCCGGCCGCGGCGGTCGCGATGAGCGGCGAGAGAAACTCGACTTCAATGTGCGCCCGCCGCGGGAAAAAAGCACCCTGCGGCAACACCTCGCGCGTGCCGCGAATCACGGCTGGAATCACTGGACAGCCGACGCGCGCGGCAGTGGTGAAGGCGCCGACATGGAATTTCAAAAGGCCCGGCGCCGGTGAAAACGTGCCCTCCGGAAAGAACACGAGCGAACTGCCGCTGATCGCCGTGCGCAGGACGCGACGTGCATCGTTCGCGCCACGCTGGCGGTTGGAGCGCTCAACAAAAAGCGAGCCCAGACGCCGCAGCAAAAGGCCCGCGAGCGGCACGCGGTCCATCTCGCGCTTGATTACGAAGCCGAAGCGTGGCGGCAGCACCGCTGTGAACACGACACCGTCCAAATAACTGGCGTGATTCGCGACGATGACGCACTGGCCCGGCGGGACTTTTTCCGCGGATTTCACGGTGAGGCGCAGTCCCGCAAGTTTGAGCAGCACGCGGGAGGCTTTGCGCGCGGCATGGCGGCGGCGCTGCACCCCCGGCAAGACGGCGGTGCAAAGCGCGCTCAGCGCTAGAACCACAAATAGGGTCCAGGCGTACACACCGTAGATGATGCGCCACACAATCCTTGCGGGAACCGGCCAGGCGGAAGGGGCTTCATCTTTGGACGGCGTGCTCATGGTTCTATTTCGGCGAGCAGCGCTCGCGCGCGGTGTGAACTGGTTCTCTTTATGTTAATGCAGACCCGCTATTGTGAAGATCGTCACGCCGAGTTTCCTCACGCTATCACCATACTGCGCTCGGGCCATCTTCGGAGTTTTAGGCCTTGTCCAAGTTCGCTGCCGCAGTTGCCCCTAACGCCACGTCTGCCGAGTCGGCCGACCCGGCCGTTTCCCGCTTTCTTGATGCGGTGTGGATGGAGCGGGGCCTCTCCGCCAACACACTCGCCGCTTATCGCGCGGATCTGACTTCGCTTGCGCGCTGGCTCGCCGAGCGCGACGTGTCGATCATGAAGACTTCGCGGGCGGACCTTTTGGGCTTCATCGCCTGGCGGGTCCACACCGGCGCACGCCCACGCTCCACGGCGCGACAGCTTTCCAGTTTCAGACGCTTCTTTCGCTACTATATGCGCGAAGGAGTCGTCCGCGAGGACCCGACCGCCCAAATCGCGATGCCGAAGATCGGCCGTTCGCTGCCGAAGTCGGTGACCGAAGAGGAAGTTGAGGCGCTGCTTGCAGCTCCCACGGTCTCTGATCCGCTCGGCAACCGCGATCGCACCATGCTCGAGGTGCTGTACGCGACGGGCCTGCGGGTCTCGGAGCTCGTGAACCTGCGCATGGCCCAGGTTAACTTGAACCAGGGCGTCCTGCGCATCCTCGGCAAGGGCAACCGCGAACGCCTGATCCCGTTGGGCGGTGAGTCAGTGAAGTGGCTGACCGATTTCGCGCGCGGTCCGCGCGGCGAGATCCTGCTTGAGCGGCAAACGGACTATCTGTTTCCCACGCGGCGCGGCGATCGCATGACGCGCCAGGCGTTCTGGCACATCATCAAGCGCTATGCCCGCAAGGCGGCGATCGGTAAAGATCTCTCGCCGCACAGCCTGCGCCACGCCTTCGCCACGCACCTCCTGAATCACGGCGCTGACCTGCGCGTGGTGCAGATGCTGCTTGGACACAGTGATCTGTCGACCACGCAGATCTACACCCATGTGGCTCGTGAGCGCATGAAGGAACTGCACGCGCTGCATCACCCGCGCGGCTGAGGCCTTCCGAAGGCCGCCCGCGAGTTCTGCTAGACTTAAATCCTCAAGTCCGGCAGGAAACCTTCCTAAATCACGCCGGTCCAATCCGCACGATGAGTGCGACCTGGAAGACTCCATGACAATGCGTACGCGTATCCTCTGGCTGGGTATCCTCGGCGCCTGCGCCTCGGTCGCCTCCTCGGCCGATCAGCCGGCACAGGCGGTCGACCCGCGGATCGAGCTTGCGAAGAAAATCCCGGGCACCACTGCCGATGAGCTGCACGCCTCCCCCATCCCGGGCATGTGGGAGGTGGTGCGCGGCACCGATATCGCCTATGTGACGTCCGACGGCAAGTACGCCATCTCCGGCGACCTGTATGACCTGGCGAAGAACGAGAATCTGACCGAGGTGCTGCGCAAGGATGTTCGCATGAAGCTCCTCGCGAGTGTCCCCGAGTCCGACATGCTGATCTTTAGTCCGCGGGATCCGAAGTACACCGTCACCGTTTTCACGGACGTTGACTGTGCCTATTGCAGGAAGCTCCACAGCCAGATCGCCGAATACAATCGCCTCGGCGTGCGCGTGCGCTACATGTTCTATCCGCGCAGCG
The DNA here is from genome assembly GCA_003140135.1 of Gammaproteobacteria bacterium. Lineage (GTDB taxonomy): Bacteria > Pseudomonadota > Gammaproteobacteria > Steroidobacterales > Steroidobacteraceae > PALSA-1196. Next base: position 15,265 of record PLIX01000138.1, read on the forward strand.
GCCCCAATACGGAATCCTGGACCAAGGCGGAGCAGGTGTGGTGCTCGACCAACCGCAACGATGCGCTCACCCGGGCGAAGCTGGGCGAGGAGTTGAAGAGCCCCAAGTCCTGCGGCAACTCCCCGGTCGGGCGCGATTACGCGATGGGCCAGCAGTTCGATATCCGCGGCACGCCCGCCATCGTCATGAACAATGGCGAGATGCTGGGCGGCTATATGTCGCCCATGCAGCTCGTGCAGCACCTGCAGGGCAANNTCAGGCTTGCCTTCCCACTCCTTGGCATCCGCGGGAGGCTCCTTCATCTCCGTGATGACGGGCCATTTTTTCGCAAGCTCGGCATTCAACGGCGTGAAATGATCCTGCCCCGCAGGCAGCTCCTCCTCGGAAAAGATCGCCTCCACCGGACATTCCGGCTCGCACAGGGTGCAGTCGATGCACTCGTCCGGGTCGATCACGAGGAAATTCGGCCCCTCGTGGAAACAATCCACCGGGCACACTTCCACACAGTCCATGTACTTGCACTTGATACAGTTTTCGGTGACGACGAAGGTCATGAAGTTTCCGTGGGCGTGAGAGCCCGCTCGAAGATAAAAATGGGCCCGTCATTCTGCCATGGCACCGCGGGTGCGTGAATGCGTGCGGCTAAAAGCGCCGCGCGAGCTCGGCGAAATGGCACTCCTCGCGCTGCGCGGCCCGGTCCTCGAGGTAGCGCCGCAGCGCGAACTCAGTGCTCGGAAAGGCAAGCTCGGACCAGGGGATGTCTTCGGGGCGAACGAGCTTCGTCTCCAGGCTCTCAACGCCCGCCCCGTAGCTTGCGCTTCTCAAGCGGCCGCGAAAAAACACGTGCACCTGGTGGGCATAGAGGACATCCGCGATGCACAGCAGTGAGCCGATCTCCACATCGATGAGCGCCTCCTCGAGCGATTCGCGCGCCGCCGCCCGCTGCAGCGTCTCGCCGTTCTCCATGAAGCCCGCCGGCACGGTCCAGAAGCCGTGCCGCGGCTCGATGGCGCGGCGGCAGAGCACGATCCGGCCGTCGTGTTCGGGTACGCAGCCCACGACGAGTTTCGGGTTCTGGTAGTGGATCGTGCCGCAGGCGTCGCACACGTAGCGCGGCAGGTTGTCGCCGGGTGGAATGCGCAGGGCGACGCGCGCGCCGCATTGGCTGCAGAAATTCATGATTCTCATCCGCTTTGGAGCGCGCGCAAGAAGCGGACACGCTTCGGGGCCGTCAATGATAGCGTCCCCGGCGCGAATCAGCCGTCCGAATCGTTCGGATCATCGGCGCCCCCGGGTCGCTTGCCGTGCTTCACGGGGAAGAGCTTCTCGAGAAAGAGCTCAATCGGCCTGCCGATGATGAGGATCACGAGCGCAACCGCAAGGCCCGCGAGGGCGAGGGGAAATTCGCCCAGGCCACAGGCGACTCCCAATCCGGCCGTTAACCACACCGCCGCCGCCGTGGTCAATCCGGTGACACGGCTGGAGGTCGGCTGGTGGAGTATCACGCCCGCGCCCAGGAATCCGATGCCGGTGAGCACGCCCTGAATCACGCGGCTCACGGCGTTCACATCGGGGCTTACCTGCGTGATGGCGAGCGCCACCACCGCCGACCCGACGCTGACAAGGCCGAAAGTGCGAAAGCCCGCTGATTTTCGGTGCAGATCGCGGTTGAGGCCGATGACGGCGCCGCAGGCAAGCGCCAAGAGCAGCCGTGCAAGCGTGTCCCACAACGAGAAGGTGACCATGCCGGCGCCCCTTATCCATCTGGCATCATCCCTTATGGATAATGAACGATCCGGCAAATATAAGCTACTTCTTGCCTTGAACCACCCGGTGTATGATTATCCGGTTGGCATAATGCCCAACGGATAATCACGGAGCGGCGGGCATGGCTGCGAAGGCGCACCGCGGCGGCGGCAACCCGTTTGAATTCGGGCAGGCCGTACACGCCGATTCCATCGTCGACCGGGAGGAGGAGCTGCGGCGGCTGAAAGACGCCGTCAGGAACGGCGAGCGGCTATTCCTCATCGGGCCGCGCCGCTTCGGCAAGACTTCCCTGTTGAATGTCGTGCAGCAGCAGCTGGAGCGCGAAGGGGTCGTGGTCCTGAAGTATGACGTCGAAAAGTTCGAAAGCGCGGAGCTGCTTGCGCGAGCGCTCCTCGCCGGCGCCATCCGAGCGCTTGCGGGTGCCGCTGAAAAGATCGGCGCCGTCGTCAACCGGCAGCTGAAACGGTTCTTCGGCTCGCTCAAGCCCGAAGTGACCTACGATGTGATGCAGCAGAGCATTTCGGTGTCCTTCGGCGTGACGCGCGGGCCCAAGGACTCGGATCTGCCGCTCCTGACCGACGTGCTGGACGGCATCGAGGCGATGGCGCGCGCCGGGGAGAAGACGGTTGCGGTCGTGCTCGATGAATTCCAGCAGCTCGTGGCCTCAGGAGGCGTTGCCGCGGAGCGGCAGATTCGCGCTGCGGTGCAGACTCATCGCCACGTCAGCTACATCTTTGCAGGATCAAAGACGCGTCTCCTCACCGACATGACGAGTCAGCACGGGCGTCCCTTTTACCGCATGGGCTCGTCCTTATTTCTGGGGCCGGTGCCGCGCAGTGCCTTCATTCCTTTTATACGGGACGGATTCGAACGCCACGGCTTCAAGGTAGCCGCCGGCGCAGTGGAACATATCCTCGATCTCGTGGAGGACGTCCCCTACAGCGTGCAGCGCCTGGCGCACCGCTGCTGGGATCTGCTCTGCGCGGGCGGTCCGGGCGCGCAGGGGGCTCTGACGAGCGCCTTTGTCGATCGCGCCCTGGAGCGCATCGCGCTCGAGGAGGACCCTGCGTACACGCAGTTGTGGATGTCCCTGACGGAAGTGCAGAAGAAGGCTCTGAAAGCCGTCATCGCGAGCGGCGGTCGGCTCCTGTTGTCCAAGGCCGTGACGACAGAGCATTCCCTGTCTGCCGCGAGCATGCAAAAAGCGCTCAAGGCGCTTAACGACCGGGGCATCATTCGCGAAGAGCAGTCCCTGGGCGATGCGCGCCTGCGGCTCGATGATCCGTTCCTCGCCACGTGGTTGAAAGCGGCGCAGTCGACGTAAGCTTTCGATGCGTCAGCTGCTCGTGCGACGAGAGCTGAAAGAATAAGATGATTGGCGATGCACGGAGGGTTCTTGGTTACTCCGCACTACCGCAGTCTGCGCGCGCAAACGGCGATGTCATCGAGAGCGATTGGCACCGGGCGTGTGGCGGGGCGCGCGCATGATCGGGAAGCTGGAAAGAACACCGTGCCTCCGAGGCACGCGGTGTGGAGATGCGCGTGATGAACGCCGCGCTAATCGAATACCGCGCTTCCTGTCACTGCGGAGCGCTCGAGGCCCGCTATCGGACCGCGGTGCCAGTGGCCGGCTGGTCGGTGCGCGCGTGCCAGTGTGCCTTCTGTCGCGCGCACGGAGCGCTTACCACGTCCGATCCGGCCGGCACACTTACGTTTGCCGCGCGCGAGATCGGTCTCGTGCACCGCTACAAGTTCGGCAGCCGCACGACGGAATTCCTCCTCTGCCACGAGTGCGGTGTGTACGTGGGCGCCCGATTGGAGGCGAGTCGCGGGCAGTTTGGCGTTTTGAACACACGCGCGCTGCGGCCGATTCCTGCAGGGCTGCCGGAGCCAGCGCTCATGCACTATGGCGACGAGCCCGCCGGCTTGCGAGAAGAGCGCCGGAAGGAGCGTTGGACGCCACTGGCGATGCCGTCGCTGTAAGCATGGCCGCCACATTCTGCCGACGGGAGCGCTGTTTGAATTCACTTCTTAAGTACGCAATTGGGATGCTCGCCTTCGGTTTGGCATTCTTGCCGCAAGCACGCGGCGCCCCCACGTTAGTCGACAATGTCCACGGGTACACGCTCGTCGGGCATCAACTGCGCCAATTCGGCGCTCTCGTCTTCGATCACGGTAAGGTGATTCGTGCAGGCGACGCCGTGGTCTTACGCAAAGCCTTCCCGACTGCTCAAGTGATCGATGGCCGAGGCAAGACTTTGCTGCCGGGCCTGATCGATGCACACGGTCATGTGATCGATCTTGGGTTCGAGCATGTCCGGATTCAGCTCTCGAGCACAGAAAGCTTACATGCAGCGCAGGATCGAATACGCGCGTACGCCAGGGCGAATCCCGATCGCACGTGGTTGCTGGGAGACGGCTGGAATCAGGTCAAATGGAAGCTCGGACGCTTCCCGCTCGCGACTGAATTGGATGCTGCCGTGGGCGATCGGCCGGTGGTTCTTGACCGAGTCGATGGTCACGCGCAGTGGCTGAACACGCTGGCATTGCACGCGGCGGGGATAACCAGGGACACGAAAGATCCTGTCGGTGGCCGGATCGAGCGCGATGCGGACAGTAATCCGAGCGGGGTTTTGGTGGACAACGCGATGGATCTCGTGGAAAGAGTGGTACCGCAGCCCAGCGACGCCGAGCGGCTGACGGCGCTGACTGCGGCGTTGGCGCACATGAATTCGGTTGGCCTCACGGCGGTGGGCGATGCCGGTGATACCGCGAAGGATATCGCGCTCTATAAGCAGCTCGCCGACCAGGGCCGGCTCACCGTGCGCGTCTACGCAATGATCCGCGACACCGGGGACGACTTTAAGGCGCTGTCGAAGGACGGCCCCCTGATCGGCTATGGCAATGACCGCCTGAGCGTACGTGCGGTCAAACTATTTGCCGACGGGGCGCTCGGCAGCAGAGGTGCGGCGCTGATGGCGCCGTATTCGGACGAGCCGGATCAACGTGGTCTGCTGTTCATGTCGGACGCCGAAATGGAGAGCAAGATCCAGACCGCCCTCAAAGCGGGCTACCAGGTCAATGTTCACGCCATCGGCGACGCCGCCAATCACCAAGTGCTCGACGGCTTCGAAGCCGCGTACAAGGCCGTTGGCGGTCGGAAGCTGCGCAATCGGATCGAACATGCGCAGGTGGTCGCCTTATCCGACATCCCGCGCTTCAAGCAACTGGACTTGATTGCTTCAATGCAACCGACGCACGCCACCAGCGATATGAACATGGCCGAGGAACGCATCGGTCCTGAACGGCTGAAGGGTGCCTACGCATGGCGCACGTTCCTCACGCAGGGCACGATCATCGCCGGCGGCTCGGACTTTCCCGTGGAGTCCGATAATCCGTTCTTTGGCCTGCATGCGGCCGTCACCCGCACCGATCACGAAAATAACCCCGAGGGTGGTTGGCATCCCGAGCAAGCCATGACCCTGCTCGAAGCTTTCTGCGCCTTTACACTGGATGCGGCCTATGCCCAGCACCAAGAAAAAGAGATCGGTTCGTTGGAGCCGGGCAAATGGGCCGACTTCATCCTGATCGACCGCGACTTATTCAAGATCGCTCCAGCGGATATTTGGAAGATCAAGGTGGAGCAAACCTGGGTGGCGGGCGAGAAGGTGTATTGAGTATCTGCGGTCACTACGCCCATGCGCCGATCGTCGCGGACGCAACTTTCCGACGCATCGAGCAATTCATTGCGAACCAGTTGGGCAAAGTTGCTCAAGACGCGACGGGATGGAAAGCCCTTTACCGTGCGCCTCGCCTGACCACTTGGTGGATGCGCATGGAAATTATGCGCCACCGAAAATCGACCGCCTGCAAAGCCCGCGGTGCGGCGATCGCACCCCATCCATTGACTCTACTATTCCCCGATAATCGCCCGACATACGCTCTCATCGCCAAACCATCCACTTAAAGCTACTGAGCTGCCAAGTTCGCAGAGACGGAAGAGTAGTGCGCACTTGCCCTGTTCCTGCTGATCCACTGGGCCCCAAGCTGGCCGCGCTGTTCAGGACCACGCAGAGTGTCTTCCACGGCAGTCAATTAGTCCGAGCCCGCGTACAGCTTCACCAGATCGGTCAGGAAATCGCGACCGACGAACACGGACCGGACGCTCCTCCGTTCGTTCAACCCATGCACGCCATTACCGTCGGGATCACCCCAACCTCCGGGTGCGCCATACACCGGAATGCCGATCGCCTCCAGAAAAATGCCGTCGGTGGCGCCGGTGGACATGCTGGGAACTAGTGGGACGCCGGGATAGTATTTGGCGACCAACTTTTCGGCCGGCGCAATGATCTTGGGATCGAGCGGCGGCGGCACCGCGAGCGGACGGATCGGCGGAACTAATGTCACCTTCACGCCCGAGTCGCCGATCGCCGCCTCGAGAGCCGCCTGGGTACCCTCCACCGTTTCACCAGGGAAGATGCGGCAATTGACGTTTGCCGCGGCGCGCTGCGGCAGGGCGTTATTAGCGTGACCGCCTTCCAGTAGCGTAGCGACACAGGTGGTGCGGAGCATGCTGTGATAGCTGCGGTCCTTCGAAACGATGGCCTCGGCAGCCGCATCAGCTGGATTCTGCGACAGCGCCACCATCGCGTGGCCCAATTCATCAGCGCGGGCGGCGCCCGCCTTGGCGAAGAAGGCGCGCGTGGTCGCTGAAAACTTCACCGGAAATTCATAATTGCGCAGCTTTACAAGCGCGTCGGCGAGCTCGTAGATCGCATTGTCGCGAATCGGAATCGAGCTGTGGCCGCCGGCATTGACGGTCTCCACTCGGTAGTTCTGCACCGCCTTCTCGCCGACCTGGATCGACTCCACAATGAGCTTTCCATGACCATCGGTGCGCCCGCCGCCCCCTTCGTTTAACGCAAACGCCGCGGAGATCAACTCAGGCCTGTTCTTCGCCAACCAATCCGCGCCGTCGAAGGCATTGGTCGTCTCCTCGCCACACGTCAGCGCCAGCTTGATCGTGCGCTTGGGACGGTAGCCGCTCTGCTTGAATCGCATCAACGCATCGACCCAGGTCGCGTCCATCGCCTTCATATCCGATGATCCGCGCGCGTAGAAGTATCCGTTTTCCTCGATTAGGGTAAACGGATCGCGTGTCCAATCCTCGCGCTTGGCCTCGACCACATCGAGATGGCCGAGCAGCAGCATTGGCTTGGCCGTCTTCGAAGTGCCGCGCAGAATGGCGAATAAGCCGCCTTCCTTCGGGTGCTCGGGCACAGAGAACAACGTGACGTCCGTGTCGGCATAGCCTGCCGCCTTCAGATGCGCCGCCATGCGCTCGGCCGCGAGCGTGCAGCTACCCGCCGACAGCGTCGTGTTAGTTTCGACTAGTTCCTTATAAAGGGCCAGAAACGAGACCTGATCGGGCCGCAGTGGCGGCATGGGCGCCTCCTGCGCGATCACCGCCGTTGCCATCGCCAAAGCGATTGCACCGAGAATTCTCTTGTGCATCACGAACCCCTCCTGTGGTGGACGAAGATTGAAGACAGGTTCGGCAATTGGCAAGTGAGAATGGGTTTCCCTCGCGTACCCCAAAGGAAGAGGGAAAGAGCGTTCTTGCCCTGTTCCTCTTGACCCTACCACAGCTCATGTTGGGTTCTTGAGGTGTTCGCCGCTCGGATTTTTTGCCGAGAACAGCTCTATTGGCGGCCCGTAAAACCACGACATACGGCGGCCACCTTATTGCCATCGGGGTCGCGTACGTAGGCGGCATAAAAGTCCGGCGCGTAATGAAGCCGCAGTCCGGGGGCGCCGTCGCACACGCCGCCAGTTGCCAGAGCGGCGGCATGGAAATCGTCGACCGCTTTCCAGGAGCGCGCGCTGAATGCGACCATGCTTCCGTTTCCCACCGAGGCGGCCTGCTCATTAAATGGTTTGCCAATCCAGAATCCGAGTTCGTGAGTTCCGCCGTCCTCGTATATTCCCCATCCAGCCGCAATGCGATCCCACTCGGGATCGCCGGTTATACAGCGTTCCATACCGAGCGGCGCCAGTGTCGCGCTGTAGAAGACGACTGACTTGTCGAGGTCGTTGGTGCCGAAGTAGACGTAACTGAGCATCGCTACCATCTGTCTTCCAGGCCCGAAATACGGGTCGATGCGCGAATTGTACCCCGTGACTCAATGCGTGCCGCGGCCGTGGCGTGGGATTCAGTCGCGGTTGCCGAACCGCCATCCCGGCGGAGCGCCTTTCTTGTAGCAAATGCTCAGGAGTAAAAACACCATAGCGAACGCGAAGGCCAAGTGGGCGAACATGTTATGAGGAATCAGATAGCGCCTCCCCAGTATCAGAGCGCCAACCCATAAGCCGAGCACGGTCCAGCCCTGCCACGTGATCGGTAGGCCCCATCCCCAGCCATAGCGCCTTGCGCGGAACCAGTATTCTTGCTCATCCGAACTCATGCTCACGCTCCCGCGATCGACTCGAAACCAGCTACATCAATATACGCTTCACCTCATCTGGTGAAACCTCGTCATCCCGCCAATTATAAAGCGCCGCCCTGTGCGCCTATACGTCGCTCGAGAGCGCGCCGCCATCGCGCGGCCACTGCTTGACGCCGGCCGGACAGCTGATTCCCAACATGAATCGCCCGGCCCCGCCATGGATTCGGCGTCACGACCGGAAAGGCGTACGTTGTTCAGAAGTCATGCTTACCACCTTAAATCCGTAGCGAGCTGGCGACTATGGGTACAAGACGTCATCAACTGCGCTTCTGCGGGCCGGTGAGCCCTCAGGCGCTGGCAGTATTCAACTGCTCGATCGCCGCTGTATCCAATGGCATTTTTGTAGCGGCGACCAATTCACTTAGTTGATCGACTGTCGTTGCGCTCGCGATAGGTGCGGTGATGCCGGGCCGCGCGATTTGCCAGGCCAGCGCCACGCTCGCGGGCGATGCGCCGTAGCGGCGCGCTACGTCATCCAACGCTGCGAGAATTCTCAAGCCGCGCCCGTTGAGGTATTTTGCAACGACACCGCTCCCGCGTGCGCTTTTTGCCGCATCCTCGGGCCTGCGATATTTTCCGCTGAGAAAGCCGGAGGCGAGCGCAGAGTAGGTAACGACGCCGATTTGTTGCTGTCGGCACAACGGTTCGAGGGCGGTTTCGTAGTCAGCGCGTGCATACAGATTATAAAGCGGCTGCAGCACTTCGAAACGTGGCAGGCCATGCTCGCCGCTTGCCTCGAGGGCCTCGGCAAAACGTGGCGCCGTATAGTTCGAAGCCCCGATTGCGCGGACTTTCCCTTGCTCGATCAACTTCTGAAAAGCGCCGAGCGTCTCCTCGAATGAGATGGTCGGATCGTCGCGATGCGCAAAGTACAGATCGATGTGATCGGTCTGCAGCCTGCCCAAGGACTCCTCGACAGAGCGCGCGATATGAGCGGCCGAGAGCCCTTTACGATCGGGCGCCATCTCCATGCCGACCTTCGTCGCGATGACCACATTTTCGCGCCGTGCACTACGGTTCAGCCAGTTGCCGATGATCGTTTCC
>PLIX01000133.1 GCA_003140135.1 Gammaproteobacteria bacterium
ATGCAGCAGATGTCGATCAGCTTTGGCGTGGCATCGGCCTCCCTGGTCACCGCCCTGTTCATTCCTGACCGTTTTCACACCACAACCGCGGAAATGATCCACGGCATCCACGAGGCATTCATGATCCTTGGCGCCTTGACCATCCTCTCGGCCATCGTGTTCCGCGAGTTGCAAAGCAATGATGGCAGCGCCGTGAGTCAACACAAGGCCATTCTGCCGACGGGCTGATGCCCCTCGCACCCGTAAGATCCGCTACCATAGCGCGCAGATCATACGGAGCCCATCCATGTCTCAATTCATAGCAACCGCCTTAGGATCTCTCGTTATCCTGGGCGCGGCATCGGCCCGAGCCAGCGACGCAGACTCCGCGACAGTCACCGCCATACACTGCGGCCACTTGATCGACACCCAGGCGGGCAAGCTCCTGGGTGAGACGACCGTGCTCATCAGGGGAAAGCGGATCGAATCGGTGGAAAGCGGCCGCCAGGCCCCCCCCGGCAGTACGGAAATTGACCTCCCGAATGAGACCTGCCTGCCTGGGCTCACCGACAGTCACACGCATTTGACCGACCAGACGAGCCGCACGGCCTACGTCGATCAGTACCACTGGAATATCGCCGATTACGCGGTGCGCTCAACGGTCTATGCGCGGCGCACGCTCCTCGCGGGCTTCACCACCGTGCGTAATGTCGGCGACGTGGCGAACGAATCCGTCGCGCTGCGCAACGCGATCAATGCCGGCATCCTCGAAGGTCCACGCATCTTCACGGCGGGCATCCCCATCGGTTCCACGGGCGGCCACGCGGATAGGACCAACGGCTATCGCAGCGACCTTGCCGGTGATCCGGGCGTGGTGCAAGGCATGATCAACAGCGCCGATGACGCGGTGAAGGCCGTGCGCCTGCATTACAAAAACGGTGATGACCTCATCAAGATCATGCCCTCCGGAGGAGTCCTCGATGAGAGCTCGAGCGGCGACAACCCGCAGCTCACCCTCGATGAAATCCGCGCGATTGTCACAACCGCACACGACTACGGATTCACTGTCGCCGCCCACGCGCACGGCGCGGAGGCCATCCGCCGCGCCGTGATTGGCGGCGTGGATTCCATCGAACACGGGACGTTCTTGAACGACGAGGACATGAAGCTCATGAAGGAGCACGGCACCTGGTACGTGCCGACGATCATTGCGGGTGACTTTGTCTCGACGAAGGCGAAAGTCCCCGGATATTACCCGCCCCAGGTGGCCGCGAAGGCCGCGGCCATCGGACCTCTCATCCTCGGCACCGCGGGCCGTGCCTATAAGGCGGGGGTCAAGATTGCGTTCGGCACGGACGCGGCCGTGTATCCCCATGGCCAAAACGCGCACGAATTCGAGTTGATGGTGCAGGCCGGCATGCCGCCGATGTTCGTTCTGCAGGCCGCGACGACGCATGCGGCGCAGCTTCTCAAGCACGACAAGGACCTGGGAAGCCTATCCGCCGGCAAGCTCGCTGATGTCATTGCCGTGCCGGGCAACCCTCTCGACGACATCAGCCTCATGAAGCGCGTGAGCTTCGTGATGAAGGACGGCGTGGTCTACAAGCGCGGCGGCAACGCCCTGATCTTCGAGGAGCAAGTGAACGCGCCGGCACCGGCGAGCCCGGCCGACGATTTCTAGCCGGACTACGCTGCGTAGTTCGGCCGCGTGCGGCGCCGCTCGATCCGAGCGGCGGTGGTCAATGCGCGTCGGCAGCGTTGACCGGTATCTGATCGGGCGCCAGGACTTCCGCCGTGAGCAGCGTTCCACCCGGCGTGAGCTGATGCGGTACGCAGGTGTTCTTGAGGTCGACGTTGCGGGTGCTAAAGAACGGCAGCACCTTCTGCTTCACCTGTTCAATGAGCTCACACTCGCCCGCCTCCGAGAGGCTCGAGCTATCAAGTTTCAGCGTGACTGCCTTCCAATGACTGGGCAGCGCCGGCTCGCTTCCGGACGCGGCGGCACCGTTCGCGGGCACCAGTACACTCATCTTGACTGCCACGCCGGGAAAGTGATCGGGGACGCCGCTGCGTCCCGCGCAACCCCAATCGGAGATCTTCAAGTCGCTCTTGCGCGCGCCAAGCTGCAGCAGAATCGTCCGCATTTTGCCGTGCAAGCCATCACATGAGTATTTGGTCGTAAAACCCTGATAGATAAACTTAAACTCCTTCTGCGCCCAGACAGCGGACTGTCCGCCGTCGGCATCGTCGGCCCACGCCGCCGAGCCCAGCAGGAGACTGAGTGCCGCCAGTGATGCGAGCGATCTATGGACCCATCGATGAGTGCGTACGCGCATTGGAGTGCCTCCGTGTTGGGCTGTGCCCTTAAGCTTAGGACGCGCTGGCGCTGCGTTTGTTCCTCGGCCCGCGGCATTGTCGCGTGTTTTTGCGCGGCGCGACGCCGGCGGGGGTCCCTGCGCGCTCTGCCCGGGTGAGGCGCCAATTGGACGGTTCGAAGCCGCACGCCCGACGGCTACTCGGCGGCCGCCCGGCGCTGAGACTGTCGGGTTCGACGCCTTCAATCAGGCCCCTGCATTGCGCACCCCGGATGCATAGCCCACTAGCTGACGACAGTGGGCGCTGCGTCGGCACCTTCGCGCTTGACGTGTTTGAACTTCCACAGCACGTAGCTGTAGTAGTACACATAGTAGCCAATGAGCACGAAGAACACGCCCAGCGTCAGCGGGTTCTGGTAGAGCGAGCCTAGCGCGCTGCCCGGCGATGCACCCGAGGATTCGAAAGCGCCCGGCGAGTACGCGCCGTGCGGGAGCACGAGATAGCGATAGAGCAGGCGCCCGAGAAACAAGGCCGAAACCACCATGCCCGCATAGGTGTGCGGCACGTAATGCAGTTTGCCCTCATGCCACTCGAAGCGTGTGTGCTGCGCGCCCCACATGCCCAATCCAACGCCGAGCGCGAGTCCCCCACTGATGGCAAGCGCACCGGAGCTCGAATGCAGAGCAGCGGGCAGCAGCAACACACCAACGACGCTGAGGATCGCCATACGCACGATCATGCTTCGCGGTCGTAGCGCCTGGCGGCCGAAACTGCGCCGAAATCGACGATAGATGATGAACAGGACGAGTGCGGCCGTCGCCATCGAGCCCCAAAGGTGCTCAAACCCGGGCGGCATTGCAGCTAATTTCCTGAATTTTCCACAGACGGCGAATTCTAACACGCCGTGCTATCGGCCCTGTGCTTCGATCTGCTCTCACGCGGCTGCAACGGCCGCGCAGCCAGCGCGCACATCCGCACTCAGGCGCTGGCACTGCGATGACAATGCGGCGACGGCATGCGAGGATGCTGCGCCATGATCCACGCCACCGCCGTCGTTCATCCGCGCGCGCAGTTGGATACGACCGTCGCAGTCGGCCCCTATGCGGTCATCGACGAGGGCGTGACAATCGGCCCTGCATGCATCGTCGGACCGCACGTCTTTCTTACAGGCCTGACGACGATCGGCGCGCACAATGCGTTTCACGCAGGCTGCGTCGTCGGTGATGCGCCGCAGGACCTCAAGTACCAGGGCGCGCCCACACGGCTGCGCATCGGCGATCACAACGTTTTCCGCGAGCATGTCACGGTGCACCGCTCCAATAGCAGCGACGAGGACACGCTGATCGGGGCGCACAACTTTCTCATGGCGCATTGTCACGTCGCGCACAACTGTCGATTGGGCGACCACATCGTCATTGCCAATGGCGCGCTCCTGGCCGGTCACGTGGCGGTGCAGGACCGCGCGTTTATTTCCGGCAACTGCGTCGTGCATCAGTTCTGCCGCCTCGGCGCGCTGTCTTTCATGCAAGGCGGCTGCGCCATCAGCAAGGATCTGCCGCCGTTCACAGTCGCGCGCCGTGGCGAGAATACCCTCGGGGGACTCAACAGCATCGGCCTGCGTCGCGCGGGTTTCAGCGTCAACGAGCGCATGGAGCTGAAGCGTCTCTACCATGCCCTCTTCGCAAGCGACGTGACCCTGCGCGCGGCATTGACGCAGGCGCGCGCGAGCTTCAACGGCGCGGCGGCGCAGACCCTCCTGGAATTTGTCGCCCAGTCAAAGCGCGGAGTGTGCACGGCAAAAGGCCAAACCGCTGACGATGGCAGTGCACCAGCCGACGCGAGCGATCACCTATAGTACGCGCATGGACCTGCAACTTACCGGCAAAGCCGCCCTCATCACGGGGAGCACGGCGGGCATCGGCTACGCAATCGCCGCAGCGCTCGCGCGCGAAGGCGCGAGCGTGATCGTCAACGGCCGCACGCAAAGCGCGGTCGATGCCGCGCGCGGCAAGCTTGCAGCGACCGCAGCGGGCACTGTGCGCGGTTTTGCGGGGGATTTGAGCACCGACGCGGCGGCACAGGCTGTGGCACGAGAGTTTCCGGACATAGAAATTCTCGTCAATAACCTCGGGATCTTCGAGTCAAAGCCCTTCGAGGAAATTCCCGACGCAGACTGGCGGCGTCTGTTCGAGGTCAATGTTCTCAGCGGCGTGCGCCTGGCGCGCGTCTATCTTGCCGGCATGAAGCGTCGCAACTGGGGCCGGATCATATTCATTTCCAGCGAAAGCGCGATCCAGATCCCGGTCGAGATGATTCACTACGGCATG
>PLIX01000042.1 GCA_003140135.1 Gammaproteobacteria bacterium
GCCAGTCGGGCCAGATCATGTCCGCGAGCGCGCTCTTGCGCGCGACTCCGCATCCCAACGATGCCGATATCGATGCGGCGATGGCGGGCAATATCTGTCGATGTGGCACGTATGTGCGCATTCGCGAGGCGATCAAAAAAGCGGCACAAGCTGATTAGCCGGTAACTGGAGAGAACGATGATCTATCCGGCGGCAGGGCAACCGATTCCCGATCTCGACCACGCAGTGACTCGGCGTGCCTTCCTTGGTGCGGGCCTGGGCGTGGGTGGCGCGTTGCTCGTTGGTTTTTATGTGCCGACGAGCGGCGCCGCATCTGGCGAGAGCGCCGTATTTGCGCCCAACGCATTCATTCGCATCGACCGCCAGGGCAAGATTGTTCTGATCATGCCGCAAGTGGAGATGGGGCAGGGTATCTACACGGCGGTCGCGATGATCTTGGCCGAGGAGCTCGATGCCGCCTTCGATCAGGTGATGCTCGAGGCGGCGCCGCCCAACGACAAGCTGTATGCCAATCCGACGTTCGGCATTCAGGTCACCGGCAATTCCAATTCCGTACGGGCATTTTGGATGCCTTTACGCAAGGCGGCCGCCGGCGCACGCGCGATGTTGGTTCAGGCGGCCTCGCAGGTCTGGAAGGTGGATTCGGCGAGCATCCGCACCGACAGCAGTACTGCGATCCACGATGCGAGTGGACGCCGCCTCGCGTATGCCGCGCTGATCGACCGCGCGCACGGTCTCGCGCCACCGAAAGATCCGGTGCTCAAGGATCCGAAAGATTTTAAACTGATCGGCAAGCCGCTCAAGCGCCTCGACACGCCGGACAAGGTCAACGGCAAGGTGGTATACGGCATCGATGTCATGCCGCCAGGGGTCAAGTTCGCAACAATCGCGGCCTGCCCGGTATTCGGCGGCAAGGTGGGACACGTCGACGACAGCAAAGCCAAGAGTTTGCCGGGTGTGCGGCAAGTGGTGCAATTGGATGATTTTGTCGCTGTTGTCGGCGATCACATGTGGGCCGCAAAACAAGGGATGGCTGCGCTCAGCATCACGTGGAACGAGGGAAGCAACGCGGCGATCTCCTCCGCCGATGTCTGGAAGAAAATTCGCACTGCCAGCGAGCAGGAAGGTGCCGTTGCGAAAAACGTGGGCGACGCCGCCAAGGGATTGTCCGAAGGTGAATTGCACGAGGCGATCTACGAGCTGCCCTTCCTCGCGCACGCGACTATGGAGCCGATGAACTGCACAGCGCATGTGACGCCGACGAGTTGCGAGGTTTGGGTGGGCATCCAGGTCTTGTCCAGGGCACAAGCGGTGGCGGCGAAAGTTACGGGTCTCCCTCTGGACAAAGTCACGGTTCACAACCACCTCATTGGCGGCGGATTCGGCAGACGGCTGGAGACGGACTTCGTCGAAAAGGCCGTACTGATCGCGAAGCAGGTCGACGGACCGGTCAAGGTCGTGTGGACACGCGAAGAGGACATCCAGCACGACATCTACCGCCCGGTGTACCTGGATCGCTTGTCCGCGAGCGTGGCGAACGGACGCATCACCGCTTGGAAGCATCGCATCACCGGCTCCTCCATCATTGCGCGCTGGCTGCCGCCGGCGTTTCAAAAAGGCATCGATATCGATGCCATCGACAGCGCCGCGGACACCCCCTACGACATTGCCAATTTGCGCGTGGAATATGTGCGCGACGAGCCGCCTGCGGTACCGACCGGTTTCTGGCGCGGTGTCGGTCCCAACAACAACGTATTCGCCATCGAAAGCTTCATCGACGAGCTTGCGAGAAAGGTGAACAAGGATCCGGTCGCCTTTCGCCGTGATCTGCTCGACAAGACGCCGCGCCTCAGGGCCGCGCTTGAGCTGGCCGCCGAAAAGGCCGGTTGGGGGAGCCCCTTGCCGCCACGCACAGGGCGCGGCGTCGCGGTGCAGGGGGCGTTCGGCAGTTTCATTGCAACCGTTGCGCAGGCGCATGTCGACGAACACGGTGAGGTGCGCGTGCAGCGGCTCGTCTCAGCGGTGGACACCGGGATCGTTGTCAATCCGGATACGGTGATCGCGCAGCTGCAGGGTGGGCTGACATTCGGATTGACCGCGGCGCTGTACGGCAACATCGACATCGATAAGGGCCGGGTGCGGCAGAGTAATTTTCACGATTACCGCATGCTGCGAATCAACGAAATGCCGCAGATCGAGGTGCACCTCATCAAAAGTGGCGAGGCTCCGGGCGGTATCGGTGAGACCGGTACGACAGCCGCACCCCCCGCGCTCGGCAACGCACTATTTGCCGCGACAGGCATTCGGTTACGCCGGCTGCCGATCGACCGCGACGTGCTATCAGGGAGGAAGCCCGCGTGAGCGTTGAACAAGGCGGTCGGACAAAGCGCTACCTGCAGTGGTGCCTCGCGGCGGTTATTCTCGTGGTCGTGAGCGTTTTCGGGTGGATCGTATTCGGTCCCGGACCTACCGACTTCGCCGGAGGCCGGCACGTGACGCTTGCCAGCTATCAAGGTCAGGATCCGACTGGCGTCCCGCCGGCACTGAAAGCGGCAAGCGCGGTGGAGCGCGGCGAATACCTGACACGTGCAGCGGACTGCGAGGTATGCCACACAGCCAAGAACGGCGTGCCGTTCGCAGGCGGCCTCGCCTTCGTGCTGCCCTTCGGCACTTTGTATTCGACCAAGATTACTCCCGACTCGGAGACCGGCATAGGCGAATACAGCGACGCTGATTTCTTGGGAGCCGTGCATAAAGGAGTCGGCCGCGGTCACACGCCTCTCTATCCGGCGATGCCGTACGCAAGCTACACGTATATGGCGGACGCTGATGCGCTAGCCATCAAGGCGTATCTATTCAGTCTCAAGCCTGTGCATCAGGCGGCCCCGCAGAACACGCTGGTGTTTCCGTTCAACCAGCGTGCACTTATGCGGGTCTGGTCCCTTCTATTCAATACGGATAAGCGTTTCGAGCCTCGCGTCGCGCGCAGCCCGAAATGGAATCGCGGCGCGTACCTCGTTGAGGCCCTCGGTCATTGTGGCGAGTGTCACACGCCACGAAATCCTTTCCAGGCCCTGAATAATCGCGCTAAGTTCGCCGGGACCGTGCAGGCCGGCTGGCGTGCCTACAACATCACCCCCGACCCCGCCAGCGGTCTGGGCGCCTGGAGCGATAGTGAAATCGCGCGCTATCTCTCATTGGGCCACGCGGATGGGCACGGCACGGCGACCGGCCCCATGGGGGAGGCAATTGACGCAAGCTTGAGCTATTTGGCGCAGACTGACATTACCGCGATGGTGGCCTATTTGCGGTCGTTACCGGCCATTGCAACTGCCGATTTACCCGTGGCCAACGCTCGTCCTGCATCGTCCCTGCACAGCGAAGGCGTCGCCGCCACCATGAACCCGCAGGGCAAGGCCGTGTATGAAGGGGCGTGCGCGAGTTGTCATGGTTGGAGCGGCATCAGTCCCGTCATCCCCTTCGCGACATTGACCGGTGCTCGCGCAGTGAACGATTCCACGGCCAACAATGTGGCGCAGGTGATTCTGTCTGGCGCGCGGCGCGCTCCCAGGGGCGATACGGCGAACATGCCGGCCTTCGGTGGCGCGTACTCGGACTACGAGATCGCAAATGTGGCCAACTACGTCACGGCCCGTTTCGGTACCCAGCCATCGGCGCTGACTGGCGAACGAATCGCGAAATTGCGCGCTGCGGACTGACCCCGCGGAACGCAGTGCACCGTGTGTAGTCGTCTCATCGTATCGCTCTGATCATCCGGAAAAGCTATAGTGCAGCGCATCACGCGTGCGGTGGTGCGTGGTTCGATTGCTTCAGGCGACCTCGCGTCGTAATTGGAATCCGCGGCGTTCCTGTTACGGCGCTGACAGAAAATAACTGCCTTGCATGCGACTTTTTTTAACGCCATCCTCTGACGCGCGAAGATTCGGGGAATTACCTTGATGGGAACTTGGCGAGGTCTCGGATGGGCCGTGCCGCCCTCCTGGGTGTGGCGCGCGCTAATATTTATTGTCGCTGCGACCGTGCTCATCGTCGTGACCACCCGCTGGAATCGATGGGAGGGCAATGCGAGATGGCAGTCCACGGACGACGCCTACCTGCAGGCGGATTTGACTCCGATCGCAGCTAAGGTCGCGGGCTACGTGCGCAATATTCCAGTGCAGGATTTCGATCGCGTGCGCGCGGGCGACGTACTGGCTGAGCTCGTCGACGATGATTATCGCGCCGCGGTAGAACAGCTGAAGGCGAGCGTGGCGGCCGCCCGCGCACAAGTGCAGGCGCTTGATGCGCAGCATCAGCTGCAGGAGGCGAATGTCCGCGCCGCCAGGGCAACCATCGAAGCCACTGCCGCTAACGTCGAGCAAAACACGCGCGATGTGGCGCGCCAGGAACGGCTGCTCAAGACCGGCTCCTCTTCCACCGAGGCCTCCGAGAAGCTACAGACCACACGCGCTCAGCTGGCTGCGCAGCTTGATCAGAACCGCGCCCAAGAAAGTGCCGCGAGCCGTCAACTCGACGTCCTCACCGCCCAGCAGGCGCAGGCCGAAGCATCTGTCGCCGCGCAGCGGGCCAGTCTGCAGATCGCTCAGATCAACCTTGGTTACACGCACGTTATCGCACCGCAGGACGGCGTCCTCGGTCAACGCCAAGTCAAACCCGGCCAGTACGTCGGCGTTGGCGGACAAATCACCACGCTCACGCCTCTGCCACACGTCTGGGTGATTGCGAACTACAAGGAGACCCAGTTGACGCATATGGCCGTCGGCGAGCAGGCAGACATCAGCGTGGACACGTTCCCCGATCGCCGACTGCGCGGACATGTGCTCGCATTTGCCCCCGGTTCCGGCTCGCAGTTCGCCCTCCTGCCACCGGATAACGCCACAGGGAATTTTACCAAGGTCGTGCAGCGCATCGCGGTCAAAATCGCCATCGATGATGCCGATGGCCTTGCCGCCCTGCTGCGCCCTGGCATGTCCGTCGTGGCTCGGGTCGATACTCGCTCGAGCAAGCGCCAATGAACGAACCGCTCCGGCAGCCAATCGCGGTGTCGCCGACACCGGGTCCAATTCCCTCCGAGAGCATCCCCTGGATGGGACTCGTGGCTGTCTTGCTGGGCACTTTCATCTCCACGTTGAACACACGGCTCTCCACGTTTGGTCTCGCCGACATCCGCGGAGCCGTCCACGCGGGTTTTGACGAAGGTGCCTGGATCACGACGGCCCAAGCCGTGGGCCAAATGCTCATTCTCCCGGTGGCAATGTGGATCGGCGGGACCTACGGGCCTCGGCGGGCTCTGATCGCAGCGGCTGGTGCTCTGGCGGTCATTTCCTTGATTGAACCGTTCTCGACCAATTTGGAAACACTGCTGACTTTTCAATTTGCCAGTGGACTTGCGTCGGGTTTCTTCGTGCCGCTGACGTTGCCCTTCGTGTTGCGCAATACGCCACCCAGGGTGTGGGCGTACGGGATAGCTTNNGCGTCCTTGGAAGGGTGGTATCTCGAACATCTGTCGTGGGCGTGGATCTTTTGGCAAAACGTGCCGCTTGGCGTGGCGATGGCGCTCTGCCTGAAATTCGGCGTCCGGCCCGACGCCGCCGGCCCCAAACCGCCGCCCGCCGACATCGCCGGTCTCGCGTCAGGGGGCATTGGCTTGGCGTTGATCTACGCCGCGCTGGACCAAGGCAACCGCCTCGACTGGAGCAATTCGGGATTGGAATGGGGACTACTGCTGGCCGCCGTCGTTTTGCTGATCGGTTTCTTCGTCCAAGAGTCACAAACGGATCACCCCGGCGTAAACCTCAGGTACGTCATTACCGGGCCTCTGCCGCGCCTGCTGGTACTGATCGCCTTTCTGCGCCTGACAATTCTGTCCACCGCGTATGCGATCCCACTGTTTCTCCAGGTCGTTCGTGGCTTCCGAGCGCTCGAAGTCGGACAGACGCTGGTGTGGATCGCCATACCCCAGCTCGTCGTATGCTTCGCCGCCGGATTCCTGCTGCGCCGAATCGATTCGCGGCTCGTCGCATCAGTCGGTTACCTGTGCATCTGCGCCGCCTGCCTCATGGTGGCGCACGGGCTCACCCCCGTCTGGGGTACGGATCAGTTCCTGCCGTCACAACTTCTGCAGTCCGTCGGACAGGGCTTCGCCCTGTCGGGAACGATATTCTTCGCGGTGCTACATAGCCGACCCCAGGATGCGCTGACATTCGCCGCCGCGCTGCAGGTCGCGCGTCTGTTGGGAGGTGAAGTCGGTACGGCCTTCGTTGCAACGTTCATAAGGGTGCGAGGGCAAATCGCATCGAACCTTCTCGGCTTGCACGTGCAAATCGGGGATGGGCAGGTGATCCAGAGGCTGCGGACGTACGCCGCGGTCACGGCGCGTGCCGATGATCCCGCGTCGGCGGCAGCTCGCGGCGCGGACGTTCTCGGCAACGTCGTGCACAGTATGGCCGTCACTCAAGGCATCATTGACGCCTTCGTCGTCATTGCCGCGCTGACCGCCGTCACTCTCATCGTAATCGTGACCCACAAAGGCGCGCCGTCGGGACCCGCCTCGCCCCAATCGACATCGGCAATGCGTGCGGCTCCAATCTCATGATCCGCGGTCGCGACGCCGCAGACCTCGTCGCTGGCGTCGTTGCGCTGCTGGCAGCGCTTGAGATACTGAGCGCCTGCTCCGTCGGGCCGCGCTACCGGCCGCCCGTGGTCGCGGAGGGAGCGGAAGCGCCACTCGTCTCGGTGCAACCGGCGGCCGAGACGGCCGCCCAACCTCCCGATGACTGGTGGCGCTTATATCAGGATCCTGTGCTCGATCAGTTGCTTCAGGAGGCATTCACAGCCAACACCGATCTGAGGGTCGCGGAAGCAGACCTTTCGGCAGCGCGGGCTGTGCTCGAAGCCGCCAAAGTCGGCCTATACCCACAGACGAAAGCTGAGGTCGGTGCAACTTACGGACGCGACCCCGTAACCGATGAAATCCTGGAACTCGGTGGCCACCGCCCTGAGAATACGTGGATCTTCGATGCGCTCCTGGATGTCTCCTACGAGGTGGACTTGTTCGGCCACGTCCGTCGGTCGATCGAGGCCTCGCGCGCGGATGCCGAGGCCAACGCCGCAGCGCGCGATGCGATCAAAATCACGGTTGCTGCCGAGACTGCACGCGCCTACGCACAGATCTGCGCGGTGGGAGAGCAGATTGCCGTGGCCCGCCATTCGCTTGCAGTGGTGAGCCACGAAGCCGATATTACTGTGCAGCGTCATGAAGCCGGCGCTAACTCGCAATTCGATGTGGTGAGAGCGCAAGGCCTGGTCGCACAGGTGCGCGCGGGCATTCCTCCCCTGGAAGGTCAACGAAAGGCGGCCCTGTTTCAACTTGCGGCCCTGCTTGGTCGCACTCCCTCTCAGGCCCCGACCAATGCGGAATCCTGTGTCACCCCGCCGCACATCGACACTCTCATCCCAGTGGGCGACGGGGCCTCGTTGCTCAAGCGTCGCCCCGACGTGCGTCAAGCCGACAGGCGAGTGGCCGCTGCCACCGCACGCATTGGGGTGGCGACCGCCGACCTTTATCCGCGGATAAGTCTTACGGGTTTCTTCGGCGGTATCAGTGCAACCCTCCCCGAACTCACGACGAATGAAGGGCGCGCATGGGGCGTAGGGCCAAGTATCAGCTGGAGTTTTCCGAACCAAGCCGGCCCGCGCGCGCGCGTTCATCAGGCCCAAGCGACTGCAGCCGCGGCTCTCGCGGGTTTCGATGCCGCGGTTCTGGAGGCACTGAAGGAGACGGAGCAGTCACTGGCGACGTACGGCGCAGAACTCGACCGACGGCAAGCCTTAGCCGAAGCGCAAGACAGAGCCCAAAATGCGTTCAATCTTGCTCACGATCAATTTCTCGCCGGCGCAATCGCGAATATCGATCTCTTGACGACTGAAGAGTCCTTGGTCGCCACTGACGCATCCGTGGCCGCTTCAGATGCCGCGTTGGTCCAGGACCAGATTGCCTTATTCAAGGCTTTGGGCGGCGGTTGGCGACGCACTGCTGCTGTGGCGTATCAATGAGCAGCGTGACACCAGTTTGTGAATATCCCCGCGCCAAGAAAGAGGCGGTCGCGTAAATCGAGAGGCGCTCAGCCGGTGCAAGCCCAGCCAGCGAGGCAAACGTGAATCTGGCTGATGCGCAAGTGGCTGCTTTGCGTTGAAATCCGGTGAGGTCCGCCTTAACTTCACTGTGAAGCAGTGCCTGCTGCGCCTAATAAAATTCGCAGGTGCGATCAATGAAAGTTGTTCAATTCCATCCTGCCGAAGGTCCGTTATTTTCCAACGATTTGCAATCGGGGTGTGCCGCAAGAATCCGGTGGTTGTGCCGTATTTGTGCCGTGACTTTCCGTGTTGCCCGCGTAGGCCGCCAAATGCTCCACGGCGAGGTGCGCGTAACGCCGCACCATCCTCTCGGTCTCCCATCCTTCGAGCTCCTATAACGCGAAGAGCGGAGTTCCGCTTTGCACGTGCCAACTCGCCCACATAGTGGCGCAAATCGTGCCAGTGGAAGTCCTCAATACCAGCGCGCTTGTACCAAGCGGCCGCGCTGACCTGTTTGACGGGCTGACGCTCGAAGGTAAACACCTGAACCGGATGTTTGCCTCTCTGCTCCCCGATTGCCTGCAGTGCCGTGTCGTTGAACGGCACGGCGATCGCCTTCCTGGCCTTCCTTTAGGATTCGATGGTGACGGCGACGTGACCCTGCGCGGCTATTCCCGATACCCGGGATTCGATCGATCAAGTTTTCGCAGCAGNNCACCTGGCTCGCCGCGGCGCGCATGCCGCCGAGAATGGGATCGGGTATTCGGATCAATTCTTGTCCGCCGCTTTGAGCACGCACTTGGATCGCGCACGCGGATTCGAAGATATACATGTACAGAAAGGCATCGGCCGGCGACGAGCCGGCCGTCAGGAGCCCGTGATTTCGGAGCATCAGATAGGACTTGTCGCCGAGGTCCGCGACCAAGCGCGGCTGTTCGGCGGCATTGAGCGCGACACCTTCGTAGGCGTGATAGGCCNNCCGCGACGGCGACGCCGTTGAGCGAATGGATGTGCATGACGCACGCGACATCCTCTCGCGCCGCATGAATGCAGCTGTGAATCGTGAAGCCGGCCGGATTGATTTCGTGGGGCGAGTCCATGATCTTCCGGCCGCCGAGATCGATCTTGACCAGCGAGGACGCCGTGATTTCCTCGAACATCATGCCGTAGGGATTGATCAGAAAATGATGCTCCGATCCGGGAACCCGCGCCGACACGTGAGTGAAGACGAGGTCATCCCAGCCGTAGAGCGCAACGAGCCGGTACGCGGCCGCGAGATTCACGCGCACGTCCCATTCGGCGGCGCTGACTTGCTCTCTCACTGAGGTGGCCGTTTCGCGTTTCATTCAGTGCGGCGGCTCCGCCGTGCTGGGTGCCCCGATGGTCCTGGCGGCGACGATCGTGGCGCCGATCAGCAGGCCGCCGCCCGCCGCCTCCATGAGCAGCCACAGCGGAGGATTGGGATTTGGCGCCGCCAATGCAAGACCCGCGACCGTGAAGAACATGAAGGTATAGTAGTTGAGAACCAGCGGAATCATTTCGCCGAACGCGAAAATCGCGTAAACCGCGGCCACAATGTAAATCAGTCGGCCCCATTCGGCGCCGATGAGGTGCGCGAGCAAGCCGATGGCGATCGGTGCAAGCATCACGAGTCCGATACCGGCGGCGCTGCCGATCAGAATATGCGGCGTCCTCTTCGGGTTCATATGTTCGCCGAAGAAGAGGACCCAGGCCACGAACGCCGGCCATGCCGGCAGCCCTAGATAGCCGGTGACGAGCTCGGTGACGACGATGAGCGCGATCACATAGAGTCCGAGAATCAGGCGTGGGCGGTTGAATTTCATGAGGCAGCTCCTATCGGTTCGATTCGAAGGGCATCGCTGAAGCGCGCCAAGTGATGATCTGCATCGCCAAATGTCATATCGATCATCGTGAGGCGCTTGAAGTAATGGCTGACGTTGAGCTCGTCCACGACTCCCATCGCGCCGTGTAGCTGGACGGCCTGCTGGCCGACGAAGCGCGCGGCCTGTCCTATATAGGCCTTCGCGCCCGATAGGGCGCGGCGGCGTGTCGCGGGATCGTCGCTGTTGGCTTGGATTGCTGCAATGATGGCCATCGAACGGGCCTGCTCGGCGGCGATGAACATGTCGGCCATTCGATGTTGCAGCGCCTGGAAGCTGCCGAGCACGGTGCCGAACTGTTTGCGGGTTTTCAAATAATTGAGAGTCGCCGCATTGAGCGCGGTCACGATACCCATCGCTTCGGCGCAGAGTGCGGCGATTCCCTGGTCGACGGCGCGCTCAATGACGGGAAGCGCGCGCTCGGGTGCGCCGATCACGGCGTCGTCGTCTATGTACACATCTTGCAAATGTAAATCCGCAGCTCTGCCGCCGGAGTGGGTAGGATAGGCTTGCAGCGTCAATCCCGGCGCATCACGTCGCACTAGATAGAGGGAGATACCCTCGACGTCGGTCCGATTGCCGCTGCTGCGCGCCGAGAGAAGAAAATAATCGGCCGATGGGGCATCGAGCACGACGGACTTGCGGCCCGTCAGCCGCCAGCCGTTGGCGTCACGGACGGCCGTCGAGGCGACGTGCGCGAGCTCATAGCGCCCGGCCGCCTCATAGGCGGCGAGAGCGATCTGCAGCTTTCCCGCGGCGATCTGCGGCAATAGCGCCTCCTTGATCGCGTGGGCAGCGGCATCGCGCAGCAGCCCACCGCAGAGCACGACCGTACTCACGTAAGGCTCCAGCAGCAGTCCCTGGCCGACCAGTTCCATGACGGCCATGATGTCCACACCGCTGCCGCCGAGCCCGCCGAATTCCTCGGGATAGGGCAGGCCGAGCAGGCCGAGTTCGGCATACTGGGCCCAGGCTTCCGCGGAATAGCCGAGCGGTGAAAGCGCGAGCGAGCGGCGCCGCTCGAAATCGTAATCTTTGGCGATGAAACGCCGCAGCGTCTCCTGCAGCGCCAGTTGTTCTTCCGTTAGGCGTAAATCCATGGCAGCTCTCTTTAGAGACCCAGAATCAGTTTCGAGATAATGTTCTTTTGGATCTCGGTCGAGCCCGCATAGATCGTGGTCTTGCGGTAGTTGAAATATTGGCCCGTGAGCGGCGGCGCGAAGGTGGCATAGTGATCCGCAAGCAACGGCGCCGGAACCCAGTCCGCCTCGAGCGCCTCGCGCAAGTAGGGCAGGGCATCGTGTCCGAGCGCATGCATCTGAAGCTCAGCGAGCTGCTGGATGATCTCCGAACCCTTGATTTTGAGCAGCGAGACCTCGGGCCCAGGAGCGCGGGATTCCGTCGAGACCGCCGAAAGCACACGCAGGTTCGTGATCTCGAGCGCCATGAGCTCGAGTTCGAGCTGCGCGATGCGATCGCGGAAACGGGAATCCTCGATCAGCGGGCGGCCGTTATGGAGTTGGTGCGTCGCAATTTCCTTGAGCCGCTTCAATGCGCGTTTGCAATTGCCGATGCCGGCATTATTGGTGCGCTCGTGCAAGAGCAGAAATTTTGCGTAAGTCCAGCCCTTGTTTTCTTCGCCGACCAGGTTTTCGACCGGCACCTGCACGTTGTCGAAGAAAATATCGTTGATTTCGTGCTCGCCTTCGATCGTGACGATCGGACGTACCGTGATGCCCGGCGACTTCATATCGATCAACAGGAACGAAATGCCTTGCTGTGGACGCGCGTCGCTGCTCGTGCGCACCAGGCAGAAGATCCAATCGGCATACTGGCCGAGCGTGTTCCAGGCCTTTTGGCCGTTGACGCGGTAATGAGCACCTTCGCGCACTGCGCTCGTGCGCAGCGATGCGAGATCGGACCCCGAACCAGGCTCCGAATACCCCTGGCACCACCAATCCTGGCCGGAAATGATGCGCGGCAGAAAGCAATTCTGTTGTGCGGCAGTTGCGAAGTTCATGAGCACCGGGGCGACCATGCGCAACGCGAACGGGATCTGTGGCGGCGCGCCGGCCGCCGCACCCTCTTCGTCGAAGATGTGCTGCTCGACGACGCTCCAATCGGCACCGCCGTAGCGCCGCGGCCACATGCCGGCGCCCCAGCCGCGGCGATAGAGAATCTTCTGCCAGCGCACGAGGTCGTCTTTGTGCAAGCGCCTTCCCAAGCGCACTTTGGAGCGGATGTCCGCCGGAAGCTCGGCTGCGAGGAAAGCACGCACCTCGGCGCGAAAGGATTCTTCTGCCGCGGTGTAGTTGAGATTCATGAGGGTTTTCTCAGTCGATCATCACGACGATCTTGCCGCGCGCATCGCGCGCACCGAGCCTCGCGATCGCGTCCATTCCCCGTTGCAGCGGAAAGTGCTCGGTGACCGCCGGCTTGATGCGGCCCTCGAGATAGAGCGCCATGAGTGCCGCGACATGGGTGGCATGCTGCCGGGGCTGGCGCGCGATGAACTCTCCCCAGAACACACCGATGATCTGGCAACTCTTGAGCAAGGTCAGATTGAGCGGCAGCTTCGGGATGCCGGCGGTAAAGCCGACGACGAGATAGCGTCCCTGCCACCCGATCGCGCGCAGCGCCGCTTCCGTGTAATCGCCGCCCACCGGATCGAAGATCACCTGGGCGCCGTTTGCACCGCAGACGGACTTGAAGTGATCCGTGAGCGCCCGCGCAGCGGCCTTGTCGAGCGTACCCGCCGGGTATTGCACGCTCTCATCGGCGCCATGTTCGCGTGCGAGCGCGAGCTTCGCTTCAGTCGATGCCGCGGCGACGACGCGCGCGCCCATGGCCTTGCCCAGATCCACCGCGGCGAGGCCGACGCCGCCCGCGGCGCCGAGCACGAGCAGCGTCTCGCCGCTCTTGAGCTGCGCTCGATCCGTGAGCGCGTGCTGCGAGGTGCCATAGGTCAGCAGCAGCGCGGCCGCATCGTCGAAGGGCATCGCATCGGGAATCCTCCAGCAGTTTCCCGCGGAACCGACGACTTTCTGAGCCATACCGCCTTGCACCGGACTCATGAGCACGCGATCGCCGACGCGCAAGCCCTCGACGCCCGTGCCGAGCGCATCGACGATGCCGGAGATCTCGCCGCCGGGCGCGAACGGTCGCGGCGGCTTAACTTGATAGAGATCCTGAATGATCAGCAAATCCGGGAAATTGACGCCGCAAGCGCGCACCGCGACACGGACCTGGCCGGCCCCTGCCGCTGGCTCGGGAATCTCGTCGAGTTCCAGAGTCTCAGGTCCGCCGGGCCGGCGGCTCAGCAGCGCCCTCATGCTGAACCACCGCGCTCGGCCGCGGCGCTGCGCGCGGCTTCGGCCCGCCGTTCGCGATCCTGAAGTTCGCGCCACTGAATCTTGCCGCTGCCCGATTTGGGTAGCGCATCGATAAATTCGACGATCCTTGGGACCTTGAACGCCGCCATGTTCTCGCGGCACCAATCGACGATCGCCGGGGCCTCGGTGCGTCCCTTCCATTCGGGCCGCAACACGACGAAGGCCTTGACGGTCTCGCCGCGATAAGCGTCGCTCGCGCCGATGACGCAGGCCTCGAGCACGGCGGGATGCTGATACATCAGCGACTCGACCTCGGTCGGCCACACTTTGAATCCCGACGCATTGATCATGCGCTTGAGGCGGTCGACCATGAAGAAGTAGCCGTCTTCGTCGACTCTGCCGAGATCGCCGGTGCGCAAGAAGCGTTTGCCGTCAATCTCGATGAACGCCTGCGCGCTGTCTTGGGGCTTGTTCCAATAGCCCAAGAACACCTGTGGACCGTGAGTCACGATCTCGCCGACCTCGCCTGCGGCGAGCTCGTCGCCGGTCGCAGGATCGACGACGCGTGAATCGACGCCGTAGATCGGTATGCCCAGACATTGCTGTTTCGCACGATCGGGGGGGTTGATGTGTGTGGCCGCCATGGTCTCCGAGAGTCCATAGCCTTCATAATAGGTGATGCCTCGTTGCAGCAGCCGCTGGGCCACGGCCGCCGGCATCGCAGCGCCGCCGCCGCTCAATCTGCGAATCGAGGACAAATCGTAGCGCTCGATATTCGGGTTCAGGAAGAAATCCTGGATCATCGTCGGAACCGCGGTCCAGCTCGCGATCCGATAGCGCTGCACGCATTCCGCGGCGACGATGCGGTCCCACCGCGGCAGCAGAACCACGGTATTGCCGTTGTAGAGGGGGCCGTTCATGCTGCCTTGCATGCCGGTCACGTGGAAGAACGGCGCGACCGCGAGCATCGTCAATTCAGGCTGCACGGTGAACCAGCGCATCGAGGCCACGAGAGTATGCATGGTCGTGCGGTGAGTATGCATGCAGGCCTTGGGCTCACCGGTGGTGCCCGAGGTGTACGGCATCACGCACAAATCGTCCGGACCTGCGCTCAAGGGTCCCGGAGACAGGCCGCTTGCGAGCGCATCGCCCCAAAGCGTGACACCGGGCCGCGAAAGCTCGACGCGCGGCGCCGCAATGAAGTCTGGCACGGAGAGGTTGGTGGGCCGTTTCAAATAATCCGAATATGCGGCGACGATCACACGCTCGAGTTCCCTCGAATCGAGCAGCGGTTCGATGCGTGAGTACAGCTCCTGGGAGACGATCGCGGTCGTGGCTTCTGCGTCTTTGGCGCAGCGAAGAAATTCCTGCGTGAGGTACATTGGATTGAGGGGCACGACGATGGCATTGGCGCGCAAGATGCCGTAATAGGCAATTACGAACTGCGGGCTGTTCTGCATGTAGAGGAGCACGCGATCGCCCTTCCTCACACCGCAGCGCTGCTCGAGATAGCCCGCGATCCGCTGCGCTTCGTCGTGAATTTCGGCAAAGCCGATGGGCGTGTCGTAATAGACGAGACAGGGTTTGGCCGGATAGCGCCGTGCGGACACCTCGAGGTTATAGAACACGTTGGTGGCCGGCGCGTCCAGGTGCTGCCGCGAATGATCAGGCCAGAATTTGAAGTGCCTATCCGACATGGCGCACTCTCAGGCTGATCGGTACCGGGCGAGCTCGAGCTTGCCGATCTGCGCGCGGTGCACTTCGTCCGGGCCGTCGGCGAGCCTCAAGGAGCGTGCACCCGCATAGGCGTGGGCGAGCAGAAAATCCTGGCTGACGCCGCCGCCGCCGTGCACCTGAATGGCCCAATCGAGCACACGGCAGGCCATCTTTGGCGCCGCGACTTTGATCATCGCAATTTCCTTCTTTGCGGCGCGGTTGCCGACCGTGTCCATCATGTACGCCGCATTGAGCACGAGCCAGCGGGCCTGATCGATCTCGATGCGCGATTCGGCGATCCGCTCGAGCGTGACGCCTTGCTCCGAGAGGCGTCGGCCGAATGCGACGCGCTCGAGCGCACGCCGGCACAGCATCTCGAGCGCGCGCTCGGCGAGACCGATGAGGCGCATGCAGTGATGAATACGCCCTGGTCCGAGCCGACCCTGCGCGATTTCGAAGCCGCGTCCTTCCCCGAGCAATAAATTCGCCGCGGGCACGCGCACGTCGGTGAATTCGATTTCGGAGTGGCCGTGCGGCGCGTCGTCGTAGCCGAAGACCGAGAGTTGGCGCTTCACGGTGATCCCCGGCGTCTTTATCGGCAGGAGGATCATCGATTGTTGGCTGTGGAGCGCGGCGCCGGGATTCGTCTTGCCCATGAAGATCAGAATCTCGCAGCGCGGATCACCGGCGCCGCTGGTCCACCACTTGCGGCCGTTGATCACGTAATGATCCCCGTCGCGCACGATCTCGGCCTCGATGTTGGTCGCGTCGCTCGAGGCGACCGCGGGTTCGGTCATCGCAAAGCCGGAGCGGATTCGGCCCTCGAGCAGCGGTTCGAGCCAGCGCCTGCGCTGCTCCGGCGACCCGTAGCGAGCGAGCACCTCCATATTGCCCGTGTCGGGCGCCGAACAATTGAACGCTTCCGGACCTAGCGGCGAGCGTCCCATGATTTCGCACACCGGCGCATATTCGAGATTTGTAAGCCCGGCGCCGTGCTCTGAGTCCGGCAGGAACAGATTCCATAATTTTGCGGTGCGCGCCTCGCGCTTGAGCTCCTCGACGACCTCGGTCGCGAGCCAGGGGTTCCCGCCGCGGCGGTTCTTGGCCAATTCGTCTTGAAAACGGCTCTCGGCGGGATAAACGAACCTCTCCATGAACGCGCCAACCCGTTGCTGCAGCTCGCGGACCTTATCGCTGTGCGAAAAGTTCATTGCAGCTACCGGTCAGGTCACTTCGAACAAGCCCGCCGCACCCTGGCCGCCGCCAATGCACATCGTCACGACCACGAGCTTCGCGCCGCGCCGCTTGCCTTCGATGAGTGCATGACCCGTGAGGCGTGCGCCGCTGACGCCATAGGGATGTCCGACTGCAATCGCACCGCCGTTGACGTTCAGGCGCTCGTCCGGAATGCCGAGGCGATCGCGGCAATACAGCACTTGGCAAGCGAATGCTTCATTGAGCTCCCAGAGGTCGATATCGCCGACTTTGTAACCGGTGCGCTCGAGTAGCCGCGGGACCGCGTAAACCGGACCCACGCCCATTTCGTCCGGTTCGCAACCGGCAACCGCAAATCCACGAAACAGCCCCAAGGGTTCAAGGCCGCGCCGCTGGGCGAGTTTGCGCTCCATGATGACGCAGGCGCTGCTGCCATCGGAGAATTGGCTCGCGTTGCCCGCCGTGATGACGCCGCCCGGCAGTGCGGGGCGGATCTTGGCGACGGCTTCGAGCGTCGTATCGGGCCGGATGCCCTCATCGGCGTCGATCGTTATTTCACGCGTGATGATCGCGCCCGTCGCCTTGTCGACGACGCCCATGGTCGTCGTCATCGGCACGATCTCGTCCTTGAACTTTCCGGCAGCCTGCGCCGCGGCCGCGCGCAGCTGGCTGCGAACGCCGTATTCGTCTTGCGCCTGCTTCGAGATCCGGTAGCGCGCGGCTACGGTCTCGGCGGTTTGCAGCATCGACCAGTAGAGCGTCGGCTTGTGCTCGAGAATCCAAGGATCGGCCCGCATGTGGGTATTGGCTTCATTTTGGACGCAGGAAATGCTCTCGAGACCGCCGGCGACCAAGACTTGCGCGCCCTCTGTCATGATTCTCTGCGCCGCGAGCGCGATCGACTGCAATCCAGAGCTGCAGAAGCGGTTGATACTCAAACCCGCGGTCGTCACGGGCAGCCCCGCGCGCAGTGCGATCGCCCGCGCGATGTTTCCGCCCGTGGTGCCTTCGCCGAACGTCGATCCCATGATCACGTCCTCGACTTCGGCGGCGTCGATGCCGGCACGCGCCACGGCATGCCGTACGGCATGAGCGCCGAGGGTTGCGCCATAGGTCATATTGAAGGCGCCTTTCCAGCTCTTGCCGAGCCCGGTGCGCGCCGTGGAGACGAGCACGGCTTCAATCACGTGGCGGCTCTTCTGAATTCACTGAATGTTTTTCCTTCTTGGGCGAGTCGGTCGAGTAGCGGCGCCGGCGTCCAGAACGCCGCGTCCGCGCCATCTACTGTCGTGATGCGACGCAGCGCGCGCGCAACCGTGATCAAACCTACACTATCCCCATAGAACATGGGGCCGCCCCGGTAAGCCGGAAAACCGTANNAGCGCATAGATGCAGCGCTCGACGATTTCCGCATCGGAAACTGCGCGCGGCACCACGCCCTTTTTTTCGCGGTATCGTTCGATGATCGCAGTCACCGCCTGATCCGGTATCGCCGCGCGTGCACCGGCCTCGTAGCGGTAGAACCCCGAGCCCGTCTTTTGCCCGAATCGACCTGCTTCGCAGAGAATATCCGCAACATTCGAGAAATCCTCGTTGGGAAATTCCGCCGCGCGCCGCTTGCGAACCGCCCATCCGATGTCGAGTCCGGCGAGATCCGCCATGCGGAACGGGCCCATTGCCATCCCGAAATTCTGCAGCGCTGCATCGATCTGCTGCGGCAGCGCGCCTGCGACGAGCAGGTCGTGCGCCGCCGTACCGTAGCGCGCCACCATCCGATTGCCGATGAAGCCGTCGCAAACACCCGATACGACCGCGATCTTGCCGATGGATTTGGCCAATGCCATCGCCGTGGCGAGGGTGTCGTTCGCGGTCTGTGCTCCGCGTACGACTTCGAGCAGCCGCATGACGTTCGCGGGACTGAAGAAGTGCAGGCCGATGACGTCCTGCGGCCGCTGCGTGAACCGGGCGATTACATCGAGATTCAAAGCCGAGGTGTTGGATGCGAGAATCGCGCCTTGTTTGACGATCTCGTCGAGCCTCTCGAACACCTTCCTTTTGACTTCGAGATTCTCGAACACGGCCTCGATCACCAGGTCCACATCTCGCAGAGGTTCGTACTGCAAGGTCGGCGTGATCAGCGCCAAGCGCTCATCGAGGCGCGCCTCGGTAAGCGACCCCTTGCGCAACGCGCTCTGATAATTGCGGCGGATGTTGACGAGGCCGCGGTCGAGCGCCTCCTGCGTCGTCTCCAAGAGCGTGACCGGCAATCCCGCATTGATGAAGCTCATCGTAATGCCGCCACCCATCGTGCCTGCGCCGACGACCCCGACCCGTTTGATCGGGCGGGTGGCGACCGAATCGGGCATGCCGTTGATGTGGGATGCGGCGCGCTCGGCTTGGAAGATGTGCCGCAGCGCCGCCGATTCAGGGGAAGCCATGAGCGTCACGAACAGCTCGCGTTCGCGCTTCATTCCGGACTCGAAGGGCCCCGTGAGCGCAGCCGCCAGTGCCTCCACACAGGCCGGCGGCGCCGGGTAGGGGCCGGCGAGAGCTTTCACCGTATTGCGGGCGAATTGCAGGTAGGCCTCGGCGTTGGGCATCTTGATCTTAAGGTCGCGCACTCGCTGCGGGCCGCGCCCTGCCGCGATCAGCGCGCGTGCCAGATCGAGCGCGGCCGCGCGCAGATCACCGCTCGCTATCGCATCGAAGAGCGCCGTGCCACGCAGCTCCTCGGCGCGCACCGGATTGCCGGACACGATCATGTTCAGCGCCCGCTCGACTCCGACCACGCGCGGCAGCCTTTGAGTGCCGCCGGCCCCGGGCAGCAAACCGAGCTTCACCTCCGGAAGCGCGATCTGCGCATCTACGGTCGCGATGCGGTAGTGACACGCGAGCGCAAGTTCAAGCCCCCCGCCCATACACACGCCATGGATGGCCGCGATCACGGGCTTGGTACAGTCCTCGATTGCGCGCAGTACGTCGTGGAGGTTCGGGGCAGCGAGTGATTTCGGAGTGCCGAATTCACGGATATCGGCGCCGCCGGAGAAGAGCTTACCCGAGCCGATGAGAACGACGGCCTTCACGGCCGCATCGTCCTCGGCGCGCGCCAGCGCGTCCACGATCGAACGGCGCAGCTCGTGGCCGAAGCTATTGACCGGAGGATTGTCCAGGCGCAGGACGGCAACTGCGCCGCTGACTTCGAAGTGCACGTTACTCATACGCCGACGCGCATCCCTGGGGAGCTGCTGAGCCCATGGACTTGGGCGCGCAGGTCCCCTAGAACTTCACGCGTATGGTGGCGCCGAAGGTGCGCGGGTCACCGACGAACGAATCGATCTGATTATTAAAGCCCGGAACGGCGAGGCCCTGGAATGGCGCATCGAAGGCGACCTGAAAGTAGCCCTTGTCGGCGAGGTTCTGGCCCCAGACCTCAAAGGCCCACTTACCATCGGGGGCGCCGATGCCGATGCGTGCGTTCACAATCCCATAGCTTCCTTGAATCTTAATCGGGTCCAGATCGGAGCCCGTGTTGTAGGAGGAGCTGTACTTCTCATCGGCACTGATCCGGAACGTCAGTGATGGCGAGAGCGGCACCTGATATGCCGCCGAGACCACTCCTGACCACAGGGGCGAAAACGACAGCCGGTTGTTCAGGCGGTTCGTGGCAAACAGATACAGCGCGTTCCCGAAGTTCGTGATCTGTGTGTCTGCGTAGACCACCCCGCTGGAGATGCTCAGTCCGGACAGGGGCGTGAGCCAGTCGACGCTCAGTTCGGCGCCCTTGGAGCTCACGTCCGGCAGCGAGCTGACGACGAACACGATGCCGGTAAAGGTGTTCAGCTGGAAATCTTTGAACCGCTCATCAAACACGGCGGCATTGACGCGCACGGTTTTCTGCGCGAGCTCGCTCTTCACACCGATCTCGAAGGAGTTGACCGTCTCCCGCGGGAACTCGGTATCGAGGATCGGCGCCAGAGGATCGGCGGCGGCGGGATTGGTCACCCGCGCCAGATTGAAGCCGCCTGCCTTCGTGCCATTGCCCCAGGAGGCGTACCCCATCACATCGTTGGTGAAATGATAGGCCAGTTTGACCGTGGCGTTGAGATTGTCCTCGCTGAGGGACTGGTCGTGCGTCACCCCGGCGAAGAACGGATTGAACGGCGTTGCGCAACCGTATCCCAACAACAGCAAATCACTATAGGGAAGCGCAGCGGACGGCTTGGGCGCATGCAGCAGCGCTCCGCAGGCCGCACCGCCGTCGGGGCTGTTGTAGTTGGCCGTCTCGTCCTTCGATTCATGCGTGTAACGCAGACCCGCCGTGAGATCCAGATGCTCGACCAGCGTATAGGTCTCGTTGGTGAAGAAGGCGAAGCTCTTCTCGGTCTGTTGGTAGGAGTCCGCCTGCCCGGAGACGCCGGGGATGAACGTGTGTCCGGGTAAGTTGCCGGTGAGCTCCGGCAACAACACGAAATTGGGCGGGCTGGCGCCCGCGGCCGCCGACGCCGTCGCACCCAGATACAGGTCGAATTGATCGTCGGCGAGAATCGTTGAGGTGTTGTTCAGAAGCTCTTTGCCGGCGAAACCGCCGATCAGCCAGTTCAGTCGATCGGTCTTGCCCGCAAGCCGCAACTCCTCGCTGATCTGCTTGAAGTCCGTTGCGTTGCCGTTGGCCGGCTCCTGCACGAGGGCAGCGTCGGAGTAATCCGGATCGTTGCCCGCGTCGATGCTGTTGTCCCGCCATGCGCTGATCGAGGTCAGCTGGGCGGCGCCTAAATTCCAGTCGAGCTGAGCGGAAAATCCGCGGTCCCAGATCTGCTGTGAGATCGGGTAGTTCGCAAACGACTGTCGGTTGAAGGGGTTCGTGGGTGTGTCCGGGAAAGCCGGTTGTCCGGTTGTGCCGCCGAGCAGGGGATTGCTCCCAAGCGCAGTGATGATCCCGGCAAAGGGACCGGGAGTCACGGGAGTCGCCTGACAGCACATCTCATTACGGCGCGAGAAGTCGCCGATAAACAGCACACTGACGTCGCTGCTGGGAGTCACCAGGTACTGTCCGCGCACCGTGTAGAAGTTGCGGTTGTCGACCGCGTCGTCGGAGTTCCCGGTTCCGGTCTCGACGTTGAGAAAGCCGTCGCGCTTTTGGTATCCGGCGTAGAGGCGGAAGGCGGAGAAATCGCCCACCGGGCCGGTGATCGACCCGGAGGCCTCCCTGTCGTCGAAATTCCCGCCCGTGATCTCGCCGGTCACCCCAAAGGTGGTCGAGGGGCGCTGGGTCACGATGTTGATGATGCCGGCATCGTTGTTCTTGCCGAACAGTTCCCCCTGCGGGCCTTCGAGCACCTCGATCCGGTCGATTTCACCGAGATTGCCGAATCCGACGCCGTTGCGCGGCCGATAGACCCCATCGATCACCACACCGACGGAAGATTCGAGGCCCACGTTATCACCGACCGTGCCGATGCCGCGGATGCGCGCCGTGGTCGAGTTCTCCGAGGTGGTCGAAGTCACGGTGAGGCCCGGGGCGAGCACGGCCATGTTCTTGAGATCGGTCACGCCCGCGTCCCGCAGCTGCTGGCCGGAGAGCGCGATCACGGCGATCGGCACTTCCTGCAGGTTCTGCTCGCGTTTCTGCGCGGTGATAACCACTTCCGTGAGCTCGGTGGCGCTTGCGGTCGCGTCCGCCGCGCGGCTGACGTGACCGCCAGGGCCGAACGCGATTGCCAGCCCCAGTACGAGCAATATCCGCTTGAAAGCAAACCGCTTTGAGTTATGTGCTGCCGCGACGTTCGAAGTGACGACCATGCTATACCCCTCTTCCAAGCGGCGGCCCGAAAGCCCCCGCGCAGCGCGCCTCTGCCAATGCACCGCGATTACGGTCGTGGTGCCTCCCCGCAACTTGCCGGGCGAAAGCTTACGGAAAGGCCTCCGTCCTGCAGGCGCTTCAGGCGCCAAACTGTTAGCCCCAGACGCCAAAAGACCTTGTGGCGAAACCGCCACACGGAAAGACTTGAGTGTCCGCAGATCCGGAAACAGTGCCTGCGGCGCTGGGGCAGATCGACGCTTCCAGTCTTTGGGGCTAAGCTCCCATCCGCGCTTCATGTAGTGCTTCCGGCCGGGGGGATACGGTATGCGGACACTCACCGCGACGCATGAGAACTCGATATTAGTGACCTGGGTGAAGGCCTTCGGGCGCGCACTGGACGCCGCCGGGTGCGACGGTTCCGCGCTACTTGCGGAGGTGGGATTTGACCTGAATCATCTCGGCGGCCCCGATGCCCGCTGCCCCCTCACCAAGACCGGAAGGCTGTGGCAGGTCGCACTCGAGGCAACTGGGGATGAAGCCTTCGGCGTCAAACTGGCCAGTTACTTCAGCCACACCGCGTTCCACGCCTTAGGGTATGGATTGAGCGCGAGCTCAACCCTCAAAGAGGCTTTCGAGCGCGTGCAGCACTACTCGCATGTGGTGAGCGATGCGGTCGGGTATCGCTTCTACCGCTTCGGGGCGGAGTACCACTTCTACATTGAGCCGAGGATCGAGGTGCCGATCGAGTCGATCGACGCCCTGGTCGGCACGCACCTGCGCATGTGCCGCTCCCTCATCGGGCGCGATTTCTCACCTTTGTCGGTCGAGTTGCGGCGACCACGGCCCGCGGTCGTCGATGATTTCGAACGGCTATGGCGCGCGCCGCTGCGTTTCAATGCCGAGCACAACCGTCTGAGATTCGATTCGGCAAGCATCGAGCGCGTGCTCGACAGTGGCAACCCCGAGCTCGCGCGCCTGAGTGATGCCGTCTCGGCGCGTTACCTGGCGCGCATCGAGCGGCACAACTTGGAGGCACGGGTGCGTACGGTGCTCATGCAGCGCCGGCAGCACAGCGAGCCCACCCAGGAGGAAGTCGCCGAGACTCTCAACGTCAGCGCGCGCACGCTGCAGCGCAAGCTCGGTGACAGCGGCACCACGTTCAAAAAGATCGTCGACGAAACCCGACACGCGCAGGCGCTCGCGCACTTCAGCATGCCGCATATGAGCGTCAATGAGGTCACGCATTTGCTCGGGTTTTCCTGTAGCAGCAGCTTCACGCGCGCGTTCAGGCGCTGGACCGGCTTATCGCCGTCCGAATGGCGCGCGGGCAGCGGGTCGCGCACTCTACATGCGCCGCCGCGGCGGTCACGCGGATCGGTCGACCAACAGGGTCAGTCCGCGAACGCCGCGTATACCATGTCGCAAAACAGCCTCCGGTAGTACTCGCGCTGGCCAGGTGCTTGGGTCAGCAGAATCGCGAACAGCTGCTCGACCGGATCGACCCAAAAAACCGTGCCGGCAAGTCCGCCCCAGAAATATTGACCGACCGACCCCGGCACCTGTGCAATGCCGGCGTGCAGCCGAACGGCGAAACCGAGTCCAAAGCCATAACCGGGCGGCAGCAGATCCGATGGACCAGTGATCGATCCGAGATGATCGGCCGTCATGAACTCGATCGTCTTGCGGCTGAGCAGCCGTACGTCATCGAGCGTTCCGCCATTCTGCATCATCTGCAGGAAACGTGCGTAGTCGGCGGCCGTCGAGACGAGGCCCGCACCGCCCGACTCGAATTGCGGCGGACTTCGCACATCCATGAGCCGAACCGCTGAGCCGGTTTGCGGATCCTGGGCAAACGCTTCGGCGAGGCGCGCATGATGCACTTGCGGCGCGTGAAACGCGGTGTCGACCATCCCGAGCGGCCTCAAAATCTGCTCGTCGAGATGAACGCTCAACTTCGATCCGGAGAGCACTTCGACGAGGCGCCCGATGACATCGGTTGAGCGACTGTATTCCCAGCGCGTTCCCGGCTGATGCAGCAGCGGCAACTGGCCGAGCACCGTTACGTGCTCGGCAGCGGTCATGGCGAGGCTGGAGACCTTCGCCGCCATGTACATCTTGTGTACAGGACCGTTGCCGCGGAACTCATAAGTCAGGCCCGAGGTGTGCCGCAGAAAATCCTGAATCGTCACCGGACGCGTCGGGGGCACCAGATCGATCTGATCGCCGTGCGCTACCGCGACTTGCAGATTCCCGAGCTCCGGCAGATATTTTGCGATCGGATCGCTGAGCAGAAAGCGTCCCTCTTCGAACAGCATCATCGCTGCGACCGTCACGATCGGCTTGGTCATGGAATAGATTCTGAAGATCGTGTCCTTGGTCATCGGCGTGCCCTTGACCGGATCGCGTTGGCCGCAGCTCTCGAAATAGCCGATCTTGCCGCGACGCGCGATCAGCGCCACTGCTCCGGGCACGCGGCCGCGCGCGCTATCGTCCCGCATGACTTGGGTGAGGCGATCGAGGCGCGCGGAACTCAAGCCGATTTCCTCAGGCAGGGCAGTCGGCAGAGCGAGCGATTCCACCTAAGTCATATCTCCAAAGACGATGACGCCGCGTCCCGGTCGGCCCCCTTGAAGATCGGCAAATGCTTGCGGTGCCTCATCGATCGAATAGGTCCGAGTAATGAGTTCGTCGAGCTTCAATCGACCGCTGCGATAAAGACTGATGAGCCGCGGAAAATCCAGCTGCGGTCGCGCCGAACCATAATAGCTGCCGGTCAGCGTTTTTTCGGTGATCGCGACGTGTTGCGCATTCAGAACAATCTTGTCGGCGGGCGCGGCAATACCGACGGTCACGGCTGTCCCACCGCGGCGCAAGACACCGAAGGCCTGCTCGGAAATCCGACCGAGTCCCACGCAATCGAAGGCATAATCGGCACCACCACCGGTGAGCTTGTACAAGGCTTTGCCGATCTGGTCCTCTCCGGTCACGTTAAAGGTGTGTGTGGCCCCGAAGCGCTCGGCCAATTCGAGCGTGGGCGCGCTCGTGTCGACCGCGACGATCATTGCAGCGCCCGCAATCGCGCAGCCTTGGATCGCATTGAGGCCGACTCCGCCGCAACCGAACACGACCGCTACCGAGCCCGCTTCGACGCGCGCGGTGTTGACCGCGGCGCCGAAGCCGGTCATGACGCCGCAGGCGATCAACGCGGCCCGATCGAGCGGCATTTGCCGGTCGATCTTCACGAGGTTGTCGGCGTGCAAGGTCGCATACTCGGCCATGACGCCGCAGCCGCAGAATACGTTGAGCGGCGATCCGGCCGCGTCGAATGTGCGCACGCTGCCGTCGGGCAAGGTGTAGAGCGCTTGCAGCGACTGCACGCACAGATGCGGGCGACCCGTCTGACAGTAGTGGCAGCGGCCACAAATGCTTACGAATGAGCTGACGACGTGATCGCCGATCGCGTAGCGGCTCACGCCCTCGCCGACGGCGGTCACGATTCCGGCTCCCTCGTGCCCCAACACGAGCGGCAAGGGATAGGCAATCGTACCGTTGGTCGCCGATAAATCGCTGTGGCAAACGCCGCACGCGGCAAGCCGGATCATGACCTCGCCGTGGTGCGGCGCTTGCACGTTGATCTGCTCGACCGATACGGGCAAGCCGAGTTGGCGCGCGACGACTGCTCTCGATAGTTGACTCACGGCGCTGGCGCGCCCGCGCGCCAGTTCGACGGCGATTGGCCGGTCCAACGCCGAAATGCGCGAGTGAAACTGCTGCCGGAGGAAAACCCGAGCAAATACGTGATCTCGCTGAGGCTGTGATGCGGCGCGCTGAGGTAAAGCAATGCCAGCGAGTGACGAGTCTCGTCGAGGATCTCCTTATAGGTCGTGCCGCTCTCGCCGAGCTTGCGCTGCAGCGTGCGCGCGCTCATGCAAAGGTGTTCGGCAACCTCGTCCTGCGAAGGTTCGGCGCGTTGCAATCGCTGCATCAGAACCTCGCGAACGCGCGCCTGAATGTTGTCGCGCTCGATGCGAGCCAAGTATTGGAGCGCGATCGCATCCGCGCGCAGCGCCAGGTCGGGGTTGGCGCCGTCGAGCGGCGACTCGATGCCGGCGCCGTCGAACACCAGGCGGTTCTGCGCGGCGCCGAATAGCAGCGGTGCCCGGAACATGCGCTCGAAGTCATCGATTATCGCCGGCCGCGGACGCCGCAGCTCAATATGCCGCGGCGAGAAATCTCGCCCGACCAACGAGCGGCACATACGCAGCTGCGCGCCGACCAAGGCGTCGATCGATTCGAACGGAACCCCGGCCGCGGGTTCGATCAGGAAATGATAATCACTGCCGCATTTGTGGAATTCGTATTCGACTGCGTCGCTGGCGACATGGCAATAGCGTTGCAGTCTTTCGAAGGCGTCCTTCAAAGTCGAGCTCGCGCTGAGGCCGCAGCTCAAAACGTGGAAGGTCGTGTGTCGGATGTGGCTCGCCACTTTGACGCCGAATGCCGGATCGCCCGTAGCGGCGACGGCGATTTCCCAGAGGCGCGCAGTATTGACGAGCGGGCAAAGTAACGTCGGACCACCGAGGGATTTGAGATCGAAGCCTGCTTCTGCGAGCAGTGCGCTGCTGTCGCAGCCGGCAGCGTCGAGTGCGCGGCTGATCGCCTTGATCCAAGCGGCAAGAATGTAGCCGCGACCTGCGGTGGCTTTCGTTCGCGTTGCTAGATTTCCGGCCCTGATCGTCATGAGATTCCACTGCCCCACACAAAGCTTAGACGCAAAATGCGGGTGCGTCGATTGCCTGCGGCAGTGCGCCGCGTGCGCCGTCGTCCTTCAATCACGATGCAAGACGACCGGAAGCGACGAGGACAGGCCACCGTCGACGGCAAAGGCCTGACCGTTGACATACGATGCGGCATCGGACGCGAGAAACAAAGCCATCTGCGCAATCTCGCCGGGCGCGCCCGCGCGGCGCAGGGGATTGAGCTGACCGATCCGGCGCTCGCTGCCGCGGGCGCGTGCCTGTTCGAAAATCGGGCGAGTCATGCCGGTTTCGACGAGTCCGGGGCAGATCGCGTTGATGCGCACGCCGGTGCCGGCGAGTTCATTGGCTGCGGTCTGAACCAAGCTGATGACGCCGGACTTGCTGGCGCTGTAGGGCATGCAACCGGCGCCCGAACGCAATCCGGCGACCGACGCCGTACAGATGATCGAGCCGCGCCGCTGCTTGGTCATGGTGAGCGCTGCGTGCTTGGCGGCAAGAAACGTACCGATGAGATTGATCTGCAGAATCTGCGCCCAGCGCTCGGCGGTCTCTTCGAAGAACGGCACGAGGCCGCCGCTGATGCCGGCATTCGCAAAGCAGACATCGAGGCTGCCGAATTCCTCGACCGCGGCCGCGATTGCGCTCGCGACGTGTTCTTCGACCGAGGAGTCCTTGACGAGCGCGAGCGCGCGGCCGCCTGCCGCTCGAATCGCCGCGACTGTCGCCTCGACTTCCGGTGCGCGATCCAATGCCACGACGGAGGCACCTTCGGCGGCGAACAGCAGCGCGCTCGCGCGTCCGATTCCGCTCGCCGCGCCCGTCACGAAAGCGGTTTTAGCCTGTAACAGATTCATGCGCTACACCGGGGTTGTTGGAAAATGGCCCTACGTCGGCAGTATCACAGCCTCGGTGGCCTCGCGTCGATACCGGCCTGCGCATCGACACCCGGTTGCGCATCGCCGCAGTGTTTCGCCTCGACACCGCATGTCTCGGTTGTTTTATGATGAGGCCATGTCAAATGCAGGCACACCGCTCGATGGCCTAGTGGTTCTCGATTTCACCCATGCGCTCGCCGGCCCCTATTACACGATGCTCATGGCAACTTGTCGTGCCAACGTCGTCAAAGTTGCCGCCGCGCTGAAATGATCGTGCGACCGTGACTGCACCAACCGCGTTCCGCGCCGACATTCCGTTCGTCAACGATCTGGGCGTGGAGTTTCTCGCGCACGATACAGGGCACGCGTCAATTGCGCTGCAGCTGCATGCGCGCCACCTCAATAGCTGGAACGTCGCGCACGGGGGCGTCATCATGACCTTGCTCGACGTCGCGATGGCCGTTGCCGGTCGCTCGCTCGACCCTAGCGCCGGTGGCGGCGTCACGGTCGAGATGAAGACGAGCTTCGTGCAGCCGGCGTTAGCGGGCAGCCGCCTCACCGCGAGCGGTCATGCGTTTCATCGCTCTTCGACGCTGGCTTTTTGCGAGGGCGAGGTGCGCGATGAGACCGGACGACTCATTGCGAAGTCGATGGGTACTTTCAAGTATATCCACCAGCGCCCGGCTGACCGGCCGGCCGATGGCCAGTGACATCGGAACCCGCTCAAACGATCGAGGCGCCGCCGTCCACAGCGATGTATTGACCGGTCACGTGGCGCGAAGCATCCGAGGCTAGATACACCGCCGCACCCTGCAGGTCGGTGTCATTGCCGATGCGCCCGAGTGGGGTTTGCGCAATGACCGATGCCTCGATTTTCGCGAGCAACCCGCTCGCCATCTTCGAGGGGAAGAATCCAGGGCAAATCGCGTTGACGCGAATGCCGTAGGGTCCCCATTCGCTCGCGAGCGCGCGAACCATGTGTAGCGCCGCCGCTTTTGAGGCGTAGTAGGGCACCGCTTTCATCCTCATCCCGATGCGCAGCGCCGCGACCGAGGCCACGACGATGATATTACCCGCGTGGTTCGGGATAAAACAACGATTCGCGACGGCCTGACTCAGCACGAACACGCTCGTCGCATTGAGCGTCATGACCTTGTTCCAGGCCTCGAGCGGGAGCTGCTCGGCCGGTGCGCCCCAAGACGTGCCCGCGTTGTTGACCAGAATATGGATGGCGCCGAAACGCCCGAGTACCGCGTCGACGAGCGCCGGTGCCTGCGTGGCGTCGGACATATCATTGACCACGGTAAGCACATCGATGCCGTGCTTCTCGAGATACGATTTGGCCTCTTCGAGCTCGGCGGGGTTGCGTGCGCTGATCGCGATTTTCGCGCCCATTTCACCAAGTCCGGTCGCGATTTGCAGCCCGAGACCGCGTGAACCGCCGGTGACCAGAGCCACTTTTCCGCCTAGCTCGAACATTTCGCGGACGCTCATTCGACGTACCCTCTGAAGCTTTGGGGCCTAGGACCCTAGAATCGAAAGCCGAGTCTATTAGCGACGGTGGTCTTGATCAAAGTGTAGAGTCAAGCTCGGAGGTTAGCCCCATGTCCAAGACGTATCGGCGCATTGTGCTTGCATCACGGCCAACCGGATGGGTCATGCCGGAGAATTTTCGGCTCGAGACCCTACCGATTCCGAGTCCCGGTCCGAATGAGGTGCTGGTGCGCAACCACTACCTCTCGCTCGATCCTTACATGCGGGGCCGCATGAACGAGGGGAAGTCGTATGCGCAGCCGCAGGAAATCGGCGCGACCATGATCGGCGCGACGGTCGGCGAGGTGGTCGCATCGCACCATCGGGCGTTCACTGTCGGCAACCACGTGCGCGGCATGCTCGGCTGGTCGGAATTCGGCGTTGTGAACGGCAAGGCGCTTGAGCGTATCGACACGCGCAAAATTCCGATGTCCGCCTATCTCGGCATCGTCGGTATGCCGGGCATGGCGGCCTGGTACGGATACCACAAAATTCTGGCCCCGAAAGCCGGCGAGACCCTCGTCGTCAGCGCCGCAAGCGGCGCGGTCGGTAGCGTCGTCGGCCAACTGGCCAAGCTCGGCGGACTTCGCGCTGTAGGAATCGCCGGCGGTCCGGAGAAATGCCGCTACGTGACCGATGAACTGGGGTTCGACGCCTGCGTCGATTATCGCGGTGCGAAGGACGCCGAGGCACTCACGCAAGCCCTGCGCATCGCCGCACCGAAAGGCGTCGATGCGCATTTCGAAAATGTTGGCGGCGACGCATTGAATGCGGTGATGAATTTGTTGAATCCATTCGCGCGCGTTGCGATCTGCGGGCTCATCAGTGACTACAACAACGAAAGGGGTGTCGTCCCGCACAGCGCGATACGCAATCCCGCGGTGTTCCTCGTCGCGCGCATCAAGATGCAAGGCTTCATCGTCTCGGACCATCTCGAGCTTTGGCCGCAGGGTCTCACCGATCTTGGCGCTCTGCTCGTTGCTGGAAAGCTCAAATTTCGCGAGACCATCGCGGAGAATCTGGCGCGTGCACCCGAGGCATTCATCGGGCTGCTACGCGGCAGGAATGTCGGCAAACAGATCGTCAAGCTCGTTTGAGGCCTGCGCTCGCAACATGAGCAGCCCGATTCGAAGCGGCCAGTATGCGAATCTGCCGAACGGCATACGGCTGCATTACGCGAGTGCCGGATCTCCCGGACGGCCGCTGGTGCTCTTTGTGCACGGGTTTCCCGAGGCCTGGTTCGCCTGGGAGGCCCAGCTCGAGGCGTTCGGCGCGCGGTTTTATGCGGTGGCACTCGACCTGCGCGGCTTCAATCTT
The DNA here is from genome assembly GCA_003140135.1 of Gammaproteobacteria bacterium. Lineage (GTDB taxonomy): Bacteria > Pseudomonadota > Gammaproteobacteria > Steroidobacterales > Steroidobacteraceae > PALSA-1196. The sequence goes on from PLIX01000042.1 coordinate 30,547, forward strand.
TCGGATAAACCCGTCGACGTCAATGCCTACCGACCGCACAAAATCGTCGAGGATCTGAAGCTCATGATTACGCTTCTGGGATATGGCGAGTCCCAGATCGTGGCGCACGACTGGGGCGGCGCGATAGCCTGGCAGCTCGCGATCCTTGCGCCTCAACGGGTCCGCAAGCTCGTGATCGTCAATGCCCCTCACCCTTATGTCTTCGCGCGGCAACTGCTCGAGAATCCGGCGCAACGACAGGCCTCTGCGTACATGAATCTGCTGCGCAAACCCGGTGCGGAACTTCTTCTCGCCGAGAACGACTTCCAACGCCTCGACGCACTATTCACGGCTGGCGCCGCCAACGGGGCCGGCGCCGGGAGCGGCGCGAAGAGCAGCGCGCGTCACTGGTATGACGTCGCGCTGCGCGAGCGCTATCACGCGACGTGGTCGATCGCGGGGGAGCATGGGAGCCACGGTCTGACGGGCGGCCTGAATTACTACCGCGCGTCCGGCCTGCATCCGCCGACCGAGGGCGATCCGGCAATCGGCGTCGAGGCGGATCCGCAGCGCTGGATCGTGCGCGTACCGGTACGCGTGATCTGGGGCATGCAAGACACGGCGTTGCTCGCCTCACTGCTCGAGGGACTCGCGGAATTATGTGCCGATCTGCGGATCACACGCATCGACGACGGATCCCACTGGGTAGTTCACGAACAGCCGGCGCGCGTCAATGCGCTGATCGCGCAAGCGCTCGACGAGGCGTGCTGATCATGGGAGTGATCTATCTAGTGCGCCACGCTCAGGCCGCTTTCGGCACCGACGACTACGACCGGCTGACGGAGATCGGGTATACGCAGGCGCGTCTGCTCGGCGGATTTTTCGCCGTTCGCCAGGTGCGCTGCGACGCGATCTATACCGGGACGCTGCGGCGCCACACAGAAACGGTGCGGGGTATTCTCGACGGCGGTCCCGGGATCGGTGACGGCTCAGCGGTCGAGAGCATTCCCGGTCTCGATGAGTACAAACCCGAAGCGTTGATCGCGTCCTTGATGGGCGATTGCTTCGCGCCGGCGCCGATTGCGAAGCGCGACGAACCGGCGCTTGTGCGCGAGCATTTCCGTCGTTTACGCCAGGCCCTACTCGCATGGACCGAAGGCCGCATCCAGCCGGCCGGCATGCCGGATTGGCGGATGTTTCAGGCAGCGGCGGTCGAGGCGCTTGTAGAGGTGCGGCGGCGTCACTCGGACGGCAGTGTGCTCATCGTGAGTTCCGGCGGACCCATCGCAGCGATCGTCGCGGCGGCGCTCGAATCGCCTCCGCAGATTGCGGTCGAGCTGAATCTGCGCATTCGAAACAGTGCGGTCACGGAATTCACGATGTCTGCGCGGCGCCATCAGCTTCTCAGCTTCAATGCGCTGCCACATCTCGAGGCGCAATCGGATGCGACACTAATGACTTACGCCTGAAGCGGATCGCGTCTCGACGCTCTCGATCGTTGGAGCTAAGCTGCACGCCAATGCCTGCGTCCACGAATTCCGTTACGGGTGCGGCAACTGCCGAGCTCGATGCCGCCGCGCTCACCGCCTGGCTCGAACAGCACGTCGCGGGTTTTCGGGGGCCGATTGCCTTGTCGAAATTCGAGGGTGGGCAGTCGAATCCGACTTATAGGCTCGATGCAGCGAACGGCACCTACGTGCTTCGTCGCAAGCCCTTCGGGATTTTGTTGGCGTCGGCCCACGCTGTGGAGCGCGAATATCGCGTCCTCACGGCGCTGCACCCACTCGGCTTCCCCGTGCCTCGCGTGTTTGCGCTGTGCGAAGACCAGGCCGTGATCGGCTCGGCTTTCTACTTGATGGCCTTGGTCGAGGGCGCAAATTTCACCGACGGCGCGCTTCCCTATTTGACCAAGAGTGCTCGCACGGTCGCTTATCACGACATGATTGATACACTCGCGGCGCTTCATAGAATCGATCCGCAGGCCGCTGGCCTGTCGACATTCGGTCGCCCCGGCAATTTTTTCGAGCGTCAGGTCGCACGCTGGATCAAGCAATATCGGGCATCCGAGACCGATAGAATCGAAGTGGCCGAGCGACTGATCGTCTGGCTGCCCGCGACCTTGCCGCCGCAGACCGGCGTCGCAATAGTGCACGGCGACTACCGGATCGACAATCTCATCATGGCTCGATCCGGCGAGAGAGTACTTGCGGTTCTCGATTGGGAGCTTTCGACGCTCGGCGATCCGCTCTCGGACTTCTCGTATTTCCTGATGAATTGGGTCACGCCGCTCGACGGGCGTGCGGGGCTGCTGGGCCTCGATCTTGATCGGCTCGGCATCCCGACGCTCGAGCGAGTGGTTGCGCGATACTGCGAGAAAACGTCGCGAGATGCGATTCAAGATCTCGACTGGTATTTTGCTTTCAACCTGTTTCGTCTCTTGGGGATCGCGCAGGGCGTCAAAAAGCGGCTCATGGACGGCAATGCCTCGAGTGCGCGCGCCGGCGAGTTGGCGGGCCGCTTACCGCAGATCGCGGCCCAGGCATGGCGCTTTGCGGAGCGCGCCGGGGCTTGAGGCTGCGGGTCCGCAGAGACCGTTTTTTTTGACCCTATTACAGACAGTCGCGGTGTCGGAAATGGCTGCCGCGAACCAGACGCTCTCGGAGGGCGGTTATCTGCGTGCTACGATCCGGGCGACGTGGGATTGACGGGGAACCCATCGTCGCAGCGCGCGCCGCGGGGTGAGTCGACAGCGATACGGATGATGAGCGCACAACGAAGAAACAAGGACGTTTCGACCCACCCGTGAATTGCGAAACGTAGTGGAGCAAGAACGCCGGTGAAGAGTGATAATACTCTCATGCCGCCCTCGTTCACGCGCACTCTTCGCTTGAAGGTTCGCTCCGAAGCCTATGCATGGCTCAATGCTGCGGCAACGGAAGTGAATCAAGTCTTCAACTACTGCAATGAGACGAGCTACAAAGCCGCCACCCGCACGGATTTAAAGCGTAAATGGCTCACGGGCTTTGACCTGTGCGGCCTGACGGCCGGCGCCACCGAGTACTTTGAGAGAATCGGCGCCGATACGATTCAGTCGGTG
>PLIX01000028.1 GCA_003140135.1 Gammaproteobacteria bacterium
GGATATTCGTCTATCCGCTCATTTATCTGGTCGGGCGTTCCGGGTGAGTGCTACCTCGGCAAGCCCGAATGCCAAGCCGCGCACCATGCCGGTACGGCACTACCTGTGGGTGCTGGCCGCGCTGCTAGCGCTCTTGGCGCTCAGCGCCGGAAGTTCGCTGTTCAAACTCGGCATGTTCAACAATATCTTGAACTTCGGCGTCTCGGTCGCGAAGACGTTGTTGGTGATGGCTATTTTTATGCATGAGACCGAAGCTCGGAGTCTGACGCGGATCGCCTCGGCGCTGGGTTTCGTTTGGCTCGCGATCCTGATAGCGCTGGCGCTTACCGACTTTCTGACACGTGTGCCCGTAGCGCCGCCATGGTAATCGTTGCGTTCATCGTGCGCTGCGCGACCGGCATTCTCATTGCTGCGCCAACTCGAGACTGCGCGGCGCCGCCAAGCCGCCGAAGCGAGCATCGACCTGACGCAGCAGCTTCTGTGCGTCATCGTGCTTGCCGCTTACGCTAAGCGCCTCCACTTGCTCGAACTGTGCCGTCAACTTCGTCTCGATGGCCGATCTGCACGCGGCCAGTTTGTCCGCATTGGGCTGCACAGGATTGAATAGGGAGTGTAGCGCTCGGGATAGCGTCGCAGGCGAAGCCACCTCATGCGTCGCCCGGTGCGTGACCTCCAAGTCCACATCAAACACGCACCAATCGCGCATCGAGTGGACGCTTTGTTCGTCAATGGCAAGACTGCCAGGATCCTCATCCCCTGTGACATAGACCAGACGTATTGCATTCTGGAATTGGGAAAAAAGCTCCTTAGGAGGCACCGGCAGATCCGGGCCGCCGATCGAATCGCTGCCGGCGTTCAGAAGTGCACCGCGAAATAGATCGGGATAGCCGAGCGCGAGGCGCAGCGCCGTGCGTGAACCACCTGAGAAGCCGCCAATGTAGACGCGGTCCGGGTCCACCGGATAACGTCGCATGATGTTCTGCGCAGCAGTCAATGCCAAGGGTTCGCGGCGCCCCAGGACGCTGGCATCATTGCCGGAGCGCGCCGCGCTGACGAATATGATGCCATATCGATCCAGCACGGCAGCCCAGCCTTGCGGCAGCCTCGCGTCCGACCAGGGCGGCACGAACACCAGCAGCGCATAGCCGTGCACGGGCGCCTGTGCGGGTACGTAGACCACAAACTTCTCATCGGAAAGATTGATCGGCTGGTCGCTCAGTCCCTTACCCGCGCGCGCCAGGAGCTGCGGGATCTTTGCCGCGGTCAATGGAGTCAACAGCCGTCGAGCGAGCTCAGCGTTGGTGGCAAGCGGCGAGTATTCGCTAAACAGCACATTCTGCGGGCCGGTCTTCGCGGGCGCGGTATCGGCAGAGGCGCAAACCGCGATCAACGCCATACCGCAGGACAACAGGCAGCGTAGGCTTATGCGGATTGGCGATGTCATTGGAGTAGCCAAGCGTAGGAGCTGCTTGCTGTCAAGCGGCACGCCAAGATGCTCCAAGAGAATTCGGGTTGGGATTGGCGCACACCGAGCGCGGGTGCCAGCTAAGTGGGACAATCCGTCCCTTCCCGGAACATGCCGACAGCGCGAACGCTTGCAATGGAGCCCAAGCGTCAACCGGACTCATTGAGTCGAACGGATTGGGCACACCGCATTGCCAACTGCGGATCTTCGGCATTTCTTGGCGAGGTCGGTCGACCTAGTGCTGGAGTCCGATGAGTTGTCGCGTAGCTCCTCATGGGCAAGGACGGGCGCGCGGCGCGCCGGTGCGCGAGCTGGTGCTCTATAGCCCCTGCGGCGCGGCAAGCGAACTCGGGCGCAAGCAAGTCATTCGCAGGTACGGCTGCGCGGTATCGCGCGGCAATACTCGATAACGCCGAATTGCCCTTGGCAGGCGCGGTGTCCGCAACCGTGAATTGGCTGGTGGCCAGATTGAACGCAAGTCGCGCAAAGCTTTGGCGGCCTTGACTGCACCGCAGCAGAACCCGGGGAAAAGCCCGAACATCCGCTGCAAGGACTGTCAGGACCCACGGAGTTATCGATCCGTTGAGTAAACCGGCACGGCAAATGCAGTCGCTGCGAATGACCCGGGTTGATCGTTGCATGGAGACACGCTGGGCATGTTCCGGCGGTTTGTGCATTACGTCTGACATCCGGGCCGTCAGACACTGTCGCAAGATGTCCGTGGCACTTTGAATGTACGTCAGCGTACAGACGTGATGGTGCCCAATCCGGGTATAAGAACCCTCTGCTCCGCCAACAGCGCAAGGGGATGTCCGTGACAACCGATTCTCAAGAGCTTTCACGACGGGTCTTTTTCCGGCGCGTCGCGACCTACGCCGTTGGTGCTGCGATCATCGAAGGCGTCAGGTCAAATCCAGCCGCCGCGCAGGCCAAGGTTGCGCAGAACACGGTCTCCTACCAAGACAAGCCGAAAGGTACACAGCATTGCGACGGCTGTAGCCTTTTCCAGCCGCCGAATGGCTGCAAGGTGGTTGACGGGGCCATCAGCGCGCAGGGTTGGTGCTCGCTCTTTTCGGCAAAGACCTGAGGCCGCCGAACATGGCCTCTAGGCGTGGACCTTCGGTCAGGCGGTGATAAGAGCGGAAGCTATTGACAAGCAAGACCCGAGGCGGGCCCTTCCCTAGTTAGCTTCCAGTGCCTCAGATGCAGAGGCGCGGGCGCGGGCGCGGGCGCGGCTCGGCCGCCCGCATGACACTCCGCAATGACGACGTCCGCCTGAACGTGCCGTGCGCGCCCTACGATCACTTGGAACACGAAAAATCGTACTCTGCGGATGCGATGACATTGATGCCCTGCTTGCGCAGGAGCACGGCTATGCTCTCCAGGTGGCGAGGTGATTCAGCGCGCGTCTCGGGCTCAACGTCGGCCAAGCTCGCATTGTAGCGACTGAAGAATATAGTGGGCGGGTCGCGGCAACACTTTGAATGGGCTCGAAGTCAGCACCCCACCCGCCGGGCAAACTGCGCCGCCGGCACCACGGCGGGAAGCGAATTTGATTGCGGATCCTTGACGGTGATGAGAGTTATCCAAATATCGCGCATTTTGGAATCCCGGTGACGCGGGCCGGCCCAATTCAGGACGGATCGTAAGCCAGGATAAGCGCCCCTCGCGACGCGTATCTATGCGTACTCCTTTGGAATTGCGTTGCATGCCCAGAAAAATAATACGAGGGCATTTCCGCATACAACTCCCGGATCCGACGCATTGCGGTTACGATGAGCACACTGGCAGCTTTGTCGTCAAACAGACCAATGAAGAGCCAAGCCGACTCAGACGTATCCCTGCGCCGCCTGGCGAGCGCCATCGCGCTCGGCGCGGCGGTCGTGCTGATTGTCGCAAAGCTCTGGGGCTGGATGGCTACCGATTCTGTGGCGCTCCTGACGTCCGCGGCGGATGCTGTGGTCGACGCGTTGGCGGCGGCGGCGACCTTTTTCGGTGTTCGCTTCGCCCAGCACCCGGCCGATTTAGAGCATCGGTTCGGTCACGGTAAGGGCGAAGCGCTAGCTGCGTTCACGCAAGCGATCCTACTGGCTGGTACCGCCGCTGTGCTTGCTGCCCAATCTTGCTGGCGCTTGGTTTATCCGCAGCATCTCACTGCTGTCACTTTGGGTATATGGATTGCGGCTGGCGGTCTTGCGACTTCAAGTCTTCTCGCAACCATGCAGACCTGGGTCGTACGCCGAACAGGCTCGACTGCAATCGCCGCGGACCGGGCACACTACCTCATGGATGCGGTACTTAATGGGGCCGTTCTTGTCGCGCTGGCGCTCGCCAGCATGACGGGATGGGAGCGCGCGGACCCCTTAGCTGCTCTCATTATTGCCGGCTGCATGATTGCAGGCGCTCGACGCATCGCAGAAACCGCATCGCGCCAACTTCTGGATCACGAGTTGCCGCACGAGCACCGCGAGCGGATCAAGGCGGCCGCAGTTGGCTGTGTTGGCATTCGCGGCGTACACGATCTCCGCACCCGGGACGCGGGCGACCGCGTCTTCGTAGAATTCCATCTGGAGGTTGATGGGCATGTTTCCGTACGCGAGGGACACAGCATGGTTGATGCGGCGGAGCGCGCAGTAGCCGGGCTTTTTTCAAAAGAGACAGAAGTGATCGGTCATCTCGAACCGGCGGGAATCGAGGACGAGCGCCTTGATGATCGCGTGCGGCGTCCGCGACGCCGATAAACATTTTGGCTAATGCAGTCAGGTCATCGACAGTTTGCAGTCAGCGCAACTGCAGCAATGCGCTCCTGGCGTGAACGCGAAATAAGTTCTACCCCGTGAACCTGCATTCATCGCCGCATTGATTGCCGATCGGGCCGCTTGGGCTGCGTAAGCTGTGCGAGCAACCGCAAAGCGACTGCGTGGCGATGGCAAGCAAAAGCTCCGGGAAACGCGCGGTATCAGCACCGGTGCACCACCACGCGAGCGCCGATCCGGCCACTGCAATGACCGCTGCGGAACCTGGGGATCCGCTGTCGTGCCGGTCGCGCAGCGCCTGAGAGTCTCTCGCATAGACAAATGCTGGGCGCGCTGTCGCGATAATTCAACGGCGGCAGTAACAACTATGATGGCTTCGGCCGCAACGCTGTGGCACTCAAACTGCAGCGCAGTGATATGGAGGCGGTGGCGACCTACCTGCAGTCGCTGGGCCCCTAAGGGAATGAGAGCGGGCCAATCGGCAGCAGCGCCACGTGGCCGAAGCGCGGCACTGCGCCGTCACTTCTCAAGGACATAGTCTCCGGGCGCATCGCCGAGCACGCGATAGCCCTGCTCGGGCACGCCGAGTGCGGGCGGTGCGACTTGCAGCTTGCTTGAATGTGCACGCAGCCACTGCAGCCAGCTCGGCCACCATGATCCCGCGCGCATCTCGGCCGCCTCCAGCCACCGCTCCGGGCTGAGCACCGTCGTCGAATCGTTCCAGGTGAGCAGGCGATGCCGCCGCCGCGGATGCACCGGTCCGCTCACGATGCCGGCGTTGTGTCCACCGCTTGTTAACAGAAACGTATAGTCCGAGGAGCGCGTGAGCGCGCGCGTTTTGTAGACGGAGCGCCACGGCGCCACATGATCCGTCTCGGTGCCGACGACGAAAAACGGTACCGTGATGGATTCGAGGTGAATCGGCTTGCCGGCAACGGGGAATTCGCCCAGGGCCAGCTCGTTGTGCAAAAAAAGCCGATACAAATACTCGGTGTGCATGCGCCACGGCATGCGCGTGCCGTCGGCGTTCCACGCCATGAGGTCATTTGGAGTATCAAGTTTTCCGCGCAGATACTTGTTGACCGCAGGCGCCCACAGCAGATCACGCGAGCGCAGCATCATGAACGATGCCGCCATCTTGTCGCTTGCGAGCACGCCCTGCTTGTGCATCACGGCCTCGAGCATCTCAAGCTGGCTCGGACTGATGAACAGCGACAGCTCACCCGGTTCGCTGAAGTCCGTTTGCGCGGCGAGGGTGGTCAGGCTTGAAATCCGCTGAGCGTTCTCGCGGGCGAGAGCAGCGGCGCCAATCGAGAGCAGCGTCCCGCCAATACAATAGCCCACGGTGTGGATCGGGCGCTTGGGCACGATGGCGCTCACGGCATCCAGCGCCGCCCGCAGGCCCAGTTCCAGGTAATCGTCCATGCCGAGGTCGCGGTCGGCCTCGTTGGGGTTTTTCCAGGAGATCATGAACACCGTATGACCCTGCGCGACGAGATAGCGCACCAGAGAGTTCGCCGGCGACAGGTCAAGAATGTAGTACTTCATGATCCATGCGGGCGTGATCAGAATCGGTTCGGCATAAACAGTGGGCGTCTGCGGCGCGTACTGAATGAGTTCGATCAGCCGATTGCGCAACACTACTTTTCCGGGCGTCACGGCCACCTGCTCGCCTACCTTGAAATGTTCGGCGCCTGCCGGAGCGCCGCGGCTGAGCGTGCGTTGCAGATCATCCACCCAGTGCTTGAAGCCGCGCACCAGATTCTGGCCCGACTCGGCACGGGTGGTTTCAAGGAGTTCCGGATTCATCCCCAGGTAGTTGGACGGTGAGGCGGCCTCGAGTAGCTGGCCGCCCATGAACCCCATGAGCTTGGCATTCTTGTCGCTCATGCCGGGAACGTCCGTCACTGCCTGCTGCCACCACGAGGCCCAGTTCTTATAGGCACGGGTGTAGAGGTTGAAGGGCCATTGGCTCCATGGCGCGCCCGCGAAACGCGCATCGTCAGCCGATGGCGCGAGCGGCGTCCCGGTTCCCGCCTGCAAGGCGAACTGCCAGGTGTCGAGTGCGCCCTGCAGGGCGGCCGCGGTGAGCGCGGAGGGTTTCTGCGGATGCTGCGTGAGATTCAGATACCAGTCCCACCAGGCGCAAACGTAGTCATCCGGGGCGATGCCACCCGTGACTCCCGCGAGCTGCGCGCGAAGTTCGCGTCGTAGTTCTCGCTGATCCGATAGCGTAGAGCTCGCCGCGCCCTCAGCGAAGTTCGACAATTGAGGAGTACTCATCAAAGTGTCTGCGTTCCGAAACCGATTGCGGAGTCTAGCGCGGGGCTTGTGATGCCCACAGAAAAAAGGGCGACCGAAGTCGCCCTTTTCTAAAGTTCCGCGGGAGGAGCGCTCCTCAGATCACGCGGCCTTCTTGGCAGCCTCGGCGACCTTGGCAGTCGCTTCGCCCAGCCACTGGTTCACAGCGCCCTGTGTCTCGGTTGCAATGGCGGTGAACTCCTGCGCACGCTTCTTCAGCTGCTCACTCAAGCGACCGTTGATATCGGTATGCTGAGCGACGAGTTCGGCGGCGGACTTGGCAGCCCCCGCAGCTTTCGTCTGCGCGAGCGACCAGTCGAGATAATCGCCGGCAACTCCGAACTGGTAGCGCGCGAGGCGCTCCACACTCTTCATCGCCTCCTGCTGGGCGCGCAACACAGGCGCGAACGCACTGCGATAGCTCTCGAACCAGGTATTCACATCAAAAGTTCGGTCTGTCATGGGGTTCTCCTTTAAAAGATTCAAACTGGCGGTCAATCCGTAGTCGAATCATACACCGATTTGTATGCGGTGCATACTAAATCAAAAAATGAGGCCCGAGACAGTGCTGTGTTTTGTAACTTAATGATTAATAAAGTTATATTGTTATAATCTAGACAGAAGTATGTGGTTAATAAGGTAGGACTAATGCAATGCAAGAGCCGATTTCCGTGTTAATGGCAAGCCTAGCTGGCCAACGACGGCGCCGCGCGAACCGCCGGGCCGGCGCACGGCGGCGGCCCAGCGCCTCTACAGGCGCAGGCCCCCGTCGAGATCGATACAGCGACCCGTGAAGAAGTCGTTCTCCACGATGAATAGCGCAGCGTGCGCAATCTCCGCCGGATCGCCCAAGCGCCGCAGAGGTACCGGGGCGATGACCTTCTGCAGCACCTCCGGTCGCATGCCGGAGAGGATCTCGGTATTGGTGAAGCCCGGGGCGATGGCACCGGCCCGGATGCCATAGCGCGCAAGTTCCTTCGCCCAGACGACGGTCATCGCCGCGACGCCCGCTTTGGTGGCCGCGTAGTTGGTCTGTCCTATATTGCCGTGCCGTGAAATGCTTGAAATATTGATGATTACGCCGCCCGCGCCGAATTTGACCATGTGCGCGGCGGCCTCGCGGCCGCAGAGAAATACGCCCGTGAGATTCACATCGACGACGGCTTGCCACTGGCGAAGACTCATCCGGTCCGACACGACGCCGTCTTTGACCTTGATCAGCAACGAATCATTGACGATCCCGGCATTGTTCACGATTACATCGAAGCGCCCAAAATCGTGCACGATTGCGTCCATGGCGCCGATCACCTGCTGCTCTGCGCTCACATCGGCGGGATAGCAGCGCGCTTCGACACCGTGTGCCTCGCACAGTGCGCGGCTTTCTGCCAGATCGGCTGCGTTCAGATCGAGCAGCGCCAAGTTTGCACCGCGCTGCGCAAATTGGCTGGCGAGGCTGCGCCCAATGCCGCGGCCCGCACCTGTGATGACGACGGTTTTCGATTGCACTTGCATATTCAAGCCGATCCTTACAGCTCTGCACGAACGGGAGCGAGATGGCGCTCACGGATTTATTGCACGCCAGGTGCGACGGCGAGGCGCGAGATTTATGGTTTGTTCTTCTCGTCGCTCGAGTCAGGGCCGCCCTTTGGCGTCTCATCCGGCTTGGGCATGCCGAATGCGGACAACACCGAGGATTGCATCGTGGACAACAGCGCCATGTTCTGACGCGCGAGATCTGCAATCGGCGCCAGCGGCGTCTCGAGCGCTTTGGCCATCTGCGCTTGCAGCGTCTGTTGCTGACGCAGCACGGTCCCGACGCTCTGCTCGAGATAGCGCGTCAGCATCTCCTGCACCGGATTGCCATAGAAGCGGATCACGGTCTCCATCAGTTCCGTACTGAGCACCGGCGTTGCGAACTGCTCCTGCTCAGCGATGATCTGCAGCAGCGTTGCGCGCGTGACATCCTCGCCGGACTTGTCGTCGACGACTTGGATCTTTTCACCGCTCACGATGAGCTTGCGCAGGTCATCCAAGGTCACGTGACGACTGGCGGTCGCATCGTAGAGACGCCGATTCGCGTACTTCTTGATGACGCGCTTATCGCTCATGACCGGCGCCCCGCGAGAAAGTGTTCCGACAGCGTGCGCACCGCCGCGTCAGCGGTCAGGCAGTGCGAGCACCCATCGACCAGGGGTATCATGACGCCTATCGTAAGCTTCTCTGTATGCACTGCACAACTCATTGCAGCCGCCCCGAATGCGGTTTATTGACATAATGTGATACGGTTGTCTCTTAATAATCATGACATTGCATAATTCAGAAGTTCGCATTGGGATGTCCCTCAATGGCGAGCAGTTTTTTTATCTTGCGCTGCATACGCCACGGACAGTCCATGACTGAAGACACCCCCCGCGCGGATCCCTGGAGCGCAACGGTGGCCCAGATGCAGCAAGAGCTGCTGCAACGCTGGCTCAAACTGAGCGCCGCTCCGGCGGATGCGCCGGGAATGTTTGAATGGTGGCCCAAACTCCCCGCAACTGCCGCAGGCGCCTTACCCCCGTCCTTCGAGCAATTCAGCGCCGCTTGGGAGCGCTACTTCAGCCTCGGGCGGGCGGCCTTGCAGGAGTTCGGCGGCGGTGATGCGAACGCGGGCGATCCAGCCAGCCGCGCCCGGTCATTCGCAGCAGCCATGGAAACCTGGTTCGGGCAGCCGGGCACGCAATTCGGGCAGCTGCCGAACTTTCGCCTCCCGCCGGATCCCCAACAGTGGTGGCACACCCTCATGCACGGTGCTGGCTCGACGGCGCCCGGCGTGACACCACAGGGAGCGCCCGCGGAGTTTGCCGCGCTCGGTTTGACGCGTGAGCGCCAGGAAGGCTGGCAGAAGTTCACGCGCCTGCTTGCGCAATATCAGGAAGTCCAGTCAAAGCTTGCCCAGCAGTGGGCCCAGATCGGCGCTGAGACGACGAAGAAATTCGCCGCGCGCGTCAGCGCTGCGGGTCCCGGCGCGCCGGGTGGCTCTATTGAGAGCATCAAAGGTCTTTACGATCTGTGGATTGAATGTGCCGAGGAAGTGTACGGCAGAGTCGCGCACAGTCCCGAGTACTGTCGGCTCATCGCTGATCTTGCCAACAGCTCGAATGCCGTACGCGCCGAGCAGCAACGTGAACTGGAATCGTGGGCACGGCAATTTGATCTGCCGACGCGCGCCGAGGTCAATTCACTTCATCAGCAAGTGAGGCAGTTGCGAGCACAGCTGCGCGCCCACACACCGCCGGCGCCAACGCCGAAGAAAAAACGCAGCGTCCGGCGCCGGCCACGGGCCCGCAAGTGAGCAGCGCGCTGCCCGATCCGCAGGTGCTGGCGGCGGAGATGCTCGAGTTCGGGCGCCGGTTGAGCGCTACCCTGACGGGGCTCGGGGGCGTGGCGAAGGCGCGCCCCGGGTGCTCCGCGAAGCAGCGCGTGTGGGGTGAGGACAAAGTCACCTTGTATCGCTATGAACCGCTGAGCCGGCCGGCGGGAGTCACACCGGTCCTCATCTGCTACGCGCTCGTCAATCGCCCTGACATGATGGACCTGCAGACCGACCGGTCGCTGATTCGCGGCTTTCTCGATGCCGGGCTCGACGTGTATCTCATCGACTGGGGCTATCCCGACGGGGCGGATCGTTTCAACGATCTCGATGACTACATCAACGGCTATCTGCATCGCTGCGTGCAGTACCTTCTCGACACCCATCAGATCGCAGGCGTCAACCTGCTCGGCGTCTGCCAAGGCGGAACCTTCAGCCTCTGCTACGCCGCGCTCCATCCGGAGCGCGTCAAGAATCTGATTACGATGGTGACGCCGGTCGACTTCAAAACTCCTGAAAACCTGCTGTCGAAATGGGTCCAGGGGGTGGACCTGAATTTGCTAGTGCAGGGCGGCAATGTCTCCGGCGATTGCTTAAACAGCATCTACCTGTCGCTGATGCCGTTTCGCCTGACACAGCAAAAATATGTGGATTTGGTGCAAGGGGGCGCGGATCAGCGCCAGCTTGAGAATTTCATGCGCATGGAACGCTGGATATTCGACAGCCCCGATCAGGCTGCGGAGGCTCTGCGCCAGTTTATCCAATGGTTTTATCAGGAAAATCGCCTCGTGAACGGCACCCTCACGCTCGGCGCTCAGCACGTCGACCTCAAACGAATCATTCATCCCGTGCTCAACATCTTTGCGAGCAAAGATCACCTCGTGCCGCCGAGCGCGAGCGTGCCGCTCGCCCGCCTGGTGGGAACTGCGGACTACACGGCGCTCGCCGTCGAGGTGGGCCATATCGGCATGTACGTCAGCGCGCGGGCGCAGCGCGAGGTGCCCGCCAAGATCGCCGCCTGGCTGCGCGATCGCGAATAGCCGCGACCGCGTGCGCTCTACAGCTGCGCCCGGTCCTTGACTAGTTGCTCGACGACGCTCGGATCCG
>PLIX01000036.1 GCA_003140135.1 Gammaproteobacteria bacterium
AGCGCAATACCTTTCACGGATGTCTCCCGTTGGCGCGATTCCGGATGCCCACGGAGCAGCATGCCAAGTAACTCACGGCGGGCTGTGCGCCCGCGGGCGTAAATCAATCCGGTCGAAAATCGACTATAGAATAATTTTCACGCTTCGTCTTCACGCCGCGAGCGTGCGCCGCTCCATTCGCACGCTTCCAGGGGCGCCTCGAGCAACGTTGCAGAATCGCCGCACGCCGCTATATTTGCGCGCGCGACGCTCAGAAGGCGCGCGAAATTGACTACCGACCCGCAAGCTTAAGGAATGATGATGATGATCTCGACGAGCATCGAAGGAAGTTGTGCTTGCGGCGCGATCCGCTATCGTGCCGTGAGCAAGCCAACGGGCAGCATGATCTGTCACTGTCGATCCTGCCGCAGGTCGGCAGGGTCGCCCGTCGTTGCGTGGCTGACCTTCTCAAAGGAGGCGTTCCGCTTCATCCGCGGGCAGCCCGCCGTCTTCCAGTCATCTGCGTCAGTCAGTCGAACATTCTGTGCGTCATGTGGTACGCAACTGACTTACGAGAATACGGCGCGCGCCTTGGAGATTGACGTCACCACCTGCAGCCTTCACGATCCAGAAGGCTACCCTCCGAATTATCATGCCTGGTTACAGGATGACCTCTCGTGGGTCCGATTTGGAGACCATCTGAAGCGCTTTGCGGAGTCCGAGTTGTAATGACTCCGTGCTCGCCCCTTTCTCCCCGCCCTGCACTCGACGTCGAGTCGCGCACCTGATTGCACTTTCAGTTCCGGCACTTGCGCTGTCGTGCATCAGCACGGCACTGATGACTGTCTGGCTGTCACTAGAGTTCAATGAGAGTTCTGCAGCACAACCAATACCACGAACGTTCCGGCGATCGGCGTCGGCCTTGGATGCGGATTTTCAGCAGTGGCCGGCGCGAGCGGACTCAACTCGGCAGTCGGCAGATACAAACGGTGCGTGCTCGTGTCGAGCGCAATGGTGCGCGCACCGCGCTGAGTGCTGAGGGTCTGCTGCACGGTGTACTGATCCGGGGCGACCTCGTGAACTACGGTGATG
This sequence comes from Gammaproteobacteria bacterium, assembly GCA_003140135.1. GTDB lineage: Bacteria > Pseudomonadota > Gammaproteobacteria > Steroidobacterales > Steroidobacteraceae > PALSA-1196. Next base: position 1,072 of record PLIX01000036.1, read on the forward strand.
GTGCCCTCACCGTTCGCACTGAACACATTCTGCGTGACCGGATCGAATTCGCCGCCGTCCACTCCCTTGCCGATGGGCATACTGGCTACGGAGCGCCCGGAGTCCAGATTGGTGACAGCCAGTATCTGATTGCCGCAGGTCGAGAAGCCGCGGTGATGCGCAGCATCCAGCGCCAGACCGGTCGGCTCCTCGCACTTTCGCAAAGGCCAGCGCGTTTTGAGCATTGCCGAGCGAGCGTCGATCTTTGCCAGCTCAGCGGTGTCCTCAATGTTTACGAACACGCTTCCACGACCATCGGCGCGCGCGAATTCGGGCTTCCCGGCGAGCGGGATCGTAGCCACAACTGCGTTGTTCTTGGCATCAATCACGGTGGCACTCTTGCCGCGGCCATTGAACGCGAACACACGCTGTGTGCTCGGGTCATACAGGATCGCATCCGGCCCGTCTCCGGTGCCGATGCTCGCCAGCACCGCACGGGTCTTGATATCAAAGACCTTCACCACATTGGCCTTCCCGCAGCTAATGAAGCCGCGATTGAGTTCTGGTGCCAGCGCGATGCCATGCACACCATCGGTATCGGGAATTTCGCCAATGCTCTTACCGCTGCCGGTATCGACGACCGTGACGCGGTTAGCGCGCGATAGGTAGAGCAGATGAGTGCTTGGATCAACGCTCGGGTAATCCCAGCCACCATCGCCACCGATGGCTAGGCGTTCCGCCACGCTATATGGGGCGTCATTGGCCGCGGCGTTCAGGCTCAGTCCAAGCAATGCAACGAGCGGCAGGTTATGGCAGGTTTTCATGGCAAATCCTTGGCATCCTGATTGGCAATCCACCGTGAAGCGTCTTGCGCGTGCGACTTTACGGGTAACGATAACAGTCACGAATCTCATATAGATCATGAAGTTCGCGATCTATACTTTGTACAGGTCCGATTGACACCTGGCCGGAAGGCCGGGACGGCCTACGCCCATCACCGCAAACTGAGCTGCAGCGCGCGGATATCGCGATAACGGCTTGGGATATCGTCGCGCTCCGCCGCCATGCGCAGATCGCGCAGCTTTTCCAAGGAGTTAAGCAAGACCCCGAGGGGCGGTCCGCTTGCAGTGATGTGCGTCAGCCGCGAAGCGGGCAGCTCCTGCGAAGGCGTTTCGATGAACCGCTTCACGAGTTGATTGTGGTGTTGAAACGCCGCCTCGCCGTGTGCTTTGCATACTTCGAGATAGATCCGCGCATTTCGCTGGAACCAGGGCTGCGCCTGTGAGTCGCGCAACTCCGCTAACAACGAATCCATCAAGCTTGGGCGCCGCATGCAATCGCGCAACCGCGCCTGGTCCTCGGGCATCATGAAGAGAAATTTATCGACCAGCAGTTGTGAGTACGAAATGTTATTGGCATTGCACAGTCCCAGCAGCAGATCGATCTCGTTGATTCCGGAGAAGTCCCCCGCATTGGCGCCGCGATACTCGTGCAGACCCACACGATAGGGCTTGTAGTAGGGTCGCACGCTGAAGAAGAAGCGATCTGTGTTGAGTTCCCGGAACAGAATCTCGTTCCACTTGGCCACATCGAGCAGCGCATTCCTCGCATCGGCAAGCAGGTCGTAGGCAACGGGGTGTGAAATGCCCAACGGGAGAATCCGCACCAGCGCATCCGCCGCGCGCTTGTAAGCGAAAATACCCCGGGTGTTGTACTCGAGGAACATCGACTCATCGCGAAGTGACGTGAAGCTCTTATACCTGCCTTGTTTGGCGAGGTTGTGCGTGGCCAGATGGCTTGTGGCGAAGCGCGGCGTGACGCCGATCGATGCGCCCAGATGCAACGCGAGACCCGAGGCCTCGGTCAGGGGCGACATGGTCTCCCGCGAAGGCTCCGTAATGTCATGGCGGCGGCAGGCCGCCATATACAGGCCCACGTTGCCGAGCAGATCAAAGGCCGAATCGAAGCCTTCGTCCGTGTTGCCTTCCTGCAGTAGCTGCAGAATGAAGCTGCGGCCTGCCTCAATCAGCGGTTTCTTGATCGAGTCTCCGATGTTCTCGACTGCAGATCGATCGCTCTGCGCAATATAAAGCTCCTCCAGGGCTGTGTTCATTTCGACAAATTCGCCGCGAATCCATCGGTCGAAACTTTCTGTATTTGCGGTCATCTTCTGCGCCTCAGCCTCGACCCACCAGAACCCTGGAGTCGAGCCCGGGCTGCATGCCCACCGTTGCGCGCGCCTGGATTGCCGCTGGGGACTCCAAGAAGGGTGTCTGTCATACGCGGTCGTGAACGGTCATTAGAGCATTCTGGACGCCACCGGTCCTAGTTTAAAGAGCCGGAACGGGGAGCCAACACGCTGAGGTCTCCGAATACGACGAACCACGGACACCGTGGTCGCGCGAGACGCGGCTGTAGCGGCCGCCGTCAAGTCGTAAGCCATGCGCGCCTGGCCGCTTCGAGATCCGCCGCCTCCGCCAGGCGGCCGCGTTAACGGCGGCATTCTTAGCAATAGGAATGCCGCGCAGGGTGCGTCACATGGAGACTACTCTTACGGCAGGCGGGGTTCGCCAGCTCGATCGGATATCAGCGGCTGAGCAGGTCTGGATACAGCTGCCGCCAAAACGCGCAATGATGCGCAGTGGCGGCATCAAAGTAGTCAATGTCTCCCTGGTCGAGGCGCAGGACGTGGGTGCCGTTCTGAAAAGGCGCCCATGCACTCGTATGGCGCGCGTGCGGAACGCCCTTGGCCGCGAAGCTTGTCCAGTACTGGAGCATCCGCTCGGAAAGCTGCTGTGCGCCGGGACTCAGATCCGGACCGTCCAGCGCCTTCGTGTTGGAGAAATGCGGGAACTGGTAAGGCAGCTCCGCAGAATGGACCGCTCCCATCTCGAAGCCCGGATCCTTCGTCACCGGCGGCGGGTTAGGATCCGCGAACTCGTACTCGTACACCGCGACATATTTTGCTGCCAGCTTTGCGGTCTGCAGATAAATGCAGTTGTTCAAACCATTATCGGGCCTAAAGTCCGACATCACACTGCCCAGAGCAGATGCTGCGGAGGAGAATTGACTCAATGGATATTCGGCGAGCACGCGCGATGCCTTGTCACCGTAGACCGCTTGCAGACTTGCAGCGTAATTCTGCGCTGTCACACGCCTGCCGTCCTGCGCCGCGTACGCGATGTACAACCGAAGCTCTTCACGGTTGCCACCGTTGATCATCGGTACCTGCACGAACTGGCCGCTGGCCATCGCTTGCGCGCCCTGACGGGGGACCGCATTCGTCCCGACGCTCGGAGCAAACGTCATGACGTCGCTGCCGCCTATTTTAGCGGCAGCCTCCACGAGTGCTCTGACCGGCTTCGCGCGCATGCAAGCGAGAGCGGTTGACGGATCGGCGCAACCGACTTCAGCCGCAACCCGCAGGCCAATCCGATCGCTTTCATCCAATGTGCGCAGGTGTTGGACGCAGCCGGCGCTCTGGACAATCGCCTTCTGAAACAAACCCTTCGCGGCGACCGGCGCGAGCATCTGAACGCACACCGATGCTGCGCCCGCAGACTCTCCTGCGATGGTCACATTAGCCGCATCACCGCCGAAGCTTGCGATGTTGCGCTTGACCCAGAGCAGCGCCTGCCGCTGGTCAGCCTGCCCATAATCCCCATCAGTTGCTCGATCGAAGGCTGGATGTGCCATGAATCCAAACACCCCGATGCGATAGTTGATGGAAACGACGATCACATTTCCGATCTTTGCCATGTGCTCGAGGGGATACAGGGCACTCGATCCGCCGACAAAGGCCCCGCCGTAGATCCACACCACTACCGGAAGCTTTCCCGATTCCCTTCGATTCAGAGCCACACCGGGAACGGTGACATTGAGCGTGAGGCAGTCTTCCTCATAGCTTGCTTCAGTGAGACCGTAGCGGGCCACCTGAGGACAGCTGCTGCCGAATTTGGTGGCGTCCAGGACGGCCGTCCAAGGCGCTCTCTCTTGAGGTGTCTGCCAGCGTAGCTTGCCAACGGGTGCAGCCGCGTACGGGATGCCTTTGAACTCCCGGACTCCGTTGCGCACCAGGCCCCGAACCGCGCCCTTGTCGGTCATGACTTCACGGAAGCGTGTAAGGCCTCCCCCAGAAACAGCCCGCAGAGGCAGGCAAGGATGCAAAGCAAGCCGCGGCGGAGAAAGCGTGTCATTCGGCCTTGCGTTCACGTGGCCCATAGGATCGAGCCGGCTGTTTAGGGTCTTCACCTCGGGTCGCCCATGTCAGCGCCATCAACACCGCCGCGATACCATCGCGCCGCTCCTTATTCTGATTTTCTCTGTCGGCGAGTTGTTTAAGGCCCTCGCGCCAGCGTCCAACCCATTCCATCTGGAAGGACCGGTCGCTTAAATTCACCAGCGTTTCGCGAACGGCGGTGGGATGCGCGGGATCGTCCTGAATTAGAAGTATGTTCTGATGCATTCGGGTCCATCCATGGCGTCTTATTTTATTGAACTAGGCTTTCCGCGCGGCGGACGGTGCGGTAGCACACGAATCGAGGTGATCCGTGCGTGAACCTGCGACTTGCCTCACACGCGGCGCACTACCCGGATCGCGCTGGCTGCCGATGCGCTTCAAACTATGATCGATCTGCGATCACATCGGCTAATGCCTCCAGAATGTCGCTATGCTGCCCCCGACAATTATGAGTGCACCTCCCAGGAGAATCGGCAGGCCAGGCAGCGCTCGGAAGACCGCGAAATTGATGACCTGCCAGACGACAAATAAAATTGCAATATACAGACCGACAACTCGCCCGAATTCAAGAGGTGCGAGGTTCAGCGAAAGGCCGTAACCGAACAGCAAAACTGCCCCGGCCACGAACAGCCATATGCGCCCCGCGTAGCCTTCCTGATTGAGCCCCAACCGCACGATGGCATCGCCAAACGCTTCCAGAGCCGTAGCGACAACGAGGAATGAAAGTACAGTGAGCTTATTCACGGCCGCTCCTTGAAGCGCGCTTAAAAAATGCAGCAGGAAGAGTTCGCTGCGGGTGTGAGCAGGCCGCAGGCGCGGCTGATCCGTTTAACAGCACAGACTGCTCCAACCGCGATTGTACCGACGGCGATGGCGTGCGGCGGCCAAAATCGCTGTGCCATAAATGGCGCTGGCCGCCACTTGAGCGGCAGGCCTGGTGCAGGTCCGTAAGCTTTCCTGTGTTTCTCTTGATTGCGCCGCAGCGTCTCGGCGAGTTTTGCACGGTCCGGAGCGAGCCCGTGTAAAGTAATGTCCCGGAAAAAATGGGTTCAAGTCGCAAAGGCACGGGCGCCAGCTGGCCCCTGCTGACGCATGAACCGGCGGGCGGCACTGGGGGTGCAATGGACATACACGAATATCAGGCAAAAGAACTTCTGGCCGGCTTTGGCGTGACAGTGCCGCCCGGCGGCGTGGCATACAGTCCCGAACAGGCCGTTTACGTCGCCACGGAACTGGGCGGCTGGCACTGGGCGATCAAGGCGCAGATTCATGCGGGCGGCCGGGGCAAGGCCGGCGGCGTCAAACTCTGCCGCACCTACCAGGAGGTTGCCGCCGCGGCGAAGGGAATGCTCGGCGCCGCGCTCGTGACCAACCAAACCGGCCCCGGCGGCAAAGTCGTGCACCGGCTCTACGTCGAGAAAGCCGAACCCTACGTGCGCGCGTTGTACTTGGGCCTCGTTCTCGACCGCAGGATCGAACGCATCCGCGTAATTGCTTCGGCGGAAGGCGGCGTCGAGATCGAGGAGATCGCACTCAGCCGCCCCGAAACCATCCTGCAGGAGCAGGTTGATCCGGCGGTGGGGCTGCAGAGCTTCCAGGCGCGCGAACTGGCGTTCGGATTGGGCCTCAATATAAAACAGGTCAGCCAGGCGGTGACCGCAATCATGGGCTGCTACCGCGCCTTCCGCGATCTTGACGCGACGATGGTGGAGGTTAATCCGCTGGTCGTAACCCGGGACGATCGCGTGCTGGCGCTGGACGCCAAGATGTCATTCGATGACAACGCCATGTTCCGGCGACCTAAGGTCACCGAAATGCGCGACTCGGCCGAAGAGGATCCGCGCGAGGCGCGGGCCGCAGAGTTCGGTCTCAACTACGTGGGTTTAAGCGGCGACATCGGCTGCATCATCAATGGCGCCGGTTTGGCGATGGCGACCATGGACATGATCAAGCACGCCGGCGGCGAGCCCGCCAACTTCCTCGACGTCGGTGGCGGCGCCTCGCCGGAGCGCGTTGCAGCGGCATTTAATCTGGTGCTTTCCGATCAGAGCGTGAAAGCGATTCTGGTCAACATCTTCGCTGGCATCAACCGCTGCGATTGGGTAGCGCAGGGCGTGGTGCAGGCGGCCAAGGGTCTGCGCGTGCCGCTCGTCGTGCGGCTCGCTGGTACCAACGTCGAGGAAGGCAAGCGGATCATCCGCGACTGCGGCCTGCCCATCATCACGGCCGACACGCTCGCCGAGGCGGCGCGTAAGGTGGTTGCGGCCTCTCGCGGCGGAGACGTCACATGAGCATCCTAATCGACGCGACCACGCGGGTGATCCTGCAGGGGTTCACGGGTGACAAGGCGACTTTCCACGCCAAGGAAATGATCGAGTACGGCACCCGCATCGTGGGCGGTGTCACGCCGGGCAAGGGCGGTCAGATACATCTCGAACGCCCGGTCTTCAACACCGTGAAAGACGCGGTGAAAGCCACCGGCGCCGAGGCCAGTCTCGCCTTCGTGCCTCCGGCCTTCGCGGCAGACGCCCTGATGGAGGCCGCGGATGCGGGACTCAGACTCGTCTGCATCATCACTGATGGCATCCCTGCGCAGGACATGATGCGGGTCAAGCGCTACCTGCGGCGCTATCCGAAAGCCGCGCGCACCACCATCGTCGGCCCCAACTGCGCGGGCATCATCAGCGCTGGCAAGGCGATGCTCGGCATCATGCCGGGCAACATCTATATCCGCGGCAATGTCGGTGTCGTCTCCCGCTCCGGAACGTTGGGCTATGAGGCTGGCGCGCAGATGAAGGCGCTGGGCATCGGCGTCACGACCAGTGTCGGCATCGGCGGCGACCCGATCAACGGCAGTTCCTTCCTCGATCACCTGATGCTGTTCGAGCAGGACCCGGAAACTAAGGCCGTCATCATGATCGGAGAAATCGGCGGCCCGCAGGAGTCGGAGGCGGCGAAATGGGTCAAGGAGAACATGACCAAGCCGGTAGTCGGCTACGTGGCCGGGCTGACAGCGCCGAAGGGCCGTCGCATGGGCCATGCCGGCGCCATCATTTCCGCCGAAGGCGACAGCGCCGCGGAGAAGGCGGAGATCATGAAGTCGTACGGCCTCCTCGTCGTGCCGAGCGCGGCTGAAATCGGCTCGACAGTCGCGCGCGCGCTGCGCACGGCGGGCTAAACGCGTGCCGGATTCGCCTCGCCGCGATGAGTCGTTCTTGGGATGCGGCGTTTAGGAGCCGCTGTCTTGAATAGTCCTGCCGTAAAAGTCGGTACCGCTGCCCACTCAGGCGAGCCGCCTGGAAACTTCTCGCGCTCGGCGCTTTTGTTCGATTTGCTGGTGGGCGTGGTGCAACGCTACGAGCCGCAGGTCGCAGCCGTGCTGCGCGAGGAGCGCACGACCGCCGACATGCCCGCGGTTCTGCTCGCGCGCACGCTGCAGGCCCAGGGCATATGGTTTCAACTGCTGGCGATCGCAGAACAGAATCGTGACATGCGCAACCGCCGTGAGGTCGAACGCGAGCGCGGCTACGAGCAGCTGCGCGGCACGTTCGCTGGCGTATTTGCCTCCGCTGCGGCCGCGGGTATTACGGGCGCGGAGATCCGTGAGGCGCTCTCTGGGCTGCGCGTGCGGCCGGTGATCACGGCACATCCGACCGAAGCCAAGCGCGTCACCGTGCTCGAGCGCCATCGGCGCATTTACTTGCGCCTGCTCGATCTCGAATCCCCCCGCTGGACGGATCGCGAACGGCAGGACCTGATCCGCGCCATGGGCGATGAAATCGAGCTCCTCTGGCTCACCGGCGAGCTCAAGCTCGCCAAGCCCACCGTCGCGCAGGAAGTGGCATGGGGCCTGTATTTCTTCAATGAAAATCTCTTCGACGTCGTGCCCCAGATGTTTGCCAAGGTCGAAAGCGCATTCGCGAGGCAGTTTCCCGAAGAGCCTTTTGAGGTGCCGCTGTTCTTCCAGTTCGGCTCCTGGATCGGCGGTGATCGCGACGGCAATCCCTACGTCACGAGCGAAGTTACCCGCCGCACGTTGTGGGAGACGCGGCTCGCGAGCCTGCGCCGCTATCGCGCCCGCCTGCTGGACTTAGTGCGCAATCTCAGCATCGAGGACCACGCGCTGATCCTGCCGGATGCGTTCCGCAAGGCAGTGGCGGAGGCGATCGAAGCGGCACCCGGCGGTGAGGCTCTCGGGGCGCGCAATCGCGGCGAAATCTTCCGCCAGTTCCTGTGTTGCATGCTGGCGCGCATCGACGTCACCATCGGCCACGCCGAACGCGAAGAGCCCGCATCCGAGAGCACCGGCTACAGTAATGCCGACCGCCTGATGGACGACATCGACCTGATGCGCAACGCGCTTGCCGCCGGCGGCGCGCAGCGCTTGTCCGATGCCCTCCTCCTGCCGCTGCGCCGAGAAGTGGGAGTGTTCCGGTTCAGCACCGTGCGGCTCGACGTGCGCGAAAGCAGCATGCGCATCAACCAGACGCTGGCCGCGATGTTCCGTCTCAGGAACGGCGGCGCCGAAGCGCCCGCCGCCGAGTCCGCAGAATGGAAGCAGTGGTTGCTCTCTGAACTCGGTACGGCTCGCAGCGAGCCTTGCCGGTACGAAGGTTTGCCAGCGGATGCTGCGGAAACACTGGCGACCTTCCGCACCATCGCCCGCATGCGCGAGGACATCGACCGCGAAGCCTTCGGTGCCTTGATCCTCAGCATGACCCGCAGCGCCGCTGACATCTTGGGCGTTTATCTCATGGCGAAGGAAGGCGGTCTGTTCTCAGATGCGGCCGCGGTCGAGCGCTGCACCTTACCGATCGTCCCGCTCCTCGAAACCATTCCCGATCTGCGCAGGGCCGCCGCAATCCTGAAAGAGTTGCTGGCCGTACCGCTCGTGCAGCGCAGCTTGCATGTGCAGCGCAGGATTCAGGAGGTGATGATCGGCTACTCCGATTCCAACAAGGACGGCGGCTACCTCACCGCGCACTGGGAACTGGCGAAAGCGCAGAGCAGCTTGACGCGTCTCGGCCGCGAGCATGGCGTGGCGATAGCGTTCTTCCACGGCCGCGGCGGCTCGGTGAGCCGCGGCGGCGCACCGACTGGACGCGCCATTGCCGCATCGCCTGCAGGTTCGATCCGAGGCCAATTCCGGGTCACCGAGCAGGGAGAGGTGGTCTCCTTCAAATATGCAAACCGCGGCACCGCGGCGTATCAGATCGAGCTGCTGGGCGCGTCGGTCGTCGAACATGTGCTGCGCTCGGAACGCGAAGCCGCGCTGATTCCGGTGCACGAATTCCATGAAGCGATGGAGGCGCTCTCCGGCACGGCGTGGTCCGCCTACCGCAAGCTGATGGAACTGCCGACGATGCTGGCCTACCTGCAGGACTCGAGTCCGCTCGAGGAATTGTCGCTGCTGAACATCGGCTCGCGGCCGGCACGCCGTACACAGGCGAAAACGCTCGGCGACCTGCGGGCGATTCCCTGGGTGTTCGCGTGGACGCAGAACCGGCACATGCTCTCGGGCTGGTTTGGAGTCGGCAGCGGCATCAAGGCCTTTCTTGACGTGCGCAAGGAGCGCGGGCTGGAACTTCTCAAGCGGATGTTTCGCGAAGCCCGCCTGTTCCGTCTCATTCTCGATGACGTGGAGCGCACCTTGCTTCAGGTTGATCTGTCGATCGCCGGTGAATACGCCGGGCTGGTGGAGGATGAGAGCGTGCGGGAGCCGATCTTTTCGCGCATCGCGGAGGAATACCGGCTCACTTGCGAGATGATCCTGCGCATCTCCGGCGACGCGGGCATTGCCGAGCGCTTCCCGCAATTTCGGCGGCGTCTCGCGCGCCGCCTGAAGACCATTAATGAGGTGAGCCGCGAGCAGGTGCACTTGCTGCGCGCCCACCGCGCCCACCGCGCCGAGAGCAACGAGGACGTGCGCACCGCGCTGCTGATGTCGATCAATTGCGCCGCCGCAGGTCTTGGTGCGACGGGGTAGCGTTCCAGATTCGAAGCCTGTTCAGGAGGGCCAACCATGAGCTTCACCAGCATCGAACCGGCCACGTCGCGCCTGCACCGCTCAGAACTTGCGGTGCCCGGGTCCAACACGGCCTTGTTCGAGAAGGCCGCGCAATCCGCGGCCGACATTGTCTTTCTCGACGTCGAGGATGCCGTGGCGCCCGACGACAAGGAACAGGCGCGCAAAAACATCATCCAGGGTCTCAATGACATCCATTGGGGTACAAAGACCATGATGGTCCGCATCAACGGTCTCGACACGCATTACATGTACCGCGACGTGGTTGATATCGTCGAAGCCTGCCCACGCCTCGACATGATTTTGATTCCGAAAGCGGGCGTGGCCGCCGACGTGTACGCGCTCGACATGATAGTGACGCAGATCGAGGCTGCGAAGAAGCGCACTCAGAGGATCGGCTTCGAGGTGCTGATCGAGACCGCGCTCGGCATGGCCAATGTGGAGGCGATCGCGCAGTCGAGCAAACGGCTGGAAGCGATGTCGTTCGGCGTGGCCGATTATGCCGCCTCCACGCGAGCCCGCACGACGGTGATCGGTGGCGTCAACATCGATTGCGGCGTGCTCACCGACAAAGACGCCGATGGTAAACGCGCATATTTCTGGAGCGATCCCTGGCATGCCGCACAGACCCGCATGATGGTTGCCTGCCGCGCCTACGGCTTACGCCCCATCGACGGCCCGTTCGGAGACTTCAAAGACCCTGACGGCTTCCGCGCAGCCGCCAATCGGGCCGCGGTGCTCGGCTACGAGGGCAAGTGGGCAATCCATCCTTCGCAGGTGGCGCTGTGCAACGAGGTTTTCACGCCATCCGCCGCCGAAGTGACCCGGGCCACGCGCATCATGGAGGCCATGGCGCAAGCAGCGCGGGAAGGCAGGGGGGCTGTGTCACTCGACGGCCGCTTGATCGACTACGCCAGCATCCGCATGGCCGAAGCGCTCTTGAAAAAGGCGGATGCCATGCGCGCGAATGTTTCCTAGCCGGATAAACAGCGAAACTCCACGGTCAGCGGCTGCCGCCCAAGTCTTCATCGGCCACAAGACGAAGATGCTGAACATGAAACCTTCCGCCCTGCCCGGGCAAAAGTTTAGTCGTGGCTTGATTTCCAAGGGAGCCGCCCGCAGGAAAGCGCCATGAAAACCATTCTCGGCATCCACAGCGCACCCCGCCCGCACTGGGTCGGAGACGGCTTCCCGGTCCGTTCGCTGTTTAGCTACGACACTCTGGGAAAGCATCTCAGTCCGTTCCTACTGCTCGATTACGCCGGCCCGACCCAGTTCACGCCGGCGACGCAGCCGCGCGGAGTCGGCCAACATCCGCACAGGGGCTTCGAGACGGTCACCATCGTCTACGCAGGCGAGGTGGAGCACCGCGACTCCTCAGGCGCCGGCGGCGTGATCGGCCCCGGCGATGTGCAATGGATGACGGCGGGCGCCGGCATTGTCCACGAGGAATTTCACTCGCAGGCTTTCACCCAACGAGGCGGCCCGTTCGAAATGGTGCAGCTCTGGGTCAACCTGCCGGCGAAAGACAAGATGGTCAGGCCCGGCTACCAAGGAATTCTGGACCGCGATATTCCGTCGGTGAATCTGCCTGATGGTGCGGGCCGCGCGCGCATCATTGCCGGTCGCTTTCACGGTCACGCCGGACCGGCGCACACCTTCTCGCCGCTGGATGTCTGGGATGTGCGTCTGAATCCCGGCAAGCGCGCGGCTTTCAGCGTCGCGCCGGGCCGCACGCTCGCCGTCGTGGTACTGCGCGGAACCGTGCAACTCAACGACAGCCAGATTCTGCGCGACGCGCAGATGGCGGTGCTGGATCGGGCCGGTGAGGACTTCAGCGTCGAGGCCAATAACGATGCCACACTTCTGATACTCAGCGGCGAACCGCTGGATGAGCCCATCGTCGGCTATGGCCCCTTCGTCATGAACACGCAGCAAGAGATCGGTGAAGCGATTGACGATTTCAACAGCGGCCGCTTCGGTCAGGTGGCGCGGCAAGCTGCACTTCAGGTTTAGGTCTGCGTCGGGATGGTTACTCATCGCTGCCCGTAACGGCAACGAAGCGCGGCGCTCCATCACGCAGGACGCGCAGCAGCAGCGGGTTCTTTATCGATGGCGGGCCAACGGACGCAAGATCCCCGACGTCCGCCAGGCGCTTCGTTCCCGCGTGGGTAATGAGGTCGCCAATCTTCAGCCCAGCCAGCGCTCCGGCGCCCGCGGGGCGCAGCTGCGTCACGATCAGGCCTCCAGTCTCGTCATCCGCCTTAAGTGCCTTGCGAATCTCCTTCGTCGTATTGGCCACTCCCAGTCTGAGATTCGGCACCCAAGTGTCTTGATCGCCCATCAGCAGTGGGCTATTAGGCGGATCGGGGAGCCGGCCGATCTTCAACGGAATGGACAGCTGCAGCCCGTCGCGCTGTACCGTCGCCTCCACGGTGGAACCCGGTCGCAGTCTCGCTGCGATTTTGCCCAGACCCTCGAAGGTCACTGCATTGGGCCCCATGCTGAGCAGCACGTCCCCAACCCGAAGGGTGCTCTCGACGGGCGCGTGCGGTTCAACCGCCGTGATGAGCGCGCCTCCAGCGGAATTCACGCCCAGAGCTCTCGCCAGTGCAGGCGTCATGGCTTGCACGGAGATCCCCAGGTAGCCCCGATCCACCCGTCCGTGGGCCTCGAGCTCTCCGATGACGGACGCCACGGTTTCCGCCGGGATGGCGAATCCGAGGCCTATCGAGCCGCCATTCGGCGAGAATATGACTGACGTGACGCCGATGACCGCTCCGTCTGTCGACAGGAGGGGCCCACCGGAGTTACCCGCGTTGATCGCCGCGTCGGTTTGCAGGAAATCAATGTACGGATCGGCCTCCAATGTGCGGCCGCGCGCCGAAATGATGCCGGCAGTCACAGATTGACCGAGACCGAACGGATTGCCGATTGCGATGACAGCCTCACCGACTGAGATATTCTCCGAGGAGCCGAGCCGCAGGGCGGGCAGCAGGCCCGCACTCACCCTCAGCAGGGCGATGTCGGTGGCCGCATCGGCCCCAACCACCTTGGCTGGCAGTTCCCGACCATCGGCGAGCTTGACTTGTACCGTGCGTGCGCCCGCGACGACGTGGCGATTGGTCACGATGAGCCCGTCTGCGCGGATGATGAAACCCGACCCCAGCACGGAATCGCCGGCGCTGGGTTCTTGGTTACTACCGGGGCCTGATAGCAGGCGGCGCACAATTGCACGCACACCGTCAACGTCACTGGCGGCGTTCGCTCGCTCGACGGCTCGCTGACCAGCGCCTTCGCGCTGTTCTACAACGAGAATGGTCACGACACTAGGCGCGACCTGCCGGACGAGTTCGACGTAGCCGCCCTCCGCAGCATAGGCTGCTGAGTAAGCCAATAGAAACGCTGTCGATGCGGCAACGCACGCAGCACGTCGAAGGCGCGCGCCTTTTGAAACCAACCACAGCGAAATCGGCGGCATTTTCTATCGGGGAAATCCGCACGGCTGCCGAGCAGCGTTGTGCGCCTCTATCTTCTGAAGAGCGGCAGCCTGCCGGCCTTGGCGCCTTGATTCTGCGCAGGGACCGTACTGGGCTGACTCGCCTGTCCCGGCTTACTTGTAGGCTTGGACTTTGCCATCTCGGAGCTGTCATTCAGGTTCGGTCGCATCATAATTGGGGACAGCTCCCATACTCGCGCCATGAAGGACTCAGACTCTACGCACCAGGAATACGATAAGAGCGATGAGGAGAATGGTTCCAACTAAGCCGCCACCGATGTACATAGGGATCTCCGGTAAAATTCGTCTAAGGCATCAGAGCACGCGCAGAGCCATCCCGTCGGGGCGCTCGCGCACATAGCCGCGTGCGACGACGCCTATGCCGCGTAATCCCGCTTCTCGATCTGCTGGCACGCCGCCGGCCCTGAAACGTCCCCACGTGGACAGCTCTATTGCGTATGTTATGCCGTGGTCAGGCGAGAAGCCGATCGCCTGAAGGGACGACGTGCTCGTCCGACGAGCGCGGTGAGAATAAAGGTGACGACTGCTACGAGCGCTCGGCAAGCGCCGGCAGCCAAACGGTGAACTCACTCCCCTGCCCCAAGCCCGCGCTCGCCGCCGTCACGCTGCCCCCATGCATCTCAACGAGACGCTTCACCAAGGCGAGGCCGATTCCGAGCCCGGCTTCAGCGCGCCGCGATGAGTGGTCGGCCTGCATGAACAGATTGAATATCAGCGGAAGAACATCCGGCGCGATGCCGATTCCGGAGTCACCGATGCGTACGACGACTTCGTGGTCTCTGTGTTGCACGGACAGGCAAAGATCGCCGCCGTCGTTGGTGTACTTCGACGCATTGACGAGCAGGTTCACCAGTACTTGCTCCAATCGGCCGGAGTCGCCGGTGAGCCACATCGGCATGTCCGGCAGCGATGTCGTAAGACGATGATTCCGTTTACCCAAATCCGATTCGACGGTCTCGATTGCGTGCATGACGACGACGCGCAGGTCGATGCGCTCGAATTGCAGGGGTGTCTCTGCGCTTCTGCTCCGAGACAATTCACCCAGGTCATCAACGAGTCGAGTCATTCGGCCGACTTGACGTTCGATCAATAGTCTCGCCTTCTCCTCTACTGAGCTCTCGGCATGCAGGAGGCGCAGGAGGTGAGCGGCATTGTGGATAGCCCCAAGAGAACTGCGCACCTCGTGGGAAAACACCGCCAGAAACTCATCGCTCAGCAGGCTTTCGCGGGCGATCCGTCGGATACGCGCCCGCGCCTGGCATGATGGGCGACGGGACCTGGCAGGCGTGTAAGTCACGGGCTGGGAAGCGGTTGCTCGGCGGACGCGACACGGGTTGCTGGCGAGTTCGATCTCGAATGGCTGGACGACCGTATTTTCAAGGCACACGGCTGCATAGCCTGCGGACTCAGATTGATTATCCATAAGCACCCCGACTGATGACGAGATAACCGCGAAAGCCGTGCGGGAGGCGTCATCACCTTGCACTGCTGCCTTACGACACTCTGCGCGCGATCTAGGGCGTCGTCTGTGCGGTGGCGGACTAAACTTGTCCGGTCGTGGATGGCCGCGCGGACGATAGGGCGCTACGGCAGCCGAGTTTGCGGGCGCAGCGGGTGCAGGCGGCGCCGATCCCTCGAATGATTAAGTCAAGTTCGATGGCCTGCGTTTGCAGTGCGCTTTTGAGGGTGAGTTAATACGGCAGCAGGCGCGCATATTCTCTCTTCACGACACCGTAGCACTCGCAGACGCGCCGTTCGAGTTTTGGACGATCCAGTACCGTGATTTTGCCGCGGTGATAATGAATCAATCCAGCCGCTTGCAACTTGCCGGCGGCCTCGGTTACTCCCCCGCGGCGCACACCCAGCATGTCGGCGATCAGCTCCTGCGTCATCATCAGTTCATTGCCTGGCAAACGGTCCAGGCTCAACAGCAGCCAGCGGCACAATTGCTGGTCCACCTCATGATGCCGATTACACACTGCGGTCTGCGCCATCTGCGTAATCAGCGCCTGCGTGTAGCGCAGCGCCAAGCGTGCGAACTGCCCGCCAAGCGCGAATTCCCCCTTCAGAATGCTCGCCTTGAGCCGATAGCCGTCGCCGGCGCTTTGCACCACCGCCCGGCTCGGCGTNNTACAGATAGCCCAAATGGCCACCAGACTCGTAGAGAGCCGATCCCAGCGGCATCGCTACAGGTTCGAGGTCAGGCAGCAGGCGCGCGTAGTCTTCCTCGGTAAGCGCAGCAAGAAGATGGTTTTGCTTCGGACTATGCGATGAAGCCAAGGTGGCCATCTCACTATTCGTCGCGGGCGTGTTACCGGTGGACCAAAGTTCTCAATGCGGCACAGCAGCTATCATTGGATCGTGTAAAGTCTGCCGTCATATGCACGCACCTTATTCAGGTTCCGCCCGCGCCTGCCGGCGTAGAGGTTATCTGCAGCCTATTTGAAATGCGTGACCGCAATGGATGTCAGTGTGCCGCTATACTTGCTTAGCAATTTGACGCTCGAAGGAGAAATCATCAGGAGGCTCGCGCGCTGATCGTTCGCATGTTTGCGCCGGATTACGATTTCTTGCTCAATAAGGCGGACCAATTTGCGGCGCACCGTCGTGCGCGAACAGATATTCAGCAAGAAGAGCTGTTTCAGCGTCAGTGGTTGCCCCTGCTCTTCCGCGTATCCGATCTCGATGACGATATCCAGATCGAAGACGGACTTGAGGAAGGGTAGATTCTGTCTTTCAACCTCCCTGATTTTTTTCAATCCGGTGAATAACTTCATCGTTTGTTTCGTTTTACATTATTGATAACATTGAATAATGTGGCTCAGGTCAGGAAGCTGGCAAGCACAATTAGGTCTCTTTTTGGCGCACATGGCATTGCCAACGACCCTATGGCAATCACTCCCTGGAGCGGCCTTGCGCGCAGACGATTTTGGCAGGTGCCGGGGCTCACGGCGACTGATCCAGTGCAGCAGGCACACCCGAAACCTCGCACCGATGTCGCAATCGGCAACGCCGTCAGTTCGCATCGACTCGAGATGGCGCAAAACGTCGGGAAGGACCCGCAAGGGCATAATTGCGCACCAACTAGCGCCGCAGAGACGCGACCAATTTCAAGCCGTGATTGAACAGGGGACGCGCCAATAAACGCTGTATTGCTCAAACAATCGCAAGCACCTCGTCCGCCCACGCCGCAAGAGCCGTAAGCATTTCAGTTCTGACTTGCGTGTCGCTACGACCGGTTCGTGCCGGCACATGGAAGGAATGATCCGCGTCCTGGAGCAGTGTTAGGGCCGAACCCTTGCCGAGCCGTTCGACGAGCGGCTGGATCAGCGCTAATTTCGCAAATGCGTCGTTCGTACCTTGGAGAAAGAGCATGGGGATCCGCACTTTGAACAGGTGCTCTGCCCTTGCAACCGAAGGTGCTCCAGGCGGATGCAACGGGAACCCGAGGAATGCCAGGCCGTGGACCTCAGGAAGAGCGGCTGCCGCCTGCGCCTGCGAGGTCATGCGGCCACCGAAGGACTTGCCGCCAGCAATTAATGGCAGAGCCGGCGCAAGTCGGCGGGCCATTGAGACGGCTGCGCGTACCGTGGCCTGGGCAAGTTCCGGCGGATCCGGCCGTTTGGCTTGCCTTTCCGCGAAAGGAAACTGATACCGCAGAGTAGCGATGCCGAGCGCCGCAAGGTCATCAGCCACGGCCATCATGAAGGGATGGCGCATGCCTGCTCCCGCGCCGTGCGCCAGCACGAGACACCATTTGGATCGTGGCGGGCACTGCATCAGTGCGGAGACGTGAGTCGCGCCATCAATGGCAATCGTCACAAGTTTAGGAACGGACGGTGCCACGTGGTGAGGCGCTCCAAAAAATTAAAATTAGTTCATCCGCCCCGGTCAACGGCTCGTCGGCTGCGTCGTTCGGGTTCCTAGAGAATAACTTTCCAGGAGTCAGCCCGTCATGAGTTACAGAACCGCTCTCATCCTCGCAGCCTCGATCGGCGCAGCGGCGAGCGTTTATACACCCAAGGCCGAGGCGGCCGGGGTCTGGATAGCCCCTCCCGTTGCAGTGTATGCGCCACCCGTGATAGCTGCAGGCTATTTCGGTCCGCGGCGATATTGGGGGGCTGGCTACTATTTTGGTGGCTACCCTCGCTACGGTCGAGGCTTTTACGGCTACGGACATGCGGGCTTTGGCTATCGGCACTGGGGCTATCACCGGCGCTGAGCCTGAGATACCGCACGCAGCTGCGCAGCGTCCTGGCTGCGCAGCCGTTAATCGCCGGTCTCCCTGCGCTGCGCAACCGGGCGCGGTGCATTCCTGAGCTAACTCACTTCAGTCGTTACGTCCCACCGGAATATCTATCCAGGAGCCGCCGTCCCCTTATCATGCGTGGCACGATACGCGGGCGATTCCACCGCGCGATTGGGCTTCGCACTGATGCGCTATTCGATTTTCAACCTCGTGCGGCAGGCACTGTCCGGTCATCGTGCCTGGGGTCCGGCCTGGCGGGATGCCGCGCCGAAAAGCGCGTACGATGTCGTTATCATCGGCGGCGGCGGGCACGGACTTGCAACGGCCCATTACCTCGCGAAGATACATGGCATCTCGAACGTCGCGGTGCTCGAGAAAGGCTGGATCGGCTCGGGCAATGCCGGGCGCAATACCACAATCATCCGCTCGAACTACCTGCTCGCCGGCAACAACCCCTTCTACGAATGGTCGATGAAGCTCTGGGAGGGCCTCGAGCAGGATCTTAACTACAACGCCATGGTCAGCCAGCGCGGCGTGTTGAACCTCTATCATTCCGACGCGCAGCGCGATACCTACGCTCGCCGCGGCAATGCCATGCGTATGCATGGCGTTGATGCCGAATTACTCGATGCCGAGGCCGTACGTCGCATGCTGCCCTTTCTTGATTTCAATGGCGCGCGCTTTCCGATCCATGGGGGCCTCCTGCAGCGACGCGGCGGTACCGCACGGCACGATGCCGTCGTATGGGGCTACGCGCGCGCGGCGAGCGACCGCGGTGTCGACATCATTCAGAACTGCGAGGTCACGGGCTTCATCCGCGAAGCCGGAACGATCGTCGGCGTCGAAACCACCCGTGGCAGCATCCGGGCTGGCAAAATCGGCATGGCGGTGGCGGGCAGCACCTCGCGCGTCGCTGAGCTCGCAGGACTCAAGCTGCCGATCGAGAGCCATGTGCTGCAGGCTTTCGTATCCGAGGCGATCAAGCCGTTCATTCCCGGTGTCGTGACCTTCGGCGCCGGACACTTCTACATCAGTCAGTCGGACAAGGGCGGCCTCGTTTTTGGCGGCGATCTGGACGGGTACAACTCCTATGCCCAGCGCGGCAATCTTCCGACGGTGGAGGATGTCTGTGAAGGCGCGATGGCATTGATGCCCGCGATTGGACGCGTACGCGTATTGCGTTCCTGGGGCGGAGTCATGGACATGTCGATGGACGGGTCGCCCATCATTGATCGCACAGTGATTGCGGGACTGTACCTCAATGCCGGCTGGTGCTACGGAGGGTTCAAGGCAACACCCGCCTCGGGCTGGTGCTTCGCGCACCTGCTGGCACGCGATGAGCCGCACGCGGTCGCGCGCGCCTATCGCCTCGACCGCTTCGCGACGGGCCATCTTCTCGACGAGCGTGGCGTCGGCGCCCAGCCGAACCTGCATTGACATCAGGCCACGCCGGGCAATTTCATGCGCATTCAATGTCCCTTCTGCGGTGAGCGCGACTTGAGCGAATTCGCCTACCTGGGCGATGCCGATTTCAGGCGCCCGGATCCTGATGCGGCCGACGCTGAGGCGCGATTCTTCAATGCAGTCTATGTGCGGGACAACCCGGCCGGCCCCCATGATGAGCTGTGGTATCACGCCTCCGGGTGCCGCAGCTGGCTGCGCGTGACGCGCAATACGCGCACCCACGAAATTCTGGCCGTCAACTTTCCGACTCCATCCGGCGGTTCATGAACGCATCAGGGCCGCAGGAGTCCGCGCAACCGAACCGGCTCGCAGGAGCGGGGCTCATCGACCGCATTCGCCCGTTGTCGTTCCAGTTCGACGGCAAGCGCTACACAGGCTTTGACGGCGACACGCTCGCCTCCGCGCTACTTGCCGCGGGCGTGAGACTCGTAGGGCGCTCCTTCAAATATCACCGCCCGCGCGGCATTCTCACGGCGGGCTCTGAGGAACCGAATGCGCTGGTTGAGCTGCGCAGCGGTTCGCGGCGCGAGGCCAACACACGCGCGACGGTGGTAGAGCTCTTCGAGGGACTCGAGGCGCGCAGCCAGAATCGCTGGCCCTCGCTCGCGCTCGATGTGGGAGCCGTGAACTCACTTTTCGCACCGATCTTTGTCGCAGGCTTTTACTACAAAACATTCATGTGGCCCGCGGTGCTGTGGGAGAAGCTCTATGAGCCCGTCATTCGGCGCGCAGCGGGCCTTGGGCGCGCGAGCACGGAGGCCGATCCGGATACCTACGAGAAGGCCTATGCCTTCTGCGATGTGCTCATCATCGGGGCGGGACCGGCGGGTCTTGCCGCGGCGCTCTCTACCGCGCGCTCGGGGGCACGGGTCATCCTCTGTGATGAGGATTTTCTCTTGGGCGGCCGGCTCAACGGCGAACGATACGAAATCGATGGCGTGAGCGGCCCTGCCTGGACACGCCAGGTCGAGGCCGAACTCCGCGCGAGCCCTGAGACGCGCATTTTGCGCCGCACGACCGTGTTCGGCGTCTACGACGGCGGCATGTCAGGGACGCATACATTTGCCGCGCTTCAGCGCGTGTCGGATCATTTGGCGATCCCGCCGGCCCATCAGCCGCGGCAGCGACTGTGGCGGATCATCGCACAACGCACGGTACTCGCCGCCGGTGCTCTCGAGCGACCGATCGTCTTTGGCGGCAATGACCGGCCAGGCGTCATGATGGCCTCTGCCGTGCGCACGTATGTGAATCGTTTCGGCGTCATCCCCGGCCGCCATGCGGCGCTCTTCACGACGAGCGATGACGGCTGGAAAACGGCATTCGACCTCGCGGCTGCCGGCGTTCGGCTGGCGGCCATCATCGACGCGCGCAGCGTGGTAGCGCCCGTTCTCACCGAAGAGGCGAAGCGCCTCGACACGCGCGTCTTTTGCGGCGCGCAGGTCGTCGATGCACACGGGTCACGCGCGCTTGAGCGCATCACGGTTCGGGAAGACGCGGGACGGCTGTCGCAATTGCAGATCGATACGTTGGCCGTGTCCGGCGGCTGGAATCCGAATGTGGCGCTGTGCACTCACCTGGGAGGACGCCCCCGCTGGTCGGACGCCATCGCCGCCTTTGTCCCGGGGGATGTGCCGCGCGGGATGGCCGTGGTGGGTGCCGCGGCGGGCTCTTTCTCCCTTAAGGATGCGCTGCGCGAAGGCGCAGCGGCCGGCGCAGCGGCGGCCGAAGCGACCGGCTTCAAATCGGTCAAACATCGCGAACCGCGCGTGACCGACGAACTCACCGCGGTGGTACCGCTGTGGTGTGTCAGCGAGTCCAAGACGAAGGCCTTCGTCGATTTCCAACACGACGTCACCCGCGAGGACGTAGCGCTCGCGGCTCGTGAAGGCTTCAGCTCGGTCGAGCTTCTGAAGCGCTACACCACGCTCGGTATGGCGACCGACCAAGGGAAAACCTCGAGCCTCAATGGGCACGCGATCATGGCGGCGCTCACCGAGCGCGCCATCCCTGAGCTCGGAACCACGACCTCGCGGCCGCCGTACACGCCCGTCGCGCTCGCGGCCTTCGCCGGAGTTCACCGCGGCAAGCACTTCAAACCGACGCGTCTCACCTCAGGACATGCCTGGGCTGAGGGGCGCGGCGCGACCTTCATGGAGAGTGGCGAATGGCTGCGTGCGCAATGGTTCGCCGCACCCGGGGAGACGGATTGGCTCACGATCATCACACGCGAAGTACGGGCTGTACGCTCGGGCGTGGGCGTCTGCGATGTATCGACTTTGGGCAAGATCGACATCCAGGGTGAGGATGCCGCCGCATTCCTCGACCGCGTCTATATCAATCTGTTCTCAACTCTGCCGATCGGCAAGGTGCGCTACGGACTGATGCTGCGCGAGGACGGATTGGTTCTGGACGATGGCACGAGCGCGCGTCTCGCGCCCCAGCAGTACCTCATGTCGACCACGACCGCAAACGCCGCCAAGGTGATGCGCCATCTGGAGCATGCTCGGCAAGTCCTCTGGCCCGAACTCGACGTACAAATCGTGTCGGTCACAGAGCAGTGGGCGCAGTACGCCATCGCAGGTCCGAACGCCCGGCGTCTCCTCGAGCGGCTGCTGGGCGATGCGATTGACGTATCGAACGCCGCCTTTCCCTACCTTGCCTGCGCGGAATTCTCCTGGCGCGGTGTGACGGCGCGGCTCTTCCGCATTTCATTCTCCGGGGAGCTTGCTTATGAGCTGGCGGTTCCGGCGCGTTATGGCGACGCCGCCATCCGCGCCATCATGTCCGCGGGAGAAGACTTCGGTATCACGCCTTACGGCATCGAGGCGCTCGGGGCCATGCGCATCGAAAAGGGCCATGTGACCGGCAATGAACTCAACGGCACAACCACCGCTGCCGATCTGGGTCTGGGCAGGATGATGTCAAAGAAGAAGGACTTCATCGGCCGCGTGCTGGCGCGCAGAGCCGGCCTCGCCGACGCCAACCGCGCGGCACTCGTCGGAATAAAGCCCACCGACAAGTCAGCGCGGCTCTACGCCGGCGCGCATTTCCTCACGCTGGGCGCGGAAGTATCGCTGCAGAATGACCAAGGCTACGTCACGTCGGTTGCCTTCTCGCCAATGCTCGGGCACTGGATCGGCTTGGGCCTGCTCGTACGCGGTCAAGAGCGGCTTGGCGAGCGCATCCGCGCACATAGCCCAATACGCGGCGGCGATGTGGACGTCGAAGTCGTCGCATCCGTCTTCTTTGATCCAGAAGGCGCGCGGCTTCAGAGCTGACCTCACACATTCCATTCTCAATTTCAACGAATCTGTAATGACCGATGGCTGATGACACCCTCACTGCGCGCGCACCCTTTACCGATCTTGCGTTTTCATCCACTCCATATGGCGGCGTTGTGGTCGCCGACCGCGACGGTCTTGCGCTCGCCGCCGTCCTCGTCCGTAAGGGATGCCTCGCAGCACTCACAGCACGAGTTCGCGAGCGTTTCGGCATCGAGCTGCCGCGTGGGCCGCGACGCATCGCGGCCGGCACTGTCGCCTTTGCCGGGCTCGGCCCGGCAACGTGGCTTGCGTCGAGCGAAGAGCGCGGCAACGCCTTTGCCCTGACCCTTAAAGAGGCCGTCGGTGATACGGCGTCGGTTGCGGACCAGAGTAGTGGCTACGCGATGTTGCGCCTGACAGGAGCGAAACTGCGGGAGACCTTGGCCAAGGTCCTGCCGATTGACCTGCACCCGCGTGCCTTCGCACCGGGCGACGTCGCCTCGACGACGGCGTCGCATATCGGCGCGACGCTGTGGCGACTGGAGGATTCTGCCGAAGGCTTACCGGTTTTTGAGATCGCCGTGTTCCGCAGTCTTGCCGGTAGTTTCTGGGACACACTGACCCATAGTGCCGCTGAATTTGGCTTCGTCACTCGCGAGACGATTTCCTAGCCGGCAACTTCTCGGCTCACGGGCGAGACGCTGCACTTCGGGGCACCGGCCGAACCGCTGGCTCCTACCCACGCAAGCGCAGCCCCTTTGGATCGTGCAGAGGCTCAATCCGGATGGTAGCGGCACGGATCTCGCCCAGGATGTCGATCGCGAAGCGCTCGCCGTCGCGGGCGAGCGCGGCGGGCACGTAGCCGGCGGCAAGGCTCTTGCCGATGCAGTGGCCGTAGGCGCCCGAGGTCACATAGCCGACTGCTGCGCCGTCCTTCATGATTGACTCGTAGCCGATCACGTCCGCATCGGCGGCGTCGACCTCCATGACTACGAATCGCCGCTTCGGACCTGCGCTACGCTCGGCGAGTGCGGCGGCGCGACCGACGAAATCCGGCTTGTCAAAATCGATAAACCGGTCGAGCCCGGTTTCAGCGGGCGTGTAATCGGGCCGGAAGTCTTTGTTGAACGAGCCGTAGCCCTTCTCAAGCCGCAGGCTCGACAAGGCGCGGCCGCCGAAATGCCGCAGCCCCAAATCCTGCCCCGCATTCCACACGTCCTCATAGAGGGAAGCGAAATAGTCAGGTGTGGTCCAGATCTCGTAGCCCAGTTCGCCGGTGAACCCGGCGCGCGTCAGGATGGCGGGTGAAAAGCCCACCGCCGTCTCCTTGACATCAAACAATTTGAAAGCAGCAGCTGACAGCTCATCCCGCACGAGGCGCTGGACGAGCTGCCTTGACTTCGGACCCGCGATCGATACGCCGGCGAGTGTGGAGGCGGCGGAGCGAACGAATACATCAGCCGGCGGCTCAGCCTGCCAAAACCAGCGCAGATGAAACTCCTCGGCAAAGCCCGAGCCCATGAT
Source organism: Gammaproteobacteria bacterium (assembly GCA_003140135.1). Taxonomy (GTDB): domain Bacteria; phylum Pseudomonadota; class Gammaproteobacteria; order Steroidobacterales; family Steroidobacteraceae; genus PALSA-1196. The sequence goes on from PLIX01000036.1 coordinate 25,336, forward strand.
GAGGTATCGATCTTCGGCAAGACAGGCGATCGAGAAGTCGCCGATGATTTTTCCTGCAGGGCTCAACATGGGAGCGAGTCGCATGCGCCCGCGCCGGGGTATGCGGCAGGCCAGCACCCGGTTGAGCCACGTCCGCGCCCCGCGGCCGCTGACCTCGTACTTGGCATAGTTGGTCGTTTCGTAGACACCGACTGTGGCACGCACTGCCTGGCATTCGGCGCGCACGAAGGGAAAGGCTTCCGAGCGGCGATAGGTCGGCGTCTCGGTGGGCGCGACGCCCTCCGGCGCGAACCACAGTGCATGTTCCAGAGCGAAGTTTGCACCCATCACGGCGCCGGCTGCTTTCAGCTGGTCGTAAATCGGCGAACGGCGCACCGGGCGGGCGGCGGCAAGTTCCTCATTGGGATAGGCCAGGCGGAATCGGCGCGAATAGTTCTCGGGCACCTTGATAGATGAGTATTTAGGCGTGGCAAATGACCCGAACCGCGCGACGTCCATGGAAATGATGTCCTGCCCCGGATCGTTTTCCGCCATCCAGCGCGACAGCACGAGACCGATGCCGCCGCCCTGGCTGAATCCGGCCATGACCGCACACGCAACCCAGAAGTTCTTGACGCCGCGCACCGGCCCGACCAGAGGATTGCCATCTGGTGCGAAGGTGAATGGGCCGTTGACCGCCTTGCGGATGCCCACGCGTCCCAGCGCCGGAAAATGCTGGAAGCCGACCTCAAAGTAGGGCGCGAGCCGCTCGAAGTCGTCGGGCAGCAGTTGCATTGAAAAGTCGCCCGGCGTCTGAAGCGGCGACCACACGACCCCATGAGGTTCGTACGTGCCGATCAGTGCCCCACCGCGCTCCTGGCGCATATAGATCTCGCCCGCGTAATCGGTGGTGTTGACGATCTCCTGGTCCCGGCCCGTAAGTTCGGGTATGTCTTCGGTCAGGAGATAGTGGTGTTCCATCGCCAGCACCGGCAGCTCGATGCCGACCATATGACCGATCTCACGCGCCCACAGGCCCCCGCAATTGACGACATGCTCGGCATGCACCGTGCCCTTGTCGGTCACGACATCCCATGAGCCGTCGCTACGCTGTGCAAGCGACTGCACGCGCGTAAAGCGTTCCACTGAGGCTCCCAACAGGCGCGCCGCTTTGACGTAGGCTTGGGTCGTACCTGAGGGGTCGCAATGACCGCCATCGGCCCGCCACAGCGCGCCGATGAAGTGACGCGTGTCGATCAGTGGATTGAAGCGCCGCGCCTCATCGAGCGAGATCATCTCGGTTTGCATGCCCAGGTAGCGGGCGCGCGAACAGATCAGTTTCAAACTGTCGAGCTCGCCCTGCGTCGCCGCGAGCATGAGGCCCCCGTTCGGATGCAATCCGCACGACTGGCCGGACAGCGCCTCAATCTCGCGATACAGGTCGATCGTGTACTTCTGCAGCCGCGAGATGTTGGCCTCGCCGTTGAACGTATGCATGCCGCCGGCCGCATGCCACGTCGAACCGGAGGTCAGTTCGCTTTTTTCGATCAGCATCACGTCGCTCCAGCCGATCTTGGCGAGGTGATACAGAACGCTCGCCCCCACGACGCCACCACCGATGACAACGGCTCTCACAGACGATTTCACGACAATGCATCAACCATGATCACGGCCCCTCTTTGAACACATGCTGCAAGCCTGCTGCGCCCACAGAAGATCAGGCGGGCAAGTCATACCCGGCTGCCTTCGCCGCTTGATCCCATTCGAGCAGCATCGCGAAATGGGCTTTCTCGGTCACCCCGGCAAAGCCATCGAGGAGAAGAAGCTCACCCAACGGTGCGAACCAAGGTCGTGATGCCGCGCTTGTGAAGGCGGCCCGCAGCCGCGCGACCTCGCCTGCCGAAGTGGCAGATGAGGCGACGAAGGCGGGTATCGGCGCTAGCTCGGTTGAGGTTAGCACGCGAATGCCCGTGGTCAGTTGCGGCGCGTGCCGGGCGATGAGCAGGTGCCAGTAGGCGTCGAGCGGGCCGATGTCAATCCGCCCTTCCCTCACACTGTCGAGAATGTTGCGCGCAGTCACGAGGTTGCCGGTCATCTGCGCATAGAGAGTCGGACGCTCCAGCGTTCGATAGTCAAGGAGGTGATGCCGGAACGCATTGAATCCGGATTGGGAGTGCTGCACTGTCCAACCTGCGCGCGCTCCGAACGTGTCCGCAAGCGTCTGGTACGACGCGTCCCGCCTCACAATCAGGTCCGAGCGATAAACGGGGAGGCCCGCCGCCCACGAGGCGCGCGGGATGGGAGCTGCGATGGGAATGACCGGCGCATGCTGCAAAGCGATCGGAAAGCCGCACATCAATGCGCAGCCCAGATCGCGCCGCGACCACAGGTCCTCAAGCGGCTGCGGCGCCGGATAGGGCAAGTAGGTAAGCGGCACGCCGGCCTCGGCCGTGATGTGACTGAGCAGGGTTTGCCATCCGGCTTCAACCTCTGGAGTCACCGCGTACATGCGGGCATTCATGATCCCAGCGATCATGGTTACGTGCGCTCCGGGTCGTCAAACAACCCCGCGGTTACTGCGATGCTCATCCGCTCGCGCACCCAAGCTCGATCGTCCGGCGAGCCACATAGGCCTCAATGGCCTCTTTGATCGCCGGATCCAGTGGCGGCGGCACGTATTCGGCCAGGAGCTTCTTCCAGATGCCGGTGGCACGCTGGGTTGCGTTGCGCGCGCCGGCCTCGGTCCAATTCTCGAAGTTTGACCAATCGGAAAGCAACGGGCGATAGAACGCGTGCTCGTAGCGCGCGAGCGTATGGGCCGCACCGAAGAAATGGCCGCCCGCCGCGACGCCCTTGATGGCTTCGACGCCGAGGTCGTCGTCGCTGAAGGTCACCGGTTTGAAGATTTCCGCCCAGCCGCGCAGCATCTCGGCGTCGACGATGATTTTTTCCAGCGACGCTGACAATCCGCCCTCGAGCCAGCCCGCCGCATGGTTGATGAGATGACTGTGGCTTAGGATGGCTGCCTGCAGCGAGAAGGCGGTCTCGTAGGTGGATTGGGCGTCGACGACCGGCGAAGCATTCACTGCGCTGGTGCGCACCGGAATCTTGAGACGGCGGCCGATCTGCGCGGTGGCCAGCACCGCGTTGACGTATTCCGGCGTTCCGAAGGCCGGCGAGCCGGTGCGCATGTCAACATTCGAGGTGAAGCCGCCCATGACGCAGGGCGTCCCTGGGCGCAGCATCTGGCACAGAGCGATGATGCACATGGCCTCCGCCGACTGCTGCACCAGCGCACCGGCCAGGGTGACCGGCGCCATGGCTCCCATCAGCGTGAAGGGCGTGATCACCACGCATTGTCCGTGGCGAGCCATGATCATAATGTTGTCGAGGATCTCCTCGTCCACGCGGCGCGGCGAGTTGACGTTCGTTACCGTCATCAACGTCGGACGCAATGCCAGCTCCTCGACGCTGCAGCCGTGCTCAATCGCCGACATGGCGATGGCGTCTTGCGCCTGCACGCCACCCAGGCCGCGTGCGGCCCATACGATATCCGAGCACTCAATGTGGGCCTGATAGGCCGCAAGATGGCGGATCGCGACCGCCACGTCGACCGGCTCGACCACGATCCCACCCTGCCAGTGCAGGATGCCGAGTCGGTGCGTAAGCTTGAGGATATTGCGAAACGCCGCAAGATCGCCGTAACGGCGGCCGCTCTCCAGATCGCTGATGTTCGGCGCGCCGGTGACCGGCCCGAAATTGACCACATTGCCGCCCACGTGCAAGTGACGCTCCGGATCGCGCGCATGCAGTACGAAGCGTTCCGGTACCTGCACCCAGTGCGCCTCAACGATGTCCCGCCCCAGGCGCACCATCTGGGTCTCGTCGTCGACGAGCGCGCCGTTGCGCCGGAAGACCTCACGAGCCGCGGCGCTGCGGATTTCGAGCCCCGCCTCCTCGAGAACCTGAAACGCCGCCACCAGAATGCGTTCCACCTGCTCGGGGCTCAGGATTTCCAATGGCGGCCACGGACTGGCGAGCCGCGGCAGGGGCGCAAGCGCAGGGCCCGTGGAGCGGGGGGCGCGGCCGCGGTCGCGTCGACGAGAGGATGCCCGGGCTTCAATTTCTGTCATAGGTTCGCCTTGGCCCGTTCGGGGCGTATCGTGGGGCGGATGCTGCAATGATAGGGTCAATTCCAAGCATTGGGTGACATTCACAGCCGCACCCGGCGCGTTCGGCACGGAGGTACGCGGTGTCAAAAATCCTAAAGTCGCTGATGGTGAGCGCGGCGCTGCTGCTCGGGACGTCGGCCCCGGTTCATGGGGCGGTGGTGGTCTCGTCGAAGCTCTCCAGCGAGTCCGTGATGATCGGCCAAATGATCCGCATGTTGCTCAATGCGGCTTCGATCCAGACCGTGGATCGCACGGCGCTCGGTGCGACCTACGTCGTCCGCAAGGCGCTCCTTGCTGGCCAGATCGATATCTACGTCGAGTACACCGGCAATGGCGGTTTCTTTTTCAACCTGCCCTCCGATCC
>PLIX01000049.1:0-8266 GCA_003140135.1 Gammaproteobacteria bacterium
CCCGTACCGAGATCGACGCGGGTGCGGCCGGGCTGCCGCCAGCGCATTCGATCTCCTACCGCCTGATCAGTACGTGGCTCGCCGGCGCTGCCAATAGTCCCGACTGATTTATCCCGGGCGCCGCATCTTGTGTCTCTTAGTGCTCGCCTGGCAGGTTCACCCTCACTATCGCTTGATTCTCGCGGCCAATCGCGATGAATTTCACGCGCGACCCGCCGCGCCCCTGGGCAAGTGGGCGGATCTGGAAATTCTTGCGGGTCGTGATCTTGCAGCCGGCGGCACGTGGCTCGGCGTCGATCGGCAGCGCCGCTTCGCCGTCGTGACCAACTTTCGTGAGTGGCCTGCATCACAGTCTGCGGGGCCGTCCCGCGGCCGTCTGATTCCCGACTACCTGCGCGCTCAGGAGCCTCCGCAGAGCTTTCTCGCAACTCTTGAGTCCACTGCATCCGAGTTCGCCGGCTTCAACCTGCTTCTCGGGGATGAACATGAGCTCTGGTATGCCTCAAATCGTGCGTCTGACTTTGCGCGTCCTCTGGCGCCTGGAATATATGGGCTCAGCAATCGGTACTTGGACACACCTTGGCCGAAGCTGACGCGTGTACGCAATCGCTTCGAAACTTGGCTCACCGGCGCAGCGCAGACCAACGCGCGGGAACTACTCGCCTTACTGGATGATCGAACGCCCAGCGCCACAAGCGATAACGCGTATCCTGCGGAACTCGCGCCCGAGTGGCGCCGAGCACTGTCCGCACCGTTCGTGCTGCACCCGCTCTACGGCACGCGCTGTTCGACCGCCGTGCTGCTAGCTGCAAGCGGTGCCTTGCATCTGATCGAGCGTCGCTTCGATCCCCAGGGGGATTGCAGCGGGGAAACTGAAGTCGAATTGAACGCTGCCGATTGGCCCTAGCGAGCAGCGCGCCGGGTTGGAACCCGTGGTGTCTCACTGGAACGCTATGAAGAGCTGCAAGCGGGGCGGCCCGTGAGGCTCTAGAATTCTAACTTTATGATCGCGGGGCTCGATGGCCGAGCATATTCCCCTGCTGCGGGCGCTGCGGCGCAGTCGAATTCCGATGGTCATCGGCTGCCTGCTCCTCTGTGGACCGGCGTGGGCCGACATCGATGTCGACGTCAAGGGAGTCAATGAGGAGCTGCGCCGCAACGTCCTCACCTACCTAAGCTTCGCGCGCTACAAAAAGCGGCCCAATATCGACCGCGATACGCTTGATCGTTTGCTCAATCGCGTCGATCGCGAGGTCCAGGCGGCGCTGAAGCCCTTTGGGTACTACGACCCGAAGGTCGAAGCGAATCTCGAAGACCGCGGCAAGGGCAACTGGCGCGTGCGTATCCAGATCGATCCCGGGCAACCCGTGATCATGGAGAGCGTCGATGTGCAAGTTCATGGGCCCGGAGAGCACGACCCACTCTTCGAGCGCATCACTACGCATCTGCCGCTGTCCGTGGGGGCACGCTTGAGCCATGCCGCCTATGAGCAGATCAAGGACGACCTGCGGCGCACTGCGGCGACCTACGGATACCTTGATGCACACCTGGCCGCCAATGAAATGTTGGTGGATCCGCAGAAGCACACGGCGCGCGTGACCCTGACGCTCGATACCGGTGCACGTTACTATTTTGGCGAGACCACCATCGAGCAGGACACGGTCAAAAATTCTCTGGTGCGCCGCTATCTGCGCTACAAGGAAGGCGACTTTTTCGACATGTCGCTCTTATTGCGCACGCAATTTGCGCTTGATGACAGTCAGTATTTCGCAACTCTCGAAGTGCTGCCCGGCGAACCGAATCGGGTGCAGCATATCGTGCCGATCAAGATCACCGCGAAGGCAAATAAGCGCAATCGCTATTCGATCGGGCCGGGCTATGGGACTGATACCGGCCCGCGCGCCACACTCGCCTGGGAGGATCGGCGCGTCAATGAGGAGGGTCATCGCTTCAACACGACCTTGCAGGAAGCATCCCGGCAGACGCAGCTCAAGTCCGACTACATCATACCGATCGGCGACCCGGCGCTTGAAAAGTTGACCTTCGAATTCTCGATCAACAATCAGCAGCCGGGCGATCTGGTGACCAAGGACGTTTCCATCGGGCCGAGCATCACCCAGGTGCACGGCAGCTGGCAGGCCGTCTACTACGTGAATGCGGTGCACGCGATCACCGAAGACGTCGCCGAGCGCTTTACCGACCAGCTCTTTGTGCCGGGGATTGAGCTGGCAACCGTCCCCAAGGGCTATCTCGGCGAGGACCTCTTCACCCGTACGTTCACCGCGGAGCTGCGCGGCTCCGCCCCCGCTTTCGGCTCAGACTCAGAGTTCATCCAATTGCACCTGCAGGCCGAGCGCAGTTTTGATCTCTTTCCGAAATGGCACTTGTTGCTGCGCGATGAATTCGGCGCAACCATCGTGTCGCGATTCAACGACCTGCCCGGCTCGATGCGCTTCTTCGCAGGCGGCGATCGCAGCGTGCGCGGCTTCGCCTATGAGGAGCTCTCACCGACGCAGACCGTTCCAGTCTTCGGCGAAACGGGCCAACCGGTGATCGGACCCAATGGCGTGCCCGAGACACAAACCATCAGAATCGGCGGCAAGGACATTCTGACCGGCACCGTGGAGGTGGAACGCGATCTGCCGCGTAACTTTGGTATCGCAGTGTTCACGGACTACGGCAACGCCTTCGACCACTTCGGCGATTCGCTTTTATACGCGGCAGGATTCGGCGTGCGTTACCGCCTGCCCGTCCTGACGGTTGGCATCGACCTCGCCCAGCCGCTGAATCGTCCAGGCGCCGGACCGCGCCTCAACATCGACTTTTCGACGAAGCTATAGGAGCCCCATGCGCCGTCGCGTCCTCCTGATCGCGGTCCTCATCACGGCGCTTGCGCTGGCGGTGCCGACTGCCGTGGTCTACTACGCGGCGTTCACGCAAAGCGGCTTGCAGTTCATTGTCAATCGAGTGCCGGCGAGCATCGCCGGCGTGCGCCTGACGTTCATCAACGTACGAGGCACGCTGGCCGGCGGCGTACGCATCGAGCGGTTGGAAATCGATCAGGAACGGGTTTATCTGCGCATTGAGGATGTGCGCGCGCGCATCGATCTGCGTTCGCTCTTGTGGCAGACCATCCATGCTCCACAGGTATCCGCGCACACTGCGTTCATTTGGGTGAAGCCCCACAAAGAGGAGCCGGCAAGCGCGGATCCGCACTTCCTGCCACACGGGCTCGTCATTCGCGCAGACAGCGTGCATGCGGATGCCGCAACTCTCGTGTTACCCAACGGCCAGCGCATGGACGGGACTCAGATCGACGCCGCCGGATTTATCCGGCGGCACACGATTCGCATATTGAAAAGCGCGCTGACCATGGGGAGCGTACAGCTTACGGGCGACACCGAGCTCGGCGCGGCGAATCCGCTCGAGTTAAGCGGCAGCGTGCACGTCGTGCTGCGCACCCCTGGTCAGCCGCCTTGGATCTTTGCAGTTGCCGCACATGGTGATCTCAACACGCTGCCGATGAGTGTGGCTTTGACGGCGCCGTTTCGCGCCGACTTCCAAGGTGAGGCGCGCCAGTTGACCGCGCACTGGAACTGGTCCGGCAATGCCAGGGTCGCCGGTCTTGATCTACGCGCCTGGGGAGGCGGCAACGCATTGGGACTCACGAGCGGCGACCTTGCGCTTGCAGGCGACGCCACCGGCTTCAGCGCCCGCGGCAGCGTCACGCCCGCAGGCTTGGGCGCGGGTGCGTTCGATGCACTATTTGAAGGCGCGTACGCCCAGAATGTGCTGACGGCCAGGCGCATCGAACTCACGCATCAGGCTTCGGGCGCGCATGTGACGGGCGCAGGCACGATCGGCGTTGTGGATAACGGCCCGCGGCTTGACCTCAAGGGCAGGTGGCGCGAATTTCGCTGGCCGCTGGTGGGGAGCGATATTGCGGTCAGGAGCGCGACCGGCGACTACGCACTTTCCGGCACGTGGCCCTACGATTTGCGCGGCAGTGCAGTCGTCTCGGTGCGCGATTTTGGGGCCATGCCCGTAAGAATAGAAGCGCAGCTTGCAAAGGACCGGCTCATCGTGCGCAGCGCAGACGTGACGGTATTCGACGGGCAGGCGAATGTTTCCGGGGAAGTGGTGTGGGCGCCGGGCCAAAGCTGGTCGGTTGGAGGAAATGCCACCGGCATCAATTCCGGCAAGCTGCGCGCCGACCTTCCAGGGCAATTGAACTTCGGTTTCAACGCGCAAGGCCAAGGCTTCACGAGCAACGCGGACTTCAGTGTTGAGCTCAAGGATATTGCCGGGCGCCTGCGCGGGCTTGCCGCCCGCGGCAGCGGCAAGCTTGCCCGTCGCGGCAAAGCCTGGGAGTTCTCTGCCGTACGCCTGGGCCTCGGGCAGACGAACGTCTCGCTTGACGGCAAGGTCGCCGACGAGCTTGCCCTCAAGTTCACCGTGGATGCGACGGATATGAGTCTCCTCGCCCCCGAAAGCCGCGGCGAGCTGCACGCGCACGGTACGCTCGGCGGAACGCGCCGCCTGCCGGCGCTCACTCTCAGCGCGCACGGCAAAGGCATGCACCACGACGGCATGTCCTTGGACAGCATCGATGCGCAGGTTGACTTCGATATGGGCGCGGCGCGCCGCTCGAAGATCGACCTGCACGCGCGCAATTTCACCTTCCGGGAGCGCAAGCTCACCGCACTCGACCTAAGTGTCGATGGCACGACCGCCAGCCACCTCATGCGGCTCGATGCCAAAGCTGTCGGGCTCGCGGTGCAGTTACAGGTTGCGGGAGGCGTCAGCCACGGCGCGTGGCAGGGGCAGCTCACCGCCTTCAATTTGGATGGCAATGAATCCTTGCACCTGGTGCTCGAGGCGCCGGTCGGCCTCCTTGCGTCCGCGGATCACGTCCATGCCGATAGAATATGTGTCCACGGCCAGCCGGGGCACATGTGCCTGGACGGCGATTGGACCGCCGCGCATTGGTCAGCGGATCTGGCGGCCCAGGATCTGCCGATGAGCACGTTGACCGCAGGCCTTACGCCGTCAATTGAATACCGGGGCCGATTGAGCGTCACGGCCAGCGCCTCCGGCGAGGGCGCACAGCCGCTGACAGGCACACTGCGCGCCGATCTTGCGGATGCCGGGCTCTCGCATCACACCGCGAGCGGAAAAGTCGAGCTCATCAAGCTCGGCACCGGTGTCGTGACGGTCAACGCCACGCACGCCGCCATCGCGACCGAGGTCAGCTTCGACGCGGGCGAAGTCGGAACCATCAACGGGCGCGCCAATATTGCGCGCACGGCTGCGCGCTGGCAGGACATGCCGCTGCAGGGCGAGGTGCACGCGCAAACAGCCGAGCTTGGCTATGTGACGCTGTACTTCCCGGAGATCGACAAGGCCGCGGGCCGGCTGGACGTAAATCTCGCCGTTGCCGGCACGCTCGGCACGCCGCTCATCCAAGGCTCGATCAAACTCTCAAATACCGAGCTCGATTTCTACCAGGTCAACCTCTCCCTGCGCCAAACCGAGTTCGAAGCAAATTTGCACGACAACGCACTCGACTTCACCGGTTCGGCGCACATCGGGCAGGGAATCTTGAGCGCCAAGGGCGCTCTTGCCTGGCGCGACTCTCTGCCCTACGGGCAATTCCACATGGAGGGCACGCAGCTGCGCGTGGCGGATATTCCCGAGGCGCAGATCGACGCCTCGCCCAAACTCGATTTCACCATCAAGGGGCGGCAAATCACCGTCGCGGGCAGCGTCAGCGTGCCGTACGCGAAGATCGTGCCGGCTGATCTGACCGGTGCGGTGCGCGCCTCTCCGGATGAGGTGCTGGTCGGCAAGCCGCCCGAGAATCCGAATGAACGCTTCGAGGTGACGAGCGACATCACGCTGTCACTTGGCGACAAAGTGAGCATCGATACCTTGGGGCTTAAAGCCCGGCTTACCGGCAGCATTGTGGTGCATAACGGCGCGGATAACGTCACGAGCGGCACTGGGGAGCTCTCCATCGAGGACGGCAAATACTCCGCCTACGGCCGCCAGCTCGATATTCAGCGCGGCCGGCTCATCTTCAACGGCGGTGTCGTCGAGAATCCGGGGATCGACATCCGCGCAGTCAAAGTGTTTCCGGATGTGACCGCTGGAATCAACGTCCGCGGCAGCCTGCAACAGCCGCGCATTTCCTATTTCTCCGATCCGTCCTTGACACAATCTCAGATCCTCTCGCTGCTGCTCGCCGGCGGCTCTCTGCAGAGCGTGCAGAACCGCCAGAACGGCGCCGCCGCACAGGCGATCGCGCAAGGCGGCGCCATCATCGCCCAGCAGCTGGGCTCCAAGGTCGGCATCCAGGACGTAGGCCTCGAGTCGGATCTGACCAACGATACCTCGCTCGTACTCGGCCGGTACCTCTCACCGCGCCTGTATATCAGCTACGGCGTCAGTCTCACGCAGCAGCTGAATACGGTGAAGCTGCGCTACACCCTGAGCGACCGCTGGACCATCAAAACCGAAGCCGGCCAGGCGCGCGGCGCGGATCTCGTCTACACGATTCAGAAATAACGACCGCGTCGCACTGCGCCGCGCGGCAGAGTATTGACCGCCTTTGCATTAATATGCAAAATGCGTGCAACTTTATGCAGGCACTACCATGACCCTGACCGACCATCATCAGGCCGACCGCAGGAATGCCATCGTGCGGCTTCTCGAGGGCGGCGGCGTGCGCAAACAGCAGGAGCTCGTGCGCCTGCTGCGCAAGGAAGGCTACGTCGCGACGCAGTCGTCCATCAGCCGCGATCTGCGCGAGATCGGAGTGCTGAAGGCGAGCGGCCGCTACCTGCTGCCGGCACAGGATGTGGTGCATGCCAATGGCAAATTCCACGCGCTCGCGCAGTTCGTCCACCACATCAGGCGCGCAGGCCCGTGCCTGACGGTGGTCAAGACCTCGACCGGCGCGGCACAGAGTGTGGCGGTCGCCATCGACAAAGCGCAGTGGCCCGAAGTCGTCGGCACGCTTTCCGGCGACGACACGATCTTCGTAGCAACCGGCAGTGCGCGCGCGCAGTCAGGCATCGTGAGCCGCCTGCGCGAAATGTTTCGCGTCTGAACGCCATGTCAGACCTCTCAGCAGCGGGTGCCGAGCCCATTGTGGTTGCTTACTCCGGTGGGCTCGATACGTCATTTCTCGTGCCGTGGATCAGCGAGCGTTACGGCCGCCCCGTCATCACCGTAACGGTGAATACGGGCGGCGTCGATGCGGCAGCGGCTCGCATGCTCGAAGAGCGAGCACACGCCCTAGGCGCGGTGCAGCATCATCTGATCGATGCCCGTGCGGAATACTTCGAGCAGGTCCTGCGCTTCCTCATCATGGGCAACGTGCGGCGCGGGCAGCTCTATCCGCTCTGCGTCGGCGCGGAGCGCGTGATGCAGGCGCAAACGATCGCGCGCATGGCGCGCTCGCTGGGCACGCGCATGATTGCCCACGGCTGCACGGCGGCCGGCAACGATCAGGTGCGCTTCGAGGTGGCGCTGCGCACCTTGGCGCCGGAGCTGGAAGTTCTGGCACCGGTGCGCGATCAGGCCTTGCAACGTTCGGACGAGCTGCAATATTTGCGCACGCGAGGCTTGCCGGTGCCGCCCTTTGGAGCTGCATATTCCGTCAATCGCGGACTCTGGGGCGTGACGATCGGCGGACAGGAAACCCTCACCTCCTCCGGCAGCATCCCCGATGAGGCCTGGGTCCTCACACGCGACGCGTTCCTCAAGCCGCGCGAGCCTTCGCGCCACACGATCACATTCGAGCGCGGGCGGCCGTGTGCGCTCGATGGGCAGGTTTCAGGAGCGGTCGAAATTATCGAAGCACTCGAGACGCTCGCGGGCTCCTACGGCATCGGCCGCGCCATCCACCTCGGGGATACCATCATCGGTACGAAAGGCCGGGTCGCATTTGAAGCACCGGCCGCGGAAGCTCTGCTCGTCGCACACCGTGAACTCGAGAAGCTCGTGCTCACAGCGCGCCAGCAGCGCATCAAGGAGCTGGTCGCGCAGCCGTACGGGGATCTGGTGCACGAGGGGCAGCTCCTCGACCCCGTGGGTCGGGACATCGAAGCGCTGCTACTGTCCTCGCAGGAGCGGGTCACTGGCGTGGTGCGGATGCTGCTGCGTCCGGGATCGCTCTTCGTGGAAGGCGTCGAGTCAGCGTATTCGCTCATGAGCGCATCGCGCGGCGTATACGGCGAGTCGGCGGGCGAGTGGACGCCAG
>PLIX01000049.1:8275-34319 GCA_003140135.1 Gammaproteobacteria bacterium
CCGAGGAGGGCGTGGTGATCGTCGTCGAAATCCTCAACAACAAGAGCACCTATAACACCCTTGAGCTCACGAGCGGCCGCATGGCAAAGGTGGGCAAGGGCGACATCGTCGCCGGCGCGCTCGGACACAGGAAAGCGCTGTTCGGCTACTCCGGACACATCCCCGCCGCAGTGCATCCGGGCGAAACCATTCAGATGCTCAATATCGGCGGCGTGCTTGGCATCTGCGACTCGGTCAACCCGGAGAAAGGCAAGCCCTTTGACTGTCGCGTCATCGGCGTCGTCCTGCACTTTCCCTATCTGGGAGAACGCATTGGTGTGCCGGCGCGCGTGGGCCAGCGGCCGCTCGATTTCAACGCGCCGCTCGATGCCCGGGGCGTGCCGGTCGTCGCCATCGCCGGCAGCTGCATGGAGGCAGGCAAGACGGCAGCGGCCTGCGCGATCGTGAGCCGCATGCGTCATCGTGGGCTCACCATTGATGTATTCAAGGCGACCGGCGTCTCTTTGAGGCGCGACATTCTGGCCATGGAGGACGCGGGCGCACGGCGCGCGATGATCTTTACCGATCTTGGCGTCGTCACGACCACGCGCACCAATGGTCCCGCCCTGACGCGCACCATGCTGACGGAGCTTGCCGCGGGAAAGCCGGATGTCATCGTGTTCGAACTCGGCGACGGCATTCTCGGCACCTACGGAGTCGACGCCATCCTCGAATGCGCGGATATCCGCGGCGCGCTGAGCGCCGTGCTGCTGTCGGCGAACGATCCCGTTGCCGCTTGGGGCGGCGTCAAACTCTTGCGCGAACGCTTTGGTATTGAGCCGTGCGCCGTGACCGGCCCCGCGACCGACAATCAGGTCGGCGTCGAGATCATCACAAACCAGATGCAGGTTCCCGCGTTCAACGCGCTCAATAGCGGAGCAGCGCTTGCGGATTCGGTGATCGCGGCTGTCGGGCTCGGGGCGGCGCGATGAGCACATCAATCCCAACACTCGTTCTCGGCGGTTCGGGCTATGTCGCCGGAGAGCTGCTGCGTCTCATCGCCGCCCATCCGCGCTTCGAGCTCACGGCTGTGATGTCGGACAGCCGTCCGGGGGAACTGGTCGCGCACGCCTTCCCGCACTTGGCGAGCGCCTACGGCGATACACGCTTCAGCTCGCAGGCCGTCATCGAGGACCACGTAACGCACCTGCCCGCGGCGGCAGTGTTTTCGGCCGCCCCGCACGGAGCCGCCGCGGCACTCATCGATGCCCTGCTCAGCAAAGCGGCCGCGGCCGGCACTCGTGCGCGCGTGGTCGACATGTCGGCGGATTTTCGCTACCGCTCCGTACAGGCTTTCGAGTCCAACTACCGCCAGGCGCACGCCGCGCCGGGGCGCATCGGTGAATTCACCTGCGCGCTGCCGGAGCACTTAGCGACCCTGGCCACGGAACACGTCGCCCATCCGGGCTGCTTCGCGACGGCAACGCTGCTCGCTGCCGTGCCGCTCCTCGCGCTCAAGTTGGCGCGCGCGCGGCTCTTCGTCGCAGGCGTCACGGGCAGCACGGGCTCCGGTCGCAAGTGTGTCGAGGGGACACACCATCCGCTGCGGCATAGCGATCTCTACGCCTACAACGCGCTCGCGCACCGCCACGTTCCGGAGATGCAGGCCTGTGTGCGCGCCGCCTGCGGTGCAGAGGTCGACATCGCTTTTGTTCCGCATTCGGGGCCTTTTGCACGCGGCATTCACGTGACTGTGCAGGCCGAACTCACTGCAGCGCACGACAGCGCACATGTGCTCGCCGCCTTGCGCAGCTTCTATGCGCATGCTCCGTTTGTGCGCGTTCTGGAGCAGGCACCGCGCGTGAAGGACGTCGTGGCGAGCAATTACGCGCATCTTTCGGCGGTCGCGAACGGGCGCACCGTCGCAGTTTTATGTGTCATCGACAACCTCGCCAAAGGCGCGGCGGGCGGCGCGCTGCAGTGGATGAATCGCATGTTCGGCCTGCCGGAGACGGCCGGCCTTACTGCGCCGGCGCCCGGATGGACCTGACAAGCGTGAACTACCTGGCGCCCGTCTTCGCCCAGTACCCGATCGAGGTCACGAGCGCCCAGGGCGTATGGCTCACGACGCGCGATGGCCGCCGTATTCTTGACCTCTATGGCGGCCATGCGGTTGCTGCACTCGGGTATGGCCATCCGGGGTGGACTGCGGCGCTCACATCGCAAGCCGCTTCCTGCAACTTTCAGAGCAATGCGGTGCCGATGGCGGTGCGCGCGCGCGCCGCCGCCCGCCTCGTGCGCTTCTCGCAGCTGCCCTTTGCGAGCGTCTTCTTCGTCAACAGCGGCGCAGAGGCGAACGAGAATGCGTTGAAGCTCGCCTTTCGCATTACGCGTCGAGAGAAAATTGTGGCGATCGAAGGCAGCTTTCACGGCCGCACCGCCGCTGCCGGCGCGATCACCTGGGGAGCGCTGCAGAAGTGGTTCGGCTTTCCGCGTACGCCGTTCGATGTGACTTTCATTCCGCGGCGCGCGGTCGCGGCCATCGCCGAACACGTGCGCGAGGATACGGCGGCGGTCATTGTCGAGCCCGTGCAGGGCGTCGGCGGCGCATTCGACATGGGCGCCGAGTTCCTCGCAGCGCTGCGCCGCCGCTGCAACGACACGGGCGCTTTGCTCATCTTTGATGAGGTTCAATGCGGCGTCGGCCGCACCGGCCATCCCTTTGCAGCCAACCTCTATGGCGTGATACCCGACATGATCACGACGGCGAAGGCGCTCGGCAACGGCTTCCCGTGCGCGGCGCTCCTGATGTCAGCGCAGGTGGCGGCGGCGCTCAGCCTCGACAGCCTCGGCACCACCTTCGGCGGCGGCCCCATGGCAAGCGCCGCAATCGAGGCTGTGATCGAAGCGATCGAATCGGAGCAGCTTCTGCAGCGCGTGCGCCGCGTCGGTGCGTACATCCGCGACACCTGCATGGTGGGGCCGGTCGTCGCGCATCAAGGCGCGGGTTTTCTCACCGGCCTCGTCACGCGCCGTCCCGCGAAGGATGTGCATGCAGCGCTCCTGGCTCGCGGAATCCTCACCGGCACCAGCAGCGACCCGCAGATCGTGCGCCTCTTGCCACCCTACATTTTGGCAGAGGAACACGTCGACCTCCTGCGCAATGCACTGGCAGCGATCGCGGCCTGAGAAGCGCCTGCCGAGGAATGAGTTTTCCATGAAGCGCTTTGTCGATCTTGCCGATTTTCGCCGCGATGAAGTGCTCGCGCTGCTCGATCTTGCGCGCTCGCTGCAAGCGCATCCGCAACCGCAGGCGCTTGCGGGAAAGATCCTCGGCCTTCTCTTTTTCAATCCTTCATTGCGCACGCTCGCCTCTTTCCAGGCGGCGATGGCGCGCCTCGGGGGAAGCTCGTTCGTGATCACCCCGGGCGAGGGCAGCTGGCGGCTCGAAACCCGCTTGGGCGCGGTGATGGACGCAGACGCGGCCGAACATGTTCGCGAGGGAATCCCGGTCCTCGCCTCCTACTGCGATGCCTTGGGCATCCGCGCATTCGCCGCCTGCAAGGACCTGAACGACGATCTGTCCGAGACAGTCTTCAATGCCATGGCCGATCTCGTCGCGAAGCCCCTCATCAACCTGGAGTCGGCGGCCAATCATCCCTGCCAGGCCCTGGCTGACTGGAAGACGCTCGATGATTTCGCCGTGCCGCAGAATGGAAAGTTCGTCCTCTCCTGGGCATACCATCCGCGGGCGCTGCCGCTCGCGGTCCCCGCAGCAGTGCTGCACATGGCCGCGATGCGCGGCATGCAGGTCGTCGTGCTGCGCCCGGACGGCTATGCATTGCCGCGCACGATTATGGATAAGGCCGCGCGCGCCGCTGCGGTTGCGGGCGGCACGCTACAGGAGACGAGTGACCGCGCTGCGGCGCTTGCGGGAGCGCATGTTGTTTATGCCAAGGAGTGGGGCGCCACGGCACCCTACGGTGACGCCGAAGCCGATGCACACCTGCGCAGCACGCTCAGGGACTGGTGCGTGCGGGACAGCTGGTTCGCGACCACGCGCGTTGACTGTCGCCTCATGCATTGCCTGCCGGTCCGACGCAACACGGCGATCGCCGATGAGGTGCTCGACGGGCCGCGCAGCATCGTGCAGCACGAAGCCCACAATCGCCTCGTCGTGCAGATGGCGGTGCTCCATCAAATGCTTCAGGGAGTATAAGAGTGTCATGATCATGAACCGCAGTGACCACGCGCTTGCCATTCGTGCGTTGCGCAGCGCCGCGCCCTACATCCGCATGTACAAAGGCAAGACCTTTGTCGTGAAAGCGGGCGGCGGTGTGTTTGCCGATGCGGATTCGACACGGCTCCTCATCGAACAGCTTGCCATCCTGCATTATTTTGGCGTGCGCGTCGTCATGGTGCACGGCGGCGGCCCGCAGCTGACGGCGCTCTCCGAGTCGCTCGGGCTTGCCACGCAGATCGTGGACGGCCGCCGCGTGACCGACGAGAAATCGATCGACGTGACCTCGATGGTGCTCAACGGACTCATCAATACGCGCATTCTCGCCATCTGCCGGGATCTCAACATCGACGCGGTCGGCATCAGCGGCGTCGATGCGGGACTGGTGCGCGCGCACCGGCGCGCGCCCGTCAAGCTCGAGGACGGCAGCGAGCGCACGATTGATTACGGTTTCGTCGGCGATATTGATGCAGTAAACACTGCCGTGCTGCTGAAGCTCCTCGACAACGGCCTTATGCCGGTCGTCAGCCCCTTGTCGGCCGACGATAAGGGCGTGCTGCTCAACATCAATGCCGATACGGTGGCGGCCGCTATCGGCGCGGCCGTTCAAGCGGAGAAGCTCATTCTGTGCACTGGCGCGCCGGGCATCCTTGAGGACGCGGCCGATCCCGGCTCGCTTATCTCTTACACCGATCTGCGCGGCTTGCAGCGCCTGCGCGCGGCAGGTTCACTCCTCGACGGCATGCTGCCGAAGGCGCAGGCCATCGAGGACGCCATTCGCGGCGGTGTGCGCCGCGTCCACATCGTCTCCTATAAGACCGGGGAAGGAATTCTTGGCGAGGTGTTCACCAACGAGGGCACCGGTACGCTGGTGGTCCAGGACGTCAATGCCCTGTCGCCGGCGGAGATCACGGCGAGCGCATAACGAGGCGACCTATGAGTTTTCTGTGGAATAAGGACGCAACTCTCGATGCGCGCGTGCTTAATTACACGGCCGCAGAGGACTACGCGCTCGATGCGCGGCTCGTTGGCTATGACGTGACGGCGTCGATCGCCCACGCCGAGATGCTGCACGGCGCAAACCTCCTGGAGGATGCGGACCTTGCAGCCGTGCGCGCCGGCCTCAGCGCTTTGGCGGATGAGCATTCTCGTGGCCAGTGGCGCATAGAGCTTGCCGATGAGGATGGGCACACGGCGCTTGAGAAACGCCTGACGCAGCGCATCGGCGCGGGCGCCGGCCGCATTCATTTGGGCCGATCGCGCAACGACCAGGTGCTCGCAGCGCTGCGACTGTATCTGCGCGATGTCATCGAGGAGCTGCGTGCGCGCGCCGCCGCTGTCGCCGCCGCGCTCGATGAGCTCGGCCGCCGCGAAGCGGCGACGCTCTTGCCGGGCTACACGCACATGCAGCAGGCGATGCCGAGTTCCGTTGTCCTCTGGGCGGGAGGCTTTGCGGCACAGGTGCGTGACGACGCCGAAGGGTTGGGGTTGGCGCACCGGCGCCTTGCGCAGAATCCGCTCGGCTCGGCGGCGGGCTACGGCACGCCGGGACTGCCCATCGACCGCGAAGCGACCCGCAGCCGCCTGGGTTTCGCGACCACGCAGGCGCCGGTCACAGCCGTGCAGCTCTCGCGCGGCAAGGGCGAGGCGCACCTGCTCTTCGAAATCACGCTCCTCCTGCAGGGACTCGGTCGCTTTGCAACCGACGTGCTGCTCTTCTACACGCAGGAGTTCGGATTTCTGAGCATTGCCGACGCCTTCACCACCGGCTCATCGATCATGCCCCAAAAACGCAATCCGGATGTCTTTGAACTCATTCGCGGGCGCTCTGTCACGGCGCAGGCCTGTCTCGATGAAGTACTCGGCCTGTGTGCAAAACTTCCGTCCGGCTATCAACGCGATCTGCAGCTATTAAAGGCGCCCTTGTTTCGCGGCATTGACCTGGCGCTTCAAACACTCGCCATCCTGCCGCCCGCGATCGGGTCCATAAAATTCCATCCGGAGCGTATTCGCCTCGACTCGTCGATCCATGCAGCCGAGGAAGCCAATCGCCTCGTGGTCGCCGAAGGCATTCCCTTCCGCGAGGCCTACCGGCGGGTACAGGAAAAATTGAAACGCTGATCGCGCTCAAACCGCATCCGGCTGCGCCTCCGGTGCCGCCTTGGCAAAGGCGGGCAGCTCCTCTAGATGCGCGCTAATCCGTTTGAGTCTGGGGTAGGGCTGCAGATCGCACTCAAAGCGTCGCGCGTTATACATCTGCGGCACAAGACAAACATCCGCGAGAGTCACATGAGAACCGACGAGATGCAGCTGATCGTTGCACGCGCGTGCCGCTTCCGCCTCCAGCGCGCCGAATCCGCACGCGATCCAGTGCCGGTACCACTCACTGATGACGGCGGTGTCGTGGCCGAGCGGCGTGCGCAGATAGTCGAGCACGCGCAGATTGTTGAGCGGATGAATATCGCAGGCGATCGCAAGCGCAAGTGAGCGCGCGCGCGCCCGCTCGGCGGGCGCGCGTGGCAGCAACGGCGGTTCGGGATGAGTTTCCTCGAGATATTCGATGATGGCGAGCGACTGCGCGATCGTCGCGTCTCCATCGATCAGGAGCGGGATCAGGCCTTGCGGGTTCACCGAGAGATAATCGCCGTGCCGGTGCTCACCGCCGCCGCGGGTAAGATGCCGCGGCAGCGATTCGTACTCGAGCCCCTTTAGATTAAGGGCAATGCGTACCCGGTACGCGGCCGAACTGCGAAAGTAGGTATAGAGCTTCATCGGCCTTAGACTACCGAGCTATGAGCATCTGGCGCAACGCTGCAACCGTCGAAGAGCTGCAGGAGCGCGCGCGCAATACGCTCATCGAGTGGCTCGGCATCCGCTTCACCGAAATCGGCCCGGACTTTGTGCGTGCCAGCATGCCCGTAGGTGCGCACACCCACCAGCCTATGGGTGTACTGCACGGCGGCGCATCCGTGGCGCTTGCCGAAACGGTTGGCAGCACGGCGGCCAACCTATGCGTCGACCCCGAGCGCGAGTTGTGTTTGGGGCAGGAAATCAACGCCAATCACCTGCGCCCGGTTTATTCTGGACAGGTCACGGCAACTGCGCGACCCTTGCATCGGGGCACCCGCAGCCAGGTTTGGCAGATCGAGATCCGCGACGAGCAAGAGCGGCTTGTATGTGTTTCACGCCTGACGATGGCAGTGGTCGCCGCGAATCACAAGTGAGAGCATCGCGGGCGCAGGGGTGGCCGCGCACCGACAGGACGATCAACACATGAGCACCAAACAATGGCACATCGCTTGCGCGGGTATCGCCCTGGTCCTGCTCGGCGGCTGTGGGCAAAAAGGTCCCCTGTACTTGCCCGATAAGAAGGCGAGCGTCGTGAAACCCGTCACCGCATTGCCCGAGGCCACTACGCCGCCGCAGAAAATTGATCCTGATCAGAAAGACGACTCGCAGCAGCCGTCCACGCCCTACTAGGACGGTCGAAAGGGGGGACACATTTTCTAGCAGCCTCACCTGTTTATTGCCGCAACGGCTTTGCACCATGGATTAAGCGTGGTATTCCGCCACGTCGCCGACTATGCCAAGACAAGTGTGACCTTGTTAGTCTCCACCGAATGTTCGAGCACGATAGCAATGTGTAGGCCGATCAGACGGCGACATGGATGGCACCGGTTCCGAACCTCTGTCTTGCACCGATGGATTACTGAATTCGACCATTTAAGACTGACCCAGAAGTCCGTGTTGAAGGCGTTAGCGACGTGAAAGCAGGAGGCGGCCGTTGAGTCAATCAGGGTCCTTCAAGGGCAAAGCGGTGAAGTTCTTAGATTGCCTTTCTTAGCGTTTCGGCCATGCGGGTTTGCCAGCCCGCCCCTGTAGCCTTCCAACGAGCCAACGTATCCGGCGGCAGACGCAGGGAAATGGACGTGCGGGCGTTGCCGGATTTCGGTCGGCCACGAGGTTTGAGCATTTTGGCGGAAGCTTGCTTGCCAAATATTTCTGGCAAGACTTCGCGCGCCTTGCGCGCGCGCGCGAAGGTCTCCTTCGTCCATACCGGATTCTCACGATCCGCTCGTTCGGGATTGCGCTTGCGCTTCATACCGCTTTACCTCACGTTTGTTGGGCCTTGCGAAGACTAATAATGTGCGTCTTTCTCGCTCGCGGCGTGAACACCAAAACATGCAGCCGCTCTGCAATCAGCCCAAATGCCTGATATCGGCGTTCGCCATAGTCTCTCCGCGTGTCCGCTACGATCAGCGCGTTGTCCCATTCAAGCGCAAGCGACTGTTCAAAAGATATTCCTCGCGTTGCGATATTCCGGGCGTTCTTCGCGGCATCGAAGCTGATGTCCACCTAGATAGTGTATATACGTATATGCAATAACTGAAGTCACTAGCGGCCGGGTAGAAACAACCTAAGGATTGGTGGGAGTCCATTCAAGCGTGTGCAGACTGACGGTTCCACAACTCAAGGAGCCCAGTCATTGAAACGGAAAATCCAACCACTATCATTCGCGAACCCTGCTGCTCGGCCATTTGAAACTTGAAAGTACGGTGCGTTATCTCGGCATTGAGGTTGATAACGCCCTTGAAGGGGGCCCAAAGCGACCTAACGGCCGCTACTATGACGTGGTGTATGGCATATCGCTGTGGAACGGGGTCCACGTTCAAGACGTCTACTTCGACGTGACGGCCGAGGTGAACGGTCGCAGCAGCGGCATAGTGGCGGCTGACGCAGTGCAATCAACGTTATCTGGACTTCGCTAAACGATCGCCCCGGGGCCCGGCGCGCGCTGCTGTCGCGAAC
This sequence comes from Gammaproteobacteria bacterium, assembly GCA_003140135.1. Taxonomy (GTDB): domain Bacteria; phylum Pseudomonadota; class Gammaproteobacteria; order Steroidobacterales; family Steroidobacteraceae; genus PALSA-1196. Next base: position 17,304 of record PLIX01000049.1, read on the forward strand.
TATTTGCGAACGAGTTGGGAAAATAGCGCCGGACCAGGCGCAATTCCCACAATGGTGGCAAAGCCGCCTCTCGCGGGCTCGTCGCATACAAGTTCGCTTTCGCAAGCACCGCGCGGTTTCGGCTTGCGGCTGAAGAATCAGTCGCGCGGGTAGTACCCGCTGGATTGATTGGGTGCCAACGGATCTTGGCAAGCGCCAGCGGACATCAAATGCCTTAAATCGCGGATTTTATCCCTCATACACCGTAAATCCTGGCTAGAAGCTCAGGCGCGCAACAGCCCTTGCAGAGGCTTTGCAGCCGCGCTGTCCGGAAACACCGAAGTGTCGAGCGCGCGCGTCGATACCGCGAGGTGATCGGCTAACACGCCCTTCAGCGCCGAGTGCATATTCATGGTGGGTGCCAGGTCGCGTCCCTGGTACAAGGCGCGTTCTGACAGCCCCGGCCAGTCCGCAATGACGCGACCGCCGTGCACGGCGCCTCCCAGCAGGAAGGCCGCAGCTGCCGTGCCGTGATCCGTGCCGCGCGTACCGTTGACGGCTGCCGTGCGCCCGAACTCCGTCGCGATCATCACCACCGTGTCGCGCCACACCGGTCCTAAGTCCTCCTTCAGCGTGCGCAGCCCCGCGTCCAAGCCCGCCAGGCGTGCGGCGAGCTGCCCCTGCGCGCCGCCCTCGTTCGCGTGGGTATCCCAACCCATGGCGTCAAACACCGCGACCCGCGGGCCATCATCGCTCTTCAGGAAACTCGCGGTCGCATGAATGACCTCCTTATAGGGTGCGCCGCCGCGCGCCTTGGGCTGTTCGCGGCGGGCGAGGAGCTGCGCCGGCGAATTCTCCTCCGCGCCACCCATCATCGACTCGTCCTGAGACGCATCTGCAACGGACTGGGTCGAAAGCGCATCCGCGAGCCGTTGCGACAGGATGGGATCCGTCGAATACAAATCGGTGATGCGCTGCAGCGTATCCTCATCAAGCGCCGCCAGGTGCGACGGCGACCACGATGCGACTGGCGCGGGTCCGCGCATGACGAGCGGCACATTCTGGCCGAGCGCGATGCCGAGCTCCCCGCGCCGCGCGCTGCGATCGGGCGGCAGTGCGGCAAGCGCCCGGTTGATCCAGCCCGTTTGCACGGCTTGCGCGCGCGCGCAGCCGTTTTCGAGAACGTCCTGGCCGTCAAAATGCGAGCGCTCGCGATAGGGACTCGCCATGGCGTGAAAGACGATCAGTTCCTGGGCGGCGAAGGACTCGTTCAGAAAGGCGAGGCTCGGATGCAACCCAAAGAGTCCGTCGAGCTTGAAAGCGCCGCCGGGCGCGCCCGGTACGGCGATAGCGACCTCGCCGCGCAGTCGGGCGTAGCTGGGATCTGCGTACGGCGGCACCGCGGTAAGACCGTCGAGAGCGCCGCGCAGAATGACAAAGACGAAGCGCGGACGCGTGCCGCTGCCTGCGAAGGCAATTCTGCTCGTCAGCAGAACACTGCCCGCGGCGAGCGCAGCACCCGAGAGGAATTCGCGTCGTTTGATCGCTCGCATGTTCGTTCTCCTAGCGGCGCATGAACTCAGGCGCGGTCAAAAGCAGAGTCAGCGCCTGTGCGCCGCTTGCCGCGCGCGCGATTGACGAATGCGTCGCGGCGCTCAAGCCTGCGCCCAGCCATTGCGGCGCGAGTTGCGCGGCATCCTGATGCACGCCCATTTTCTGGCCCAACGCATCCGCCCACTCGATACGCTTCATCACGGCGGAGGAGCCGTCCCAGTCGGCGCTGCGGTCCGGCCAGCCCGCGGGCGAACCGGGCGCGTAGATGCGCTGGCCGAGGAGCGCGAATGAGGTTCGCGCCTTGTCCGCGTAGTTCTCCGGCACTTGTAGGCCGCGCAGGCTCGAGATGATGTACTCGCCGGGTGTTTTGAACTTCGCCGCAGCCTGCGCCCAGCATTCCTTGAGGCCAATCAACGCGCGGTACACGGTGGGCAGATCGCCACTGCTGTCATGAAAAACTCGTGCCAGGCGCTCGACCGCCAGCGGCGGCGGGTCGTCGGCGATGAAATGCCGCGCAAGCTTGGTCGCGACGAAATGCGCGGCGGCCGGCCGCTGCGCCAAGTCGCGCAGCACCGCCACGCCTTGTTCAGCACCGTCCTCCGCATAGCGCTTTCCCAACACGACCTGCGCCCCCGGCTCGTGCATCTCGGGGCGAAACACGAATTGCCCGGGCGCCCCGTTCGTGCGGCGTCCGAGGTTTTGCCCCTCAATAGACCACCCGGTGATGACCTGCGCAAAGCTCGTGACGTCTGCTTGCGTGTAGCCGCCTGCAACGCCCAGCGTTTGCAGCTCGAGGATCTCGCGTGCCAAATTTTCATTGATGCCGAAGCGGCGCTCACTGGCACGCCGCGCGGCGCGTTGTGCGAGCGGCGAATTCGGACCGACGGAAGTCTGATTGTCGAGATACAACAGCATCGCCGGATGGCGCGTCGAGGCGAGCAGCAGATCGATGAAGCTGCCGAGGACGTGGGGCCGGATCGCCTCGCGCTCGAAGCTTCCGGCGAGCCCGTACACTGCCACCTTGTCGACCGAAACCGCGAAGTGATTGGTCCAAAAATACGTGAGGCGTTCAATGAACGGCCGATCCGTCGTCAGCGCCTCGCGGATCCGCGCAGTCGTTTCGTCCACGTAGATCGGCTTGTAGAGCTGCGCGACTTTCATGACCACGGCGGCGTCGGCATTCTGTTCAGCGCTGCCGGCGCGCGCGTCACGGCGCTCGCGCCGCAACTGCAGCGCCTGCGACAATATGTCAGCCGAGGCGCGCAGCTCGCTGCCCTGCAGGCGCGGTGCGCCGCCGGCCAATTGCGCGCTGAGCCAGGCGCGCGCGTCACTGCCCACGCGCGCAAGCTCACCCGGCCGGGCTCCCAGGCCGAAGCGGTTTGCGGCAATCGCGGCGGCTAATGCGGGCTCGTCCATTGCTTGCGTCTGCCCTCAACCCAATAATCCGTACAGCGCGCCATGGGCCGACGCGGTTGACACGGGCGCAGGCGGGACGGCCGCATTCGCTATACTGGGCAACTTCACGCGCGCATCCACCATGAGCACTCCTGCCGATTTAGTACTCGTCGACGGCTCCTCGTATCTGTACCGGGCATTCAACGCCTTGCCGCCGCTTTCCAACTCGCGCGGCGAACCGACCGGTGCGCTCCTGGGCGTCCTCAACATGCTCCTGAAGTTTGTGAAGGACTATCGACCGACGCACATTGCGGTTGTTTTCGATGCCCCGGGCAAGACTTTCCGCGACGATCTATTTGCGCAATACAAGGCGCATCGGCCAACGATGCCGGATGACCTGCGCTCGCAGGTGGAACCGCTCCTCCTGATCCTGCGCACGCAGGGGCTGCCGGTGCTGCGCATCGCGGGAGTTGAGGCCGACGATGTCATCGGGACACTGGCGTGCCGCGCTGCAGCCGCCGGTCAACGAGTGCTCATTTCGACGGGCGATAAGGACATGGCGCAGCTCGTCAACGAGTCGATCACGCTCGTCAATACGATGAGCAACAGTACGCTCGATCGTGCGGGAGTAAAGCTCAAATTTGATGTCTATCCGGAGCAGATCGTCGACTATCTGGCGCTCGTCGGGGATTCTTCCGACAACATCCCCGGCATCAACATGGTGGGACCGAAGACCGCGGCCAAGCTCTTGAAGCAGTACGACACGCTCGATGTCTTGATCGCGCGCGTCGCCGAGGTCGAAGGCAAGGTCGGCGAGAATCTGCGCGCCGGACTTGAGACCCTCGCGCTGTCGCGCAGCCTTGCGCGGCTGCGCACCGACCTTGAACTGCCGCTCGAGCCCGAGGAGTTGCGGCCCGCCGCGGCGGACCTTGGTGAATTGCGCGCACTCTACGAGCGCTATGAGCTGCGCTCGCTCCTGCGGCAGCTCGAAGGCGCAAGCTCCTCCGACGAGCGCGCGCCGCAGCCTGCGCTCGCGGCCGCCGTCGCCCGGGTCCCGCGCCACTACGAGACAATCACGTCATGGCCGGATCTTGAGCGCTGGCTCGAAAGGCTGCGGTGGGCGGCTCTCATGGCCTTCGATACCGAGACCACGAGTCTCGACTACATGCGCGCAGAGATCGTCGGCGTATCCTTCTGTGTCGAGCCCGGATTCGCAGCCTACGTGCCGCTGCAGCACGACTATGCGGGCGCGCCCGAGCAATTGGATCGCGCGCAGGTACTTGCCGCGTTGCGGCCGATACTTGAAAACCCAGGGATCGCCAAGCTAGGCCATCATCTCAAATACGACGCCCACGTTCTGCTCAATTACGGCATTCAACTTGCGGGCATGCGCTATGACACCATGCTCGAGTCGTACGTCTGGAACAGCGTCGCCACGCGCCACGACATGGACGCGGCGGCGCTGCGCTATTTGGGCGTCAACACCATCAAATATGAAGACGTCGCCGGCAAGGGCGCGAAGCAGCTGAAGTTCAATGAAGTGCCGGTAGAGCGCGCGGCCGAGTACTCGGCCGAAGATGCGGACGTGACATTGCAGCTGCACCGGGCGCTGTGGCCGCAGATTGAGAGCGTTCCCGCGCTGCAGCGCCTCTATGAGGACATGGAGCAGCCGCTCGTCCCGATACTGCTCAACATGGAGCACCACGGNNCTCGCTCTTGCACAGACGCAGGCAGGCGTTGCCTTCAATATCGAATCGCCCAAGCAGCTGCAGCAGGTATTGTTTGAAAAGCTGCAGCTGCCCGTGTTGCGCAAGACCCCGACGGGACAGCCGTCGACCGCCGAGGACGTGCTGGAGGAGCTGGCCGCATCATACGAGCTGCCGCGCACGGTGCTCGACTACCGCACGCTCGCCAAGCTCAAATCCACCTACACCGACAAGCTGCCGCAGCAGATCAATTCCAAAACCGGCCGCGTGCACACCTCCTACCATCAGGCGGTGGCGCAGACCGGACGGCTGTCCTCTTCCGACCCTAATCTGCAGAACATTCCGATCCGCCGCGCCGAAGGGCGGCGCATCCGCCAGGCGTTCATCGCAGCCCCGGGACATGTGCTGATGGCGGCGGATTACTCGCAGATAGAGCTGCGCATCATGGCGCATCTGTCGAACGATGCGGGACTGCTGTCCGCGTTTGCGGCGGATCTTGACGTGCATTGCGCGACCGCCGCGGAAGTCTTCGGCGTGGCCGTCGATGCGGTGAGCGCCGATCAGCGGCGCCTCGCAAAGACGATCAACTTTGGGCTGATCTACGGAATGTCGCCGTTTGGGCTCGCGCGGCAACTCGGCATCGACCGCGGCGCGGCGCAGAAATATGTCGATGTATACTTCGCGCGCTATCCGGGCGTGAAGCGCTTCATGGATGACACGCGCATGCAGGCGCGCGCGAACGGCTTTGTCGAAACGGTCTACGGCCGCCGGCTCTACCTGCCGGACATTCGCGCGAGCAATCAGCAGCTGCGGCAGGCGGCTGAGCGCAGCGCCATCAATGCGCCCATGCAGGGAACCGCGGCCGACATCATCAAGCGTGCGATGATCGGCGTGGATGCCTGGTGCCGGCTCGAGAACTTTCCCGCGCGGGTCGTCATGCAGGTGCACGATGAGCTCGTGCTCGAGGTGCGCGAAGACGCAACGGACAAGGTCGCCGCCGGCATACGCGAACAAATGGCGGGGGCTGCGGAACTCAAGGTGCCACTTCGTATTCACATTGGAGTCGGCATGAACTGGGACGAAGCTCATTAACTCGCCTCGTCGGCAAGAGCGTGGCCTTGAGCGGGACGGCCGGCACCCTTCGAATCAAAGAGGACTCGTCATGCGTAGATTACTGTTGGCAGGTGTTGTCGTACTGGCAGGTAGCGCCGCGCATGCGGCGGACGGCGTTTACGTCGGTGCAGGCATAGGCAAGAGCGATCTGAATAATGTCTTTGGGGATGGCTTCAATCTCGATTCCAATGGCGTCTCGTGGAAAGCCCTCGTGGGATTTCGGCCCATCGACTTCTTTGCCGTCGAGGCCAACTATCTCGACTTGGGAAATCAGACCAAGAATTTCGGCATAGGCACGCAGAGTGCCAACGCGAAGGCATTTGCGGCCTACGCCATGGGGATCCTGCCGCTTCCCTACCTCGACTTCTTTGCCAAGCTCGGGGCGGCGCGCTGGCAATTGGACGGCAGCATCTCCGGCTCGGGACAGTTCTTTGCCTTCGACAACCACGGAACGCAGCTTGCCTACGGCAGCGGCGTCCAGGCGAACTGGGGGTCCTTCTCCGCCCGATTCGAATACGACGGCTTTCAGATCCGCAATACGGACGGCCTCAGCATGTATTCGGTGGATGCGATCTGGACGTTTCTGTAACGATGAGGACCGAGCTTGGGGCGGCGAAGTCCCTGATTCGCTTGGTATTATTCGCGGCGCCGCGCTGTGGAACTTTGTGAAAGGTGATTCGTCTAATTTTTTGAGCGCTTCCAGCGCTCCCCGCTTCCCTCCCTAGGCGGGTCAACCCGGTTCACGAGACCTGTGCCGGGTTAGTCTGCCCCGGTGACCTCGCTAGAGGTTACCGGGGTCTTTTATTTGACAGCCATTGCGCAAGCTTGCCCTGCGCTTCAGCAACGCCTGTGGCCGCATGCGCCGAAAAAAGCTGTACGCTAACTTCACCCGCAAGTTGCGCCTTTGCCGCCTGCAGCAGGCGCGCGGCTTCGGCACGCGTGAGCTTGTCAACTTTTGACAACAGCACGTGAACGCTGCGTTGTTGCGGATTCGCCCATGCGATGAGTTCCCGATCGGCGTCGGAAATTCCGCGCCGCGCGTCGATGATCAAAAACAATCCGTAGAGCGAGCGGCGCGCACGCAGCGCGTCTATGAGCGGCGCCCACGTGCGCCGCTCGCTCTCCGGGGCGCTCGCATAGCCGTAGCCCGGCAGATCGACGATGCGTCCCTGCGGCAGGAGCTCGAAAAAATTCAGGAGCCGCGTTCTTCCAGGCGCCTTGCTCGTACGGGCTAGCGCATGGCGGTGGGCGACGGCGTTGATGGCGCTCGACTTGCCCGCATTTGAACGGCCGGCGAAGGCGACCTCCGCGCCGTCGTCGGGCGGGAACTGCGCGGGCGCGGCAGCGCTCACCAGGAATCGGGCATCGGGGAATCGGCTCATTGCGCGCGCTCGGGAGCTGTCAAGCTGCTGCGGACTGTAGTGTACAATTTGGCGGCGGCGCGCAAGTCGATAAGGATGCGGAAAAGCTACAATGTCGAAGAGAAAGATGGCCGTTGGCGCATGGGGTGTGGTGTTGGCGACCTGGTTTGCGATCGCGCCTGCCGCGACTCCGTATGACCATGGTTCGGTCCAGAATGGCGTGGCCAAGGCCGCGGTGTGTTTCGGCTGTCACGGTCCGAACGGCAACAGCTCCAATCCCGCCTGGCCGACACTTGCCGGCCAGAGCGCCGTTTACGTCGCCGAGCAGCTGCGACTCTTTCGCTCGAAGGTGCGCGACAACCCCGTCATGACGGCGCTCGCGGCGCCCCTTTCCGATGCCGACATCGATGATCTCGCCGTGTACTTTGCGGCACAGACGCCGACCGGGCTCGAAGCGGATCCGTCGTACTGGCAGGCCGGACAGCTCGTGTACCTGCGCGGCGATAAGACCCGCGCCATTCCCGCCTGCATCGCCTGCCACGGGCCCGTCGGGCGCGGCAACCTCGCAGGCGGCTACCCCGCGCTGCGCGCGCAGCAATCGGTTTATACGATGAAGCAGCTCAACGATTACGCCCAGGGGACCCGCTATTCCGGCGCGACTGCGGCGAATCCGGCGAGCCCCAACGGTTACATCATGGCCACGATCGCCAAGCGCTTAACGCCCGAGGACATCCGCGATCTCGCCTCTTACGTCCAGGGACTTCGCTAAAGTGAGGCATTTCATCATGGTTCGATCCGTCGCTCTGGCTGTCCTTGTAACTCTCAGCGCCGTCGCCTGCGGCCATTCGGTGCCCCAGGCTTCTGCGTCGCTCGCCGCGCCGGCAACCACTCCGATGCCTGCGATCGCCGAGTCCCCGCCGCCTGCCGCAAAGAGCGAATCCGTGCGCGCCCCGGCGCCCGCCGAGACAACGAGCGAAGAGCGCGCGGATACCGCGCTGGAGCACTTGGCCGCGCTACCTGCCGACCAGCAGCTGCCGGGCGGCCGCTGGAAGGCCGGCACGAATTACCTGCCCGTCGTTCCGGCGCAGCCGACGAGCGTCGGGCCCGACAAGGTAGAGGTCATGGAAGTGTTCTGGTATGCCTGCCCGCACTGCTTTGATCTTGAGCCCTTCATCCAAAGCTGGGTCAAGAAAAAGCCTGCCAATGTCGAGTTCGTGCGGGTGCCGATCATGTGGGGGCCAGTGCACCGCGCGCACGCGCATCTCTTCTACACGCTCCAGGCCCTGCAGCGTTCGGACCTCGACCAAAAGGTGTTCGAGGCGATCCACAACGACCACAGCATGCTGTTCGCCAATAACGAACCCGAGACGCTGAACCTGCAGACGCAGTTCGCGGTCGCGCACGGGATCACTGCGGACGCCTTCCGCACCGCCTATAACTCCTTCACGGTGAGCTCGAACCTGGCGCGCGCGGAGGAGCTCACCGCGCGCTATCACGTCGAAGGAGTGCCGCTCATCATCATCAACGGCAAGTACGAGACCGATGTCGGCAAGGCCGGCGGCCCGAGTGAGCTCATCGCGCTCATCAGCGACTTGGTCGCGAGCGAGAAGCGCCACTAAGGGGATGTCGCATTTAAGGCCAGTGGCGCGCCCGACTGGATTCGAACCAGCGACCTGCAGCTTCGGAGGCTGCCACTCTATCCAACTGAGCTACGGGCGCGTGCGCGAAAGCTTAACCGATCGGAGCCGTTATGGCCGCAGGCCGCGCAATTTCCGGGCGGGCCGGCCAAGCCGTTATAATGCGCAAGCCCTCATAATCGCGCACGGATGACATCGTGAGCAAACAAGACACCCACTTCATCAACATCTTCAGTCTCGTCATCGGCATCCTGGTTGCAATTGCGATCGCGATCTTCGCCTTGGCGCGCAACGTCGCAAGCCACACGCAAGACGTGGACGTGCGGGCCGAGGCGCAGTATCTGAAGAGTGTCGACGGGCGCATCCAACCCTTCGCGCAGGAGGCCGTGGCCGGCCAGGACAACACGCGCCTTGCGATCAAGACGGATACGGCCGCCGCCGCGGCAACCGGCGGATCGGCGGCCATACCAAAGGATGGCGCGGAGGTCTTCCAGCAGACCTGCAGCGTCTGTCACGGCCAGGGGATTGCCGGAGCGCCCAAGGCGGGAGATCGCGCGGCCTGGGCGCCGCGAATTGCCAAAGGAAAGGCCGTGCTCTACCAGCACGCGTTGCAGGGCTTTCAGGGCACCTCAGGCGTCATGCCACCCAAAGGCGGTCGAGTCGACCTGCCGGATGACCTGATCAAAGCCGCGGTCGATCACATGGTTGGGATGGCCCAGTAATAGGGGCTACGCGCCGCGCGCGCTCTTCGCGGCCTCCAGTTCCTGCACCCGCACTTCGAGCGCCTCGAGCCGCGAGCGCGTTCGCTCCAGAACTTTCGATTGCACGTCGAACTCTTCGCGGGAGACAAGGTCGAGCCGGGAGAGACTGGCGCGCAGGACCGCGCGAAAGTTCTCCTCCAGATCAGCTTGAATGTTGCGGGCCGTCTCAGGCACTTTCGCGAGCAGGCGCTTGGCGATCTCGTCAATCCTCAACTGTTCCATAAGCGCCGCACCTTTCCGCAGTGATATTGAGGTTGCACTGAATATAAGCACGCATCCGCAATAAGGCTCTAAAATAGTGCGCCGCGCGGCATGCAAGCGGGCGCAAACCACCGAAAGTTCGCGAAAAATCCTTGGTGGCATGGAAGCTGCAACCGCAGCGATCGCGCTTTACAAGCATACGCACGGCGCAGACCGTTCGCTACGCCGATTATCGGTTCAAATTGATCCGGGGGAGATCATGCGCATGCCTGCAAATACTGCTCGAATCACTTTACGACTGACGGGTAGCGCATTGGCGCTTCTGGGCCCGGCGCTCAGCTTCGCAGCCGGCGCGCCGCCCGTGCCCAACAAGGGCGATACCGCATGGATGCTGACCTCGACCGCGTTCGTGCTCTTGATGTCCGTGCCGGCGCTCGGTCTCTTTTACGGCGGCCTGGTGCGTACCAAGAACATGCTGTCGGTCTTGATGCAGGTGTTCGTCGGCTTCTCGCTCATCACGGTCCTGTGGTGCATCTACGGCTACTCGCTCGCCTTTACCAGCGGCAATGCCTTTATCGGGGGTTTCAGTCGTTTGTTCCTGAACGGGACTTTCGATCCTGCCACCGGCACCTTTGCGCTTGCGGGGACCTTCAGCAAAAACACCCCGATGTATGAGCTGGTCTACGTCGCGTTCCAAGCGACATTCGCCGCGATCACCTGCTGCCTGATTCTGGGTGCGGTCGTGGAGCGCATCAAGTTCTCCGGCGTCCTGTTGTTTCTGGTTCTCTGGTTCACTTTCAGCTATCTGCCGGTCTCGCACATGGTGTGGTTCTGGGCCGGCCCGGACGCTTACACGTCGAGCGCGAACGTAAACGCAGTGAACGCGACCGCAGGCCTGCTGTGGCAATGGGGCGCACTCGACTTCGCCGGCGGCACCGTGGTGCACATCAACGCCGGAGTGGCCGGTCTTGTCGGCGCCTTTGTGCTCGGCAAGCGCATCGGCTTCGGCCGGGAACCCATGGCGCCGCACAGCCTGACGATGACGATGATCGGCGCCTCGCTGTTATGGTTCGGCTGGTTCGGCTTCAACGCCGGATCTGCGCTCGAGGCGAACGGCTCTGCCGTGCTCGCCTTCATGAACACCTATCTCGCCACAGCCTGCGCTGTGCTGTCCTGGATATTTGTGGAGTGGGCGGTGAAGGGTAAGCCCTCCATGCTCGGAGCCGCCTCAGGAGCAGTGGCCGGCCTGGTCGCCATTACGCCGGCGGCGGGCAACGTCGGGATTCCCGGGGCCTTCGTCATCGGCCTCGCCGCCGGCGCGGCGTGCCTCTGGGGAGTGACCGGCCTGAAGAGGATCATCAAGGCGGACGATTCTCTTGACGTATTTGGCGTGCATGCCCTGGGCGGCGCTTTGGGGGCGCTCCTCACCGGGATCTTCAATGCGCCGCAGTTGGGCGGCCCCGGTCAAGTCGCCGACTGGGCGACGGGCAAGATGGGCTATCCGGGTATAGGGACGCAGCTCCTCATTCAAGCGAAGGCGGTGCTTCTGGTGGCGGTTTGGACCGCGGCCGTGTCCTTCGCGGCGTTCCACATCGTAAAATTCGTGGTCGGCATCCGGGTGACGGAAGAGGAAGAGCGCGAGGGACTGGATATCTCCTTGCATGGGGAGCGCGCCTACGACCTGTAGGCAGTGCATAATGTGACGCGGGTCAAAGGTCGGCCGCCCCGAAGTGGGGATACTGCCGGGCGCGGGAGGCGCGTCGCATGTTCCGGATTTTATCGCTTGTCTTATTCCTTACGGGTGCGGCCGTGGCCGCGCACGCGGCCGACGTCTACCGCTATGTGGACGCCCAGGGTGGCGTTCACTACACGGACACCTGGGTTCCCGGCTCGACGCTCATCAAGGTGGATCACGGGCCGAAGGCTTCTGAGGCTGCGGCGCCTGCCCGCACGGCGCAGAATAGACCCCTCTCCGCGGGCGATCGCGCCTCCACTGACGTCGCGAAGGCGGCTGATGAACGCGCCGTAAAAGCCGACGTGGCGCAAGCCCAGGAAGAGCAGTGCAAACAGGCAAAGGACAGCTACACCAAGGCGGTGGCATCGCGGCGCATCATCAAGTCCGGCACCGACACTCAGCGCGAGTACCTGAGCGAAGCCGACGCCAATGCATACCGTCTGCAACTGCACGACGCCATGCAGGCGGCCTGCGGAACCGACTCAAAGTAGCTAGAGTAATGCCCGCGGCCGCTCCGGCCGCCTGCCAACCGGATCCGTCATGCGCGTAGGCTTCGTAGGGCTCGGCGCCATGGGCGCCCACATGGCGCGCAATCTGCATCGCGCCGGCCTATTAACCACTGTCTGGAATCGCACGGTCCAAAAATCGCAGGCGCTCGCCGCCGAGCTTGGCTGTCACGCTGCCCCCTCGCTTGCGAGCGTTGCTGCTGAAGTGGATGCGGTCGTCATCTGTGTCGCGGCCGATGCCGACGTACTCGATGTCGTAAGCCAGCTCGCTCCGGCTCTGAAGGCCGGCAGTCTCGTCCTCGACTGCTCGACGGTGAGTGCTCAGACGGCACAGCGCGCGGCCGAGATGGTGCGCGGCTCCGAGTTCCTTGACTGCCCCGTGAGCGGCGGCGTTGAAGGCGCACGCGACGCAACGCTCGTCATCATGGCAGGAGGGAACCCTCAGGCCTTCGAGCGGGCGCGGCCGATCCTTGCCGCGCTCGGTAAGACGATTACGCATTTTGGACCGATCGGCAGCGGGGAGGCCGCGAAGGCGACCAACCAGATCATGTGCGCCGGCATCATTGAGGCGGTCGCCGAGGCCATGGCCTTCGCGCATGCCCAAGGCTTGCCGCTCACGCAACTCGTCGACACGCTCGGCAAGGGAGCAGGCTCGAGCTGGTATTTCGTGCATCGCGCGCCCAACATGATTCGCGAAAGCTATCCGCCGGGGTTTAAGGTGCGTCTGCACGCCAAGGATCTTGAGATCTGCCGCGACATGGCGGCGCGCTTCGGCGTCACTTTGCCGGTGGTTGAGCGCATGCTCGAGGTCTACGGCGAACTCATGGCCCGCGGCTATGGCGATGAAGATATTTCGGCGACCTACCGATTGACGGCTGAGCTCTTCGGCGCGTAGTCGAAGGAGTCAAAGAAGAGCGCATCCGCACGCGCGCCCGCCGCCGGGAAACTCGCGCGAATGGCCTCGATCAAGGCCGGAGGCCCCGCGGCGTAGATATCAAAGAGGCCAAGGTTCGGATGGCGGCCGAGCACCGCCTCATGCACCCACCCGAGCTGCCGCCCGCCGGCGACCTGCGCACCCGCCTCGGACAGCACGGCCGCGAAGTGTAGCTGCGGGTACTTGCGCACCCATTGAAGAACGAGTGCCTCCTCGTAGAGGTCCTCCGCTCTGCGCGCGCCCCAATAGAAATGAATCTGCCGCGCGACGCCGTGTTCGAGCACATGGCGCAGCATCGACTTCAACGGTGCGAATCCCGTGCCACCGGCAATGAGTATCAGGGGCGCAGTGCCTGCTCGATAGGCGAACTGGCCGATCGGGCCCTCGATGCGCAACAGCGCGCCCGGGCGCAGCTCCTTGAAGAGCCGCTCGGTGAAACCACCGCCTGGCACATAACGCGCGTGCAGTTCGATGAGCTCAGCATCGTGTGGGGGACTTGCAATAGAGAAGCTCCTGCGGCCGCCGTCCTCCAGAAGCACATCCAAGTATTGGCCCGGCTGAAAGACCAGCGACTCAACCGATGGCAGCCTCAGGAACACCTGCATGACATCCGCCGCCAGAGGATTCAGGTGCGCGATACGGCAGGGTAGCGTCTTGATCTCAACTTCGCTCACTGCGGCGACGAGACGCACATCCACGGTGAGATCTGAGAGGGGGCGCGCCTGACACAGGAGCACGTGGCCCGTACGCTCCTCTTCGGCCGTGAGCCCCAAGGGCGTGCCCTGCGGATAGCGCACGTGGCCTGCGAGAAGCCGTGCGCGGCAGGAACTGCAATGCCCCGACTTGCAACTGTGCGGAAGATTCAGCCCTGCATCCAGCGCGGCCTCGAGAATGGATTGCCCGGCCTTCACACGCACGATTTTGCCGTGCGGTGTAACGCGAACCTCGAATGCATCGCTCATCGGCCGTACGATACGCCGCCACGTGCTGCGGCACCCGGGTTGGATTCAGGTATTCTTCGCCGCCATGCGCGTGGACTTCACGAAAATGCATGGTCTCGGCAATGACTTCATCATATTCGACTCGCCGGTGGCTGGGTTCGCGCCATCGCGCGAACTGTGGCAGCGCCTGGCGGCGCGCCACACGGGGATAGGGTTCGATCAGGCACTGATGTTGGAGAAGCCGCGGCAGCCCGGTTCCGCCGCCTTCTATCGCATCTTCAATGCGGACGGCGCCGAGGTCGAGCAGTGCGGCAACGGCGCACGCTGCGTCGCTGCGCTGTTGAGCCGCCGCGGCGCGACCCCGGCCGGGGCCATGACACTCGAAAGCGCAGGGGGCCTGGTGCGCGCGCACATGGCAGGCGAGAAGCTCGTGTCCATCGATTTAGGCGCCCCCGACTTCGCACCCGACGCATTAGCGTTCGAGGCGCCAAGCCAGGCCGACGTCTACCTCCTCGAGGTCGATGGACAAGAGATCGAGATCGGGGCCGTAAGCATAGGCAACCCACACGCCGTGCTCAGCGTCGCCAGCGTCGCCACGGCAGCGGTCGAGCGCTTGGGGCCCGCCATCGAGCATCATCGGCGCTTCACGCAGCGCGTGAACGTCGGATTTATGGAAGTCACCGACCGCTCCCGCATCCGCCTGCGCGTTCATGAGCGCGGCGCCGGCGAGACGCTCGCCTGCGGCACCGGCGCCTGCGCCGCGGTCGCCGTCGCACGAGCGCGCGGTCTGCTCGACGCCGAAGTACAAGTGAGCGTGCGCGGCGGCGAGTTGCGCGTAAACTGGGCGGGTCCTGGGGAACATATCTGGCTGACGGGTCCTGCAGAAGTCTCATTTGCAGGTTACTTCGAGGTGTAGAAATGACGACACGTGAAGCTCGCGGGCTGCCGGCGGCGGATGCGGAGGAAGAATCTGTCGCTCGCTATCTGCAACACAATCCGGAATTCTTCGAGCGTCACCAGGCGCTCCTGGCGCGGCTGCGGTTGCCGCACTCGCGCGGCGGCTCGACGATCTCCCTCGTCGAGCGCCAGATCGAAGTCATGCGCGAGCGCCATGCGGCGCTCGAGGCAAAATTGGCTGAGCTCGTGCGCGTCGCACGCGACAACGACGCGATCGCAGAGCGCTTCCATCGCTTCGCGCGCAGGCTCCTGCGCGCGCCGTCGCGCCAGGCGGCGCTCGATGAGATCGAAGGCAGCCTGCGCGATGATTTTGACGCGTTCCACTCGGTACTGCTGCTCGTCGGTACCGCGCCGCAGGAATCCTCGCAGCGCTTCCCGCGCTCGATAGCGCCCGATGATCCGAACTTGAAGTCCTTCGAATCCCTCTTCGCAAGCGCGAAGCCGCGCTGCGGCCAGGTGCGCGACTCGCAGCGCGAGTTTCTGTTCGGAACTGATGCGAATGACATCGGTTCAGTCGCGCTCGTGCCGCTGGGCGAGAAAGGCTCGATGGGACTGCTCGCGCTCGGCAGCACCGAGCGCGACCGCTTTCATCCGGGCATGAGCACGGAGTTCCTGGGGCGCATGGCGGATCTTATTGCGGACGCCGTCGCACGGCGATGAGTCCCGCGGCGCTTGAGTGGCTCGCCGGCTTCCGGCGCCACCTAGCGATCGAACGGCGGCTCTCAGCGCATACCGACTCGAACTACGCCCGCGATCTTGCGGCGCTTGTGAAGTATTGCGATCGCCACCGGCTGCAGGACTGGGGCGCGCTCGATAGTCAGCACGTGCGCACCTTCGCCGCACACTCACACGCGGCGGGACTTGCACCGCGCAGCATTCAGCGGCGGCTCTCCGCGGTGCGCAGCTTCTGCAATTACCTGGTGCGCGAACGCGCCCTGCCCGGCAACCCGGCCTATGAAATCCGCGCCCCGAAGGCGGGCCGGCGCCTGCCCCATACGCTCGACGCCGACCAGATGGCGCACCTTCTCAACGCGCCACCCGGCGATGCGCTGCTGGCGCGCGACCATGCTTTGGTGGAGCTGCTGTATTCCTCGGGACTGCGTCTTGCTGAGCTCGTCGGAATTGACCTGGCGGACCTCGATCTCAAGGACCGCACGGTCCGTGTGCTCGGCAAGGGCAGGAAGTCGCGCATCATCCCCGTGGGAAGCAAGGCTGTGCAGGCGCTCGAACGCTGGCTGCAGCAGCGCTCGGCGATGGTGAAGGCGGGCGAGATGGCTATGTTCATCGGCAGGAACGGCCGGCGCTTGGGAGCGCGCGCCGTGCAGCTGCGCGTCGCCGCGTGGGCGCGTCGCCGCGGGCTTGGCGTGCCCGTGCACCCGCACCTCTTCAGACATTCCTTCGCGTCCCATCTGCTTGAATCTAGTGGAGAACTTCGCGGCGTGCAGGAACTCCTCGGCCATG
The DNA here is from genome assembly GCA_003140135.1 of Gammaproteobacteria bacterium. GTDB lineage: Bacteria > Pseudomonadota > Gammaproteobacteria > Steroidobacterales > Steroidobacteraceae > PALSA-1196. The sequence continues at coordinate 33,545 of PLIX01000049.1, forward strand.
CGGACATCTCCACGACGCAGATTTATACGCATCTTGACTTCCAGCACCTCGCCCGCATTTACGACCGTACCCACCCTCGAGCACGGAGGAAGCCCTGAGCGGCGTCCTTGATGAGCGACAGTTCAAAATTCGATCCGCACGGCACGACGATTCTGGCCGTGCGCCGCAATGGCGCGGTCGCGATGGGGGGAGACGGGCAGGTCACCCTCGGCAACACCGTCATGAAAGGCAACGCCCGCAAAGTGCGGCGCCTGTACAACGACAAGGTGCTCGCGGGCTTTGCTGGCGGCACGGCCGATGCGTTTACGCTGTTTGAGCGCTTTGAAGGCAAGCTCGAAAAATACGGCAACCTCACGCGCGCCGCCATCGAGCTCGCCAAGGATTGGCGCTCTGACCGGTATCTGCGCCGCCTGGAGGCGCTGCTTCTGGTGGGAGATCCGGAGAAGATCTTCGTCATCTCGGGCAACGGCGACGTGATCGAGCCCGAATACGAAGTTGCCGCGATAGGCTCAGGCGGACAGTTCGCCCAGGCCGCGGCGCGCGCGCTCGTTGAAAACACCGAGCTGGGTGCGCGCAGCATCGTCGAGCGCGCATTGAACATTGCAGCCGAGATCTGCATCTATACGAACCGCAACCTCGTCATCGATGAGCTTTAGCTGACCATGCTGCCCGCCCTCACACCGCGCGAAATCGTCATAGAGCTCGACAAGCACATCATTGGGCAGCAGGCGGCCAAGCGCGCCGTGGCGATTGCGCTGCGCAACCGCTGGCGCCG
>PLIX01000166.1 GCA_003140135.1 Gammaproteobacteria bacterium
GGCAGGCGAGCGCGCCGCAGGAGAGTAATCCGAAGGCCATGCAGCGCGTGGCTGCCGAGCACCACGTGGCGCGCTCGCTCCGCCGCAGCGCATGCGCCGTTGCTGGAGTATCTGCGGTGGGCGCGGGGGCAAGGATGCTGCGAATCTGCAAAGCCATGGACGTAAACCTCAATTATTGTGATATAAATATAGAAATATCAATGCTTTACACATTATTACGAATGTACTTTATTGTCGTAGTTTTTCAAGCGCACGCGCACGCTCGCCTGTCCTGTGTGATCTTCATGCTTCCGAGTGCTGTGATGAACTACGCACGCGACGCGCTCACGCGAGCCCTGGGCAGTACTTCGTAGCCGGGAGCTTCGGGTTCGTCATCCGCCATCTGCGCCGGGAATCCCTCGCCGAGCACCTGAACTCCGCAGGCCTCCTCAAATCGTTTAATGATGTTGGGTGACCACTCGCCGGGTCCGTAGCGCCGCGCGCCGTCCTTGAAGATCTGCAGCACGAGCGGCGAGAGTTCGAGCGGCACGCCCAGGTTTTTGCCGAGGGTGTCAAAGAGTCCCAGATCTTTGAGCACGAGACCCATCGTGAAGCTGATGTCGCGGCTGCCGTTCAGGATGACCTGCGACTCCGTTTCATGGACGAAGGAGTTGCCCGAGGAGATCCGGATCGCCTCGTAGGTGGTGTTCATGTCCATGCCCGCTACTTTCGCAACGGACAGTGCCTCGGCAAGCGCCGCGAGGTGAACCGTGCACAGATAGTTGGTGAGGACCTTGAGNNTTCGGCGCGGTGACAGCCGCCCGACACGGGACAATCCATAGCGCTTGCGCCGCGCGCCTCGGCGAGGGCGCCCAGGCGCCTCACCTCCGCCGCGTCGGTGGTGCTCATTTCCAGCCACACCTTGCCGGCGCTTAAGCCCGCAAGAATGCCGTCCGTGCGCTCCATCACGTCCGCGCAGGCCGCAGGCGAGGGCAGGCACGTGATGATGATATCGACCTTTTCAGCCATGTCGCGCGGGGATAAGGCGCGCGATGCGCCTTGGCGCACGAAGGGCGCCTCGAGATCCGCATTCAAGTCGCGCACGTAAAGCTGCGCCCCATGGCGCGCAAGGCTCCCGGCAAGCTTGCCGCCCACGTTACCCAAGCCGATGAAGCCGATTTTGGTATTGTGCATGAGGGTTGCTGTGACGGGGGGACGCCTGCTTGAGTGCGAATCGCTGCCATTGTGCTGCACCTGATCGCGTGCGTGCGTATCCGCACTGCGCAGCGCCGTGGCATGATCGTGCAAGGTATCACGGGATTCGCAGCTAGCGTGAAGCACGCATGACGGTCAGGGTGGCAGTCCTCGAGGCGGTTCCAGCGCCGGCGAGCGCCTCCGCGTTCGTGCGCTGGTACGTGCTGCTCGTGATGTGCATGGTGTACACGCTCAGCATCGCCGACCGCTACGTCATCTCGACCGTGCTCGAGCCGATCCGACTCGAGATGCATCTCACCGATTCGGGCGTTGCGTTTCTGACCGGCGTGTCGCTCGCGCTCTTCTATGTGTCATTCGGGATCCCGATTTCGATCCTCGCCGACCGGTTGAACCGCCGCAACATCATCGCGGTATCGCTGATTGCCTGGTCCGGCATGACTGTGCTGTTCGGACTTGCCGCCAGCTACTGGCAACTGCTCTCGGCGCGTATCGGCGTCGGCGTCGGCGAAGCCGGCGGCACGCCGGCCGCAAGCTCCATCATCGCGGACTACTTCCCCTGTGCCCGTCGCCCCATGGCGCTCACCGTCTTTTCGCTCGGTGCGCCGCTCGGAGCCTGGGTGGGCTACGACCTCGCGGGCCGCATCGCCGATGCCTACGGCTGGCGCGCCGTGTTCTTCGCGTTGGGTGTGCCGGGCATCGTCTTTGGCGCTTGGGTGTATCTCACGATCCGCGAGCCGCGGCGCGGGCAGATGGATGCCGTCGGCAGCGGGCGCAAGCCCTCGATCATCGAGACCGTGAAGTTTCTCTCCGGTCAGCGCTCCGCGATGCATCTGATGTGGGCAAGCGCTCTCACGGCGCTTTGGGGTTGGGGCCTCACGTATTGGACGCCGGCCTTTCTCATGCGCACTTATGGATTGAGCGCCGGGCAGGCGGGCGGCATTACCGGGCCCATTCACCTGATCGCCGGAATTGGCGCAACGGTGTTCACGGGCTGTTTCCTCGGGCGCAGGTTCATGAACGATGCACGCCGCGTCGTGTGGTTCATGGGCGGCTGCATCGCCCTCGCCACGGTGCCGTCGATCATCATCTTCTGGACGCACTCGCTTGAGCTGGCGAAGGCGATGCTGTGGATCTTCGTGCCTTCGATCTACTTCTACATCGGACCGTGCTTCGGGCTACTGAACAATCTCGCACCCCCGCGCATGCGTGCGCAGTTCTGCGCCGTAACGCTGCTGGTTGCGAACGTCGGCAACCTCGTCGTCGCGCCCCAGCTGATCGGGTTACTGAGCGACTACTTTGCACCCGGCCACGTCGCGAACGCCGCATCGTTACGCCTGGCGCTCCTGTGTCTCGCGCCAAGCGGGTTTTGGTCGGCCTATCACTACTTCTCCTGCGCCCGCACGCTGCCGCAGGATCAGGAGCGCGCACTTGCCGCTGCGCACTGACGGCATGCGCGCACGGCTGCGCGCGCACCGTCCCGGGATGAGATCCCTCCTTGCCGCAGGGGTCATGCTCGCGAGCGTCCTCGCCTGTACCACCTCGGCCGACGATTCCAAGCTGCGGCTCATCACCTGGGCCGACTACGCACCCGCGGACGTGATCGCGCTCTTCAAGCAGGAAACCGGCATCCAGGTGCAGGTGACGCTGTCGAACAACGAGGAGATGATTTCAAAGCTGCGGGCGACCGGCGGCGCGGGCTACGACCTCGCGCAGCCCTCGCAGGACCGCATCACCGGCGTGCAGCGCGAATTCGGCATCTATAGGCCGTTTGATCTCAGCCAGGTCAAGGTCGAGCAGTTTCGACCCGATATGCTGGAGATCATCCGCAGGAACGCGACCCTTGACGGCAAGCTCTACGGGCTGCCCTATCTGTGGGGGGCCGAAGGGCTCGTCGTCAATACCAAGCACGCGCACGTGAGCGACTATGGGGACCTGTGCCGACCGGACTTGAAGGACAAGACCTCCATGCGGCTGCGGCGCCCGACGCTGATGGCGTTTGCCTTTGCCTCGGGCCAGGATCCGTTTGCGCTCTACGACAATCCCGCGGCCTACGCCGCGCTCATGGAAAAGGTCGGCCGCACGCTCTCCGCGTGCAAGGCCAACGTGCGCTTTTTCTTTGACAACCGGGACCAGCTCCTGAACGGCATGCGCTCCGGGGAACTCGTCGCCGCGATGATGTGGGACACCGGCGGCTGGGAGCTCAACCGCGAAAACCCCGACATCCAGTTCATCGTGCCGCGCTCGGGCGCCCTCGGCTTCCTCGACAGCTTTGCGCTGCCGGCCAAGGGTCGCAACGCCGCCGCCGCCTACGCCTGGATCAACTTCACCATGCGTCCGGATATCGCCGCGCGCATCACCCGCAGCGTCGGCAACTGGACCGCCGCCCGCGGCACCGAAGCGCTCGTCGATCCGAGGATGCGCGCGCAGTACAACGCCAGCTTCCCGGAAGGCGCCTTCAAGAACATCAAATGGTATCCGGCCATCCCCTGGGGGCTTGAGGAGCTCGAGGGGCGGATACTGGATCGGATCAAGGCGGCCAATTGACCACTCCGGATCTGGCGGTCGAGTCCCTGGTGAAGCGCTTCGCCGACTACAGCGCGGTCGATGATTTGTCCTTCACCGTCGAGCGCGGCAGCTTTTTTTCCATCCTCGGGCCCTCCGGCTGCGGCAAGACGACGCTCTTGCGCATGATCGCAGGCTTCATTGCCCCGGACAGGGGCGACATCCGCATCGGCGGCAAGAGCATGCAGGCGGTCGCACCGAACCGCCGTCCGGTGAACATGGTTTTTCAGCAGCTGGCGCTCTTTCCCATGATGTCGGTGGGCGAGAATGTCGCCTTCGGGCTCGCTCGTCGCGGCATGGCCAAGGAGGAGCGCGGCCGCCGCGCCGCCGCCATGCTCGAGCGCGTGGGCCTCGGCGGCGCCGCACACAAGCGCGTCGATGAGCTCTCGGGCGGGCAGCGGCAGCGCGTCGCGATCGCGCGCAGTCTCGTGCTGGAGCCGACGCTGCTGCTCCTCGATGAGCCGCTCGGCGCGCT
>PLIX01000038.1 GCA_003140135.1 Gammaproteobacteria bacterium
GGCTGCAGCTGCCTCGCCAGGCGCGCCTGCTCGGCAGAGGCCGTCAGCTGTACGTAACGCGTGCCGAGATCCTCCACCGAGGTTGACAGCGCAATGCGGCCGCGCTGAATGAAGATCACATCCGTCAGCAGGTTCTCAATCTCCTCCACTTGGTGCGTGGTGACGAGAATCGTGCGCTCCTTGTCAAAGTAGTCGTTGACCAGGGTGTCGTAGAACTGCCNNGGAGAGCTCGCGCACGCGGCTGAAGGATTTGATGTCGGTCTTGCGCAGGAAGCCTTCCGCGCGCGACCGATCGAAGCGCGGCTGCACGGCGGCAACGAAATCGAGCGCCTGGTGCACGCGCAGCCATCTGGGCATGACGGCCACATCCGCTATGAAGCACACCTCGCGCATGAGGGAGTCGCGCTCGGTNNGCCGTCGTCTTGCCGGCACCGTTGGGCCCGATGAGGCCGACGATCCTGCCCGCCTCGACGTCAAAGCTCACCGCATCGAGTGCGCGCACACCGCGGTAGCTCTTGCCGAGCGCGCGCGCTTTAATTATTTGAGTCATCGTTCTGTCCTGCTGTCGAAGGCCAAGGGGTGCTCGGAGCTGCGACGCCGCTTTGCAGCAGGTCGGTCGGCGAAAGACCGAGCCGCTGCATGGTGGCGTATACCTTCGGCCAAACCTCCGCGAGGAAGCGCTGTCGCTCGTCCGTCATGAGTGCCTGGCGGGCGCCGACGCTTACGAACATCCCGAGGCCGCGGCGCTTCTCGACGAGCTTTTCGTCGACGAGCTTCTGATAGCCCTTCAGCACCGTGAGGGGATTCAGGCGAAACTCAGCGGCGACGCTGCGCACGGAGGGCAGGGGATCGCCCTCCCGTAGCGCCTCCTCGAGGATCATCGCAACGATGCGATCGCGCAGTTGCCGGTAGATCGGCAGGCTGTCATCCCATTGCGGATCCATTTGCGTTTGCCTTGGGCTGCGTGACGCCTATCTAGCTCACTAATGTAGCAGAGCGCTCCAACCGCGCCGCTGCGAACGGGGCGAGCGGCGCGCCGCCGTGAGCACTACCGACGCCCAGGGTGTGGCGGCTGCCCTGGCCTCCCAGGTCATACACCACCGCCGTGGATTCAACGAATGACCAGCTGAAGCCCACGGTGAGAACGATGGAGGCCGCGGCGCAGACCAGAACCTTGATACCGAACGAATTGGACACTTTGGATGTTTTCATGACCTTACTCCTGGTTTCGTGGGGGCTACACCTTGCAGCACCCCTGTGGTGTTGTATCTAACTACAACACTAGCCCTGTGTCAACCCTTCGTGTGAAATTCTTTTCGGCCCTCGGGGGCCTGATCGTTTAGCGTCGCGCGGACGTAGAATCCGCCCCTCCTTCATCCCCTTTCCTGCGCGGAGCTCTTCATGAAGCAAGTGGTCAACGTTGCGATCACGGGGGCAGCCGGCCAGATCGGCTATGCCCTGGCCTTTCGCGTGGCGTCCGGGCAAATGCTGGGCGCGGCCACGCCGGTCAGGCTGCACCTCCTAGAAGTCACGCCGGCCCTGGCGGCGCTTCAGGGGGTTCTCATGGAGCTCGCCGACTGCGCGTTTCCTACGCTCCATGGGCTCATCGCAACCGATGACGCGAAAGTCGCCTTTCAGGACTGCGAGGTCGCCCTGCTCGTCGGCGCGCGCCCGCGTGGCGCGGGGATGGAGCGCAAGGATCTGCTCCTGGCCAATGCGCAGATTTTCAGCGCCCAAGGCCGTGCGCTCGATGAAGTAGCCAAGCGCAATGTGAAAGTGCTGGTCGTCGGCAACCCGGCCAACACCAACGCCCTCATCGCCAGGGCCAATGCCAAGAGCCTAAATCCACGCAATTTCACCGCAATGACGCGGCTGGATCACAACCGTGCGGTCGCCGCGCTCGCCGCCAAGACGGGCGCGCCGGTGACGGCCATCCGCCGCATGATCATCTGGGGCAATCACTCTTCAACCCAATACCCGGACATCGGCCATTGCCTGATCGACGGCGAGCCGGCCGCACCGCGCATCGAGCGCGCCTGGTTCGAGGGCACTTTCATCCCGGCCGTGCAACAGCGCGGTGCCGCCGTCATCAAGGCGCGCGGCGCCTCCTCGGCCGCGTCGGCCGCATCCGCCGCCATCGACCACGTGCACGACTGGGTGCTGGGAAGCGCAAGCGGCGACTGGGTCAGCATGGCGGTGCCCTCCGACGGCAGCTACGGCATTCCCGAGGGCGTGATCTATTCGTATCCCGTCACCTGCAAGAGCGGCGACTATCACATTGTCCAGGGACTCTCGATTGACGCCTTCAGCCGCACGCGCATCGATGCCAGTCATGCCGAGCTCATCGAGGAGCGCGACGGTGTGCGAAACCTCTTGCCCTGAGCATCACGCAGCGCGGCGTGCGGCCGATGTTGCGCGGGCGCCCAAGCCACCATGACGGCCGTAATCATCACCATCATGCTCGTCGCGGCGGCCGTCTACGCCGTGACGCAAGTGGGTGGAGTCATCGCGCTTGCCTTTATTGCCGCGGTGCTGCTCCTTGCCTACCGGCGCCTGTCGCTCCTGGCTTTCACGCTTACCTTCACCGCTCTCCTCGGCATCTACACCGTGTTCGGCGCCGCGAGCACGCCCGCCTCCGTGTGGAAGGGTTTTCTGTGGACGCTCATGGGAGCGCTCTGGCTCGTCAATATTGTGCCGCTGCGCAAGCGAGTCATCACGCGGCCCTTCATGAAGACCTATCTCAAACTTCTGCCCGCGATGTCGCAGACGGAAAAAGAGGCTCTCGAAGCGGGCACCGTGTGGTGGGATGGGGAACTGTTCACCGGCGCGCCGCGCTGGGAAAAGCTGCTCGCTGCACAGGCGCCGAACCTCTCGGACGCCGAGCAGGCCTTCATCGATGGCCCGTGCGAGGAGCTGTGTCGCCTGATCGATGACTGGGACATTACGCATCGGCGTGCCGACCTGCCGCCGCACGTGTGGGAGTTCCTAAAATCGCGCGGCTTCTTTGCGATGATCATCCCAAAACAGTACGGCGGTCTGGCGTTCTCCGCCTACGCCCACTCCTGCGTACTCGCAAAGATCGCAAGCCGCAGCGCGACGGTATCCTCCACCGTCGCGGTGCCCAATTCCCTCGGACCCGCCGAGCTCTTGCATCACTACGGCACGGAGGAGCAGAAGAGCCACTACCTGCCCCGTCTTGCACGCGGCGAAGAGGTGCCCTGCTTTGCGCTCACCGGACCGCGCGCCGGCTCCGATGCCGCCGCCATTCCCGACACCGGCAGCGTCTGCCGCGGCATGTGGAATGGCCGGGAGATTACCGGCATCAAACTCAACTTCTCGAAGCGCTACATCACGCTGGCGCCGGTCGCGACGGTCATCGGCCTTGCGTTTCGCATGTTCGATCCGGAGCGCTTGCTCGGCGGGAAGGTTGATCTGGGCATTACCTGCGCGCTCATCCCGCGCGCAACCCCGGGTCTTGTCATCGGCCGGCGGCATTTCCCGCTCAACGTCCCGTTCCAGAACGGGCCCATTCAGGGAAAGGATGTGTTCGTGCCGCTCGATGTTGTCATCGGCGGCACGAAGATGGCAGGCCAGGGGTGGCGCATGCTGGTCGAGCAGCTCTCGGTGGGACGCTGCATCTCACTGCCTTCGAATGCGACCGGCGCAGCGCAGGCGGCAATCTGGGCGACCGGCGCCTACGCCCGCATTCGCCGCCAGTTCAACATGCCGATCGGCCAATTCGAGGGCGTGGAGAGCGTCATCGCGCGCATGGTGGGCCTTACGTACACCATGGATGCGGGGCGCTCGGTGACCGCCGGCGCCATCGACGGGGGCGAGAAGCCCTCGGTGCCCTCCGCGATGCTCAAGTATCACGTGACGGAAATGGGCCGGCAGGTGGCGAACGACGCCATGGACGTGCACGGCGGCAAAGGCATTTGTCTCGGTCCTAAGAACTATCTGGGGCGCGGCTACCAGGTCGTGCCGATCGCAATTACGGTCGAGGGGGCGAATCTCTTGACCCGCAGCCTCATCATCTTTGGCCAGGGCGCGGTGCGCTGCCACCCGTTCGTCCTGCGGGAGATGAACGCGGCCAGGAACCCCGACCGCGCCCGCGGGGTCGAGGAGTTCGATCGCGCGCTTTTCGGCCACATCGGCTTTACGCTCTCGAATGCGGCGCGCTCGCTCGTCATGGGCCTGACGTTGGCGCGCTTCACGAGGGCGCCAGTCAAAGGTCCGACGGCTCGCTACTATCAGCACATCGCCCGTTTCAGCGCCTCGTTCGCATTCGCGGTCGACGTTGCGATGCTCACGCTTGGCGGTTATTTGAAGAAGAAAGAGAACCTGTCCGCGCGCTTGGGCGACGTGCTCTCGTGCATGTATCTCGCCTCGATGGTGCTCAAGCATTACGAGAATCGCGGCCGCCGCCCGGCCGAGCTGCCGGTCGTAGAATGGGCCTGCCGCCATCTGCTCTATCGGGCGCAGGAACAGCTGCACGGCTTTCTGCGCAATTTCCCGAGCCGCTTCTTCGCAGCGGCCATGCACATGCTGGTGTTCCCGCGGGGACTCACCTATACGGCGCCGAGCGATCGGCTCGGCAGTGCCCTGGCCGCCATCGTGATGAACCCGACCGAAGCGCGCGAGGAGCTGTGCCGCTTCATCTATAAAGCCGTGGAGCCCAACAATCCCCTCGGCCTGCTGCAGGAGGCGCTGCGCCTGGCGCCGGTGTGCGAACCGATCGAGAAACGCATCCGCGTCGAGGGCGTCAAGACGGGCCGCGTCACCGCGCTCGATGCGCCGGGCCAGATCCAGCAGGCCCTCGCTGCGGGTATCATCTCGGCAACCGAGGCGGCCGCCCTGCAGGATTACGACGCCAAGGTCATGGACATCATCAACGTCGATGACTTCGCACCGCATGAGCTTGCCGCTCAGGCTCAGGCGGTCCGGGAGAGCCCCGCCAAGCCGAGCGTGCAGGTAGCCTGAAGTTTTTATTTGTCTCGGTGAGCTCGGCGTGACTAAGCTTGCAAGGGACCCGATGTGCAGCACCAACTTACATCCACGGAGAGTA
>PLIX01000205.1 GCA_003140135.1 Gammaproteobacteria bacterium
CGAGGTCGGCCGGTCAAGGCCGCCCAGGATCTGCAGCAGTGTGGTCTTTCCCGACCCCGACGCGCCGACGATGGCGATGCGCTCGCCCGCGCCGACTGCGAGGCAGACGCCGCGCAGCACCTGCAGAGTCTCCGGGCCCTGGCGAAAACTCTTGCACACGGCCGCAGCCACCAGTACCGGCTCAGTCATGGCGCAGTGCCTCCGCAGGGGTCGTGCGCGCCGCGCGCCACGCGGGGTACACCGTCGCCAGCACGCACAGCACGAAGGCGACCGAACACACCCGCAGGATGTCGATGCCTTCGACGTAGGCGGGCAACTCACTCATGAAATAGATCCGCGCATCGAGAAACTGCGTGTGCAGCGCGCGCTCCAAGGCGTCAACCAGCACCTGCAGATTGTGCGACACCAGGATGCCGAGGCCAGCCCCGCAGAGGGTGCCGGCGAGTCCAATCAACACGCCCTGGATGGCGAAAGTGGTGAGGATATTGCCAGGGCCTGCCCCCAAGGTGCGCAGAATGGCGATATCGGTCTGCTTCTCCTTCACAATCATCACGAGGGTCGCGACGATATTGAAGGCCGCGACCGCGACCAACATCAGCAGGATGACGAACAGCATGGATTTGGTGATCTCGATCGAGCGGAAAAAATTGGCATGATCATGGGTCCAGTCGCTGACGTAGAAACCCCCGCCCAGGGCGAGCGCGAGCGCGCGCACCGTGCCCGGTGCGCGCTGCGGGTCGGCGAGCGCGAGTCGAATGCCGCTCACCCGGTCCCCTAAGCGATAAAGGCGCGCCGCATCGGCCATGTGCACCAGCGCAAGCCCGCGGTCAAATTCGTACATTCCCGATTCGAATAGGCCGACGATGTGAAAGCGCCGCATGCGCGGCACGATGCCGGTCGGCGTCGCCGTGCCCTCCGGAGCGACCAGCACCACGTCATCGCCAAGGCGCGCGCCCAACTCGCGCGCGAGCGCCGTGCCGAGAATGATGCGGAACTGTCCGGGCTCAAGATCCGTCAATCGTCCCGCGGTGAGATGCTGCGCAAGCCCCGTCGCGCGCCGCTCCTCCTCGGGCAACACGCCGCGGATGCCCGCGCCTGCGATGTGCTGGCCGTGCGAGAGCATCGCCTGCTCGTCGATATAGGGCACCGCGGCGAGCACACCGGGCTCGCGCAGGGCCGCAGCAACCGCCGCACGCCAATCGGCGAGCGCGCCATCGAGCCCCGAGAGCGTCGCGTGCGCCGTGACACTCAAGATGCGCGTGCGCAGCTCGCGCTCGAAGCCGTTCATCACGGATAGCACGACGATCAGGGTCGCCACCCCGAGCGTGAGCCCCGACACGGATATGAGCGCGACGAAGGACACAAAGCCGCGGCGGTGCGCCGAGCGCAGATAGCGCGTGCCGATGAGCCATTCGTATGCGCCTGCCATACGCGCTATTCGTAGCGCAGCGCTTCGGCGGGCGCCGTACGCGCGGCCCGCAAGGCGGGATACAGCGTAGCGAAACCCGTGAGCATGAGCGCCGCGGCGCCGATCCACACGACGTTCGACCAGCTCAGGTCCGACGGAATGCTGGTCGTGTAGTAGACGTCCGCGTCCATGATTTGAAAGCGGAAGGTACGTTCCAGTACCGGGACGATGGCTTCGACATTGAGGGCGAGCAGGACCCCGAGCGCGACTCCCAGCAAGACACCGAGCCAGCCGATGACGAGCCCTTGGGTGATGAAGACACCCATCACTCTGCGCGGGGAGGCGCCAAAGGTGCGCAGGATCGCAATATCGGTGCGCTTGTCGGTGACCACCATGACGAGCATCGCGACGATGTTGAACGCGGCGACCGCGACGATGAGCAGCAGAATGAGCGCCATCATCGTCTTCTCGATGCGCACGGCACGAAAGTAGGTCGCGTGGTCGACCGTCCAGTCGATGACCTCGAAGCCCGCCGGAAGCAGCGCGCGCACGCGCGCGGCGACGCGCGGCGCCGCCCACACGTCGCTGCAGCGGATGCGCAAGCCCTGTGATGCCTGTACGGCGGGCGCAAGAGCGCGCACGTCATCAATGTGCGCAAACATGAGCGTCGCGTCGTGATCCTGGAAGCCGACCTCGAAGGTTCCCGCCACCTTCAGTTCGCGCAACGCCGGCGTCGGCGCGCCTGCGGCGTCCACGATCGGAATGAGCATGGTCACCGGATCGCCGAGGATGAGGCCGAGGCGCTGCGCGATCACCGCGCCGATGATCACGCGATTGCTGCCCGGTACAAGATCGGACAGATGCCCCTCGGTTACCGCACGGCCGATATCATCGACGCCGCCTTCCGCGCGCGGATCGATCCCGCGCAGTACGACCGGCAGCATCTCCGGAGTGCGTACCGCGAGGGCCTGCAGCTCGATGTAGGGCGCAACCCCGGCGACTTCCGGAACTGCGCTCACGATATGGCGCAATCGCTGCCAATCCTGCGCGGTCGTGGCACCGGCGCGACTCGCGCTCGCCACGACCCGTGCATGCGCGCCGAGCGAGAGCAGCCGATCGCGCAGCTCATCCTCAAAGCCGTTCATGACCGATAGAATCACGATCAGCGCTGCGACGCCCACGCAGACGCCAACGAGTGAAGCCCAGGTGATGAACGAGACGAAGAACTTGTGGGTGCGAGCGCGCACATAGCGCAGGCCCACGAAGATTGACAGCGGGTGGAACATCCTCGCGCGGTGCGCGTCCTGTGCTACAAGGCGATTGCGGCAATTTAACCACAGTTGCGCCCGGCGGCTGCCAGGAATCAGACCTGTGTCACAGATCAACCGCACCAGCGCCTCGACGCCTTTGACAGATTGCCCCCGATGCGTTAGTCATTCACATGGCTGCTGGAGGTCGAACATGAAAATCCGCTATCTCGTCGCTGCGCTCGTTGGGTTGGCTACCGCGGGAGCCGCATGCGCGGAAACCGTCGTCGTCGATGATCACGTCATGGTGCGCGATTCCTCTGTCGCGCGACCCGCGCGCGGCTCGACGATGACCACCGTTGAGAAGAAATTCGGGGCGCCCGTCACGCGTCACCCGACCGTAGGAGCCCCGCCGATCACGCGCTGGGACTACGCCGGATTCTCGGTTTTCTTCGAGCACGATCGCGTCATCCACGCAGTCGTCACCAGCGGCTAACACGCCTTAAGCGACGCGCGCCGCGACGCGCGCCTTGCGATCGTTTCCCGGCCCGGTAAGCTGCCGCGTTCTTGCGGCCCGCCCGTGCGCTCTGGGAAGCGACCTTGTCACTCCTTAAACCCCCCGTCCCCACGCGCGCGCAGCCGCGTATCGAGTGGCGGCAGCTCTACGGCAGCGCCGCGGCGCTGGCGCTCGCGGAGGCGGCGCGCTCGGATGAGCGTCTCTACGTGGTCATTGCCGCGGACGCGCGCGAACTTGAGCGACGCAGCGCGGAGCTGCGCTTCTTCACCGGCGGCCGCATCGCTGTCTTCACGCTGCCGGATTGGGAAGTGCTGCCCTATGATCTCTTCTCACCGCATCCGGACATCACCTCCGAGCGGCTGCGCACGCTCTTCGCGCTGCCGCAGGAACGAAGCGGCTGCCTCATCGTCGCCGCCGACACGCTCATCCAGCGCCTGCCGCCGTCGGCGTATATCCAAGGGCGCGCTTTTGAGCTCGCCAAGGGCGACCGCTTCGCTCTGCCGACCTTTCGCAGCCGCTTAGTGGAGGCAGGCTATGCGAGCGTAGGCCAGGTCACGAGCCCGGGCGAGTTTGCGGTGCGCGGCTCGCTTCTTGATGTGTTTCCGATGGGCGCGACAGCGCCCCTGCGCATCGATCTGTTCGACGACGTGATCGAGGGCATCCGGCGCTTCGATCCCGATACGCAGCGCTCGCTCGACTCGCTCGAGCGCGTACGCATGCTGCCGGCGCGCGAGATGCCGCTCGATGCCGATGGCGTGCGCGTATTCCGCCGCCGCTTCCGCGCGCGCTTCGAAGGCGAGCCCACCCAGGCGGGCATCTATCGCGGCGTGAGCGAAGGCCTTGCGCCTGCCGGAATCGAGTTCTACCTGCCGCTCTTCTTTGAGACCACGGCGACGCTTTTCGACTATCTGCCGCGCAATGCGATCCTGGTGCACGATGCGGCGCTCGCGGGCGCGCTCGAACACAACTGGCAGGATATTCAGACGCGCTACGAGGCGCGGCGCCACGACATCGAGCGCCCGGTGCTCGCTCCGCACGAGATCTTCCTCGACCCGGCCGCAACGCAGGCGCAGCTCGCGAGCTTTGTCGCGATCGAACTCAACAGTTTCAAAGCGGACCTTGAGAGCACGCCGCCGCGCGCGGGCGTGCATAATTTTCCGACCGCCGCGCCGCGCGAGCTGCGCATCGATACGCATGCCGAGCAACCATTTGCGGCGCTCGAGAGCTTCCGCACCCAGTTCAATGGGCGCATCTTGATCGCGGCCGACTCGGCGGGTCGGCGCGAAGTGCTGCACGAAATGCTGCGCGGCCATGACTACCGCGTCACGCCGCTCGAGGGTTGGGAGGCGTTCGCCACCGGCGCCGCGGCGCTCGCTCTCACCGTCGCCCCCGATCTTGAAGGACTCACGCTCACGACGCCGCCCATCGCCGTCGTGTCCGAGGCGCAGCTCTTTGGCGCGCGCGCGCGCCAGGAACGGCGCCGCAAGCGCGCCGCCACCGATCCGGAAGCCATCCTGCGCGATCTGCAGGACCTGAATCCCGGCGCGCCGGTGGTCCACGAGGAATACGGCGTGGGGCGCTACGTCGGCCTGCAGGCCATGGACGTCGCGGGGCAACGCGGCGAGTTCCTCGTCCTCGAGTATCTCGACGGCGACCGCGTCTACGTCCCGGTGCAGTCATTGCATCTCATCACGCGCTACACCGGCGCCGCGCCCGAGAGCGCACCGCTGCACAAACTCGGCACCGATCAATGGGCGCGGGCGCGCAAGCGCGCCGCCGAGCAGATTCGTGACGTCGCCGCGGAGCTCCTCGACCTCTACGCGCGGCGTCGCGCGCGCCAGGGACTCAATATTCCTGTGCCGGAGCTTGAGTACCAGAATTTCGCGAACGCCTTCCCGTTCGAAGAAACCGCCGACCAGGCCGAGGCGATCCGCCAGGTGCTTGCCGATCTGGAAAGCTCGCGGCCGATGGATCGGATCATTTGCGGTGACGTCGGCTTCGGCAAGACGGAGGTTGCGATGCGCGCGGCTTTCGTCACCGTGTACGCGGGCCGACAGGTCGCGGTGTTGGTTCCGACGACCCTCCTCGCGCAGCAACATCTGACCAATTTCAAGGATCGCTTTGCCGACTGGCCGGTGCGCATCGAGTCCTTATCGCGCTTCGGCAGCGCGCGCGAGACCGAGGCGACCCTGGAGGCCATTGAGGCGGGCAAGGTTGACATCGTCATCGCCACTCATCGACTCCTGCATGCGCATACCCGTTTCAAGGACCTCGGCCTCGTCGTCATCGACGAAGAACATCGCTTCGGGGTGCGCGACAAGGAGCGCCTGCAGGCGCTGCGCGCCGA
>PLIX01000061.1 GCA_003140135.1 Gammaproteobacteria bacterium
TGCGCTGCAGTTTGAGTGCCACGCCGTGCATCACGGCAATATTACGCATATTGTTCTGGAAGGACCGAAGCTGCTTCATCAAATATTGCACATGCTGGCCAGCGAGCCGGGGATTGGGATCCATGCCAACTGCGCCCGCTCCATGGCAGGCTACACACGGGGGTACACCGTTGGCAATGTCGCCGTGCTGGTATATGTCTTCACCGCGCGCGATGAGTGTTGAGTCTCCTCTCGGCCCAGCGATCGGCGTTTGTCGGCTGTAATAGTAGGCAAGCCCAACCATCGTCTCATTACTGAGCGGCGCCGCCATGCCCCACATATATCCGAGCGCNNCCGCATCGCCACGAGTCTGTGCCTTGAAGGCCTGCAACTGGGAGACTAAATAACTTGCGTCCTGGCCGGCCAGCACTGGAAATTTTGGCGAAAAGCTGTGCCCTTGCGGACCATGACAGGTTGCACAGGTTCCGATGGCGATACGCTGCGCGGCCGCGCGGCTCGCCACATCGATCTCGTCCGCATGTACCACGCGCAGTGCGAATAAGAGGGCACTGCACAGAGCGATGATCAGGGGGCTCGTCATGATTGTTTCCCCTGTCAGAACGTGACCCACGCCAGCAGATAGGTCGATCCGTTGCCCGAGGCATTGCGGCCGAGCCCATCGTAGTTGCTGGCGCCGCCGTTGAATTCCGTATAGGCCGTGTACTGCAGCGATATTTTGGTGTTGAGCCACGGCAGATAATTCAGCTCGGCAATCCAGCCTTTGGTGTTGGGGCTACCGTTCACGCTGGTAATCACGCCAGGGACCGCTCCCGCGGGATACAGTCCAGCGTCGGTGCTGCCAGTGGTCGAGAAGTGGCTGATCGATCCGCCGAACTTGTGGCGGAAGTAATAGGTGCCGATCACGCGCGTGGTGGTCAGATCATCGCTCCGATTAGCGGCCGTCCCGGACGCGAAACTCGCATCCAACCGCATCGACTCGTGAATCCGAGTCGCGGCGAGAGAGAACAGGTGCTCATCCCCGATGAACTGATACTGAAGGTCTTCGGCAAGATCTTTGAATTCGTTCACCGGGCCGCTCAAGACGGCTGGCGCGGCCGAGGTACCACCGCCGGGGAAGAGTTTGAAGGTCGCGCCGTAAACACCGACCTCCAGATCGTGCCGTTGCCACTGATACTCATAGGCCACTCGGCCGTAGGGTGCCGTGCCCGTGATGACATTGGAGGCAGTTCCGTCGAGCGGGCCGGCCGCCCCGGTAATCGGATTGAGTACACCTTGCTTAGCGGAGCGATAGGCGCCGAGTTCCCCGTAAAGCGCCTCATTCCACATGACGTAGGCGGTGAGCCCTGCGACGCTCTGTGCCATCGGGCCGTCGATCTGAGTCGCAGCCAGCGGCGACACGACCGCATTGCTGCTCGCATAAGGAAAGCCCCACGCCGGCGTACTATTCCATAGATCCTGAACGGTCGGATTGTTGTTGAGGCTGACGCCGTAGATCAGGCTCTGTTCATGCTCGAGCACGATATTGTTGGCATAGCGCAGATCAGTATTGTCGATGCCGATCGTGCCCGAATCGTTCGCATAGGTGAGCTGAATCATCGCACCCACGTGAGGCGCCACCTTGCCCGCATAGAAGAGGCTGAGTTGCTGCGGGAAGCCGACGGTACTGGCCTGGGAGCGCGCGTGGGCATCTGTACTGTCCGGCAGGGGCGAATTGAGCCAAGTGTCCGAGATCTGAACCATCACCGCGAGCGGGGGTAGCGTCGCTAGCGACAACATTTCCTGCTTGGTCGCATCGATGTCGCGGACTTGCTTCAAGTTGTCAAGCGTGTAGCCATTGGCCTTGAACATCCGCCCGAAATGCGTGAGCTCAGGGAATACGGTATGGCACGCCTCACAGGCCATGCCCGTCTGGCGCGCGAAACTCGGCACGGCTTGCGCCACGGGCGCTGCGAGAGCCAAGCTTAGCAGGAGCTGGAGAATCGAGACTTTTTGTATCCACCGGGCCTGCTGCATAAGCATTCGCGCCCCTCTACTTTTGTTTTTAGCTGGACATCACAAAACTCTTTGAGCCCGGTCAGCGGTGAATTACAAGCCGCCGCGGCTATAGGCTACTGATAGCACCGACAAAAGTTCTGTGCGTCAACGTACATAGAGAGCAAACACCGGAAGGATTGATCCACGCTCCATGGGATCGAGGTAGGTCGCGTCACCCGAGGGGACGTAGCGGAAATGTTTGCCGGCAGATCGTGCGTAGCGCCATCGAGGCGAGCCGGACGTTGCAAATCCACCAATAGAGGCACCAATTTGGCGGAGCTAGCCCTGTTTATGAGCGCAGAGAAATAAAATCAAATACTTACGATGGATTACGCCACTGGCGCAGCCGCAGCATCCGCCCATACCTCCACGCGCGCGCACCGCTCGACCGCGCGCCAGGCGACCAGCGTCGGGTCACGCGCCGCAAGGCGCGCAAGCGCCGCGCGCTTATCGCCCCCGGCCACGATGAACAGAATCTGCTCAACCCGGGCGAGCCAGTCGGGCGTGACGCTCACGGCCGCACGGCCGTCCGGCCGCTGCACGGGGATCGCGAGCCGACCGCGTGCGGCTGTCAAGTCCGCCGAGCTGAAAAGCGAGGCCGTGTGGCCGTCGGCCCCCAGGCCCAGGAGTCCTAGGCGCACCGGGAGCTTCTCGCCCAAGAGTCCCTGCAGGCGCTCCTCGTAGGCCTGTGCCGCCGCTTCAAGCGGCAGCTCTGTGCGCACGCGCAGCACCTGTGCGGCGGGCAGTGCAAGGGCTTCCAGGAACGGCACTGAGAGGTGGTAGTTGCTGGCGTCGGAGGTGGAGGGCACCTGACGTTCATCGGAGTACAGGATGTGGAGCCCCGGTGCCGCGCGCGGCGGCCGCTCGGCCAGCAATCCAAAGGCCGGACCCGGGGTCGTGCCGCCCGCGAGCATGATGGCGCTCGATGCGCCGTCGGTCGCCGCAGTTCTGAGGCGCTCGGCGAGCGCGACGTCAAGATCGCCGCGCACTGCGAAGCGGCGTACGCGCACATCCGTCGGTGTTCCTGGACTCATGAAGGTTACCTTCCTTAGGGATTGGCCGGCGGCTCGCTCACCCGCGCATGCGCGTCGATGGACTGTCGCCCTCGCAGTGCGCGAATCGTGAGCGTCGTACCCGGAGGGCGCGAGGCGATATTGGCGAGCGCCTCCTGTGCGCTTCTGAGCGGCGTGCCGTTGATGGCGACCAGGATGTCGCCGGGTTGCAGTCCCGCCTGTTGGGCGGGACTGCCGACGTAGAGGTTTGAGATGAGGACGCCGCCGCGCGCCAGTCCGAGCTGCGCCGCCTGCGCGTCCGTGACGTCCTGCGGCACGATGCCGATCCAGCCGCGAATGACGCGCCCGTGAGCGATGATGTCATTGAGCACTCCGCGCACGAGGTTCACCGGAATGGCGAAGCCGATGCCCTCGACGCCCAGGTTTTTGGCGACGATGGCCGTGTTGATGCCGACGAGCGCGCCGCTCGTGTCGATGAGCGCTCCGCCGGAATTTCCGAAGTTGATTGCCGCATCCGTCTGGATGAAGTCCTCGAAGGTGGCGATGCCCAGCTGCTCGCGGCCGGTGGCGCTGACAATGCCGTGCGTGACGCTCTGGGAGAGTCCGATCGGGTCGCCGATCGCGAGCACCACGTCGCCAGGGCGCAGACGGTCGGAGCGGCCAAAGGTGACGACCGGCAGCGGGGTGAGATCGATCTGCAGGACGGCGAGGTCGGTATCCGGGTCGCGCCCGACGATGTGGGCATCCGCCACACGGGCGTCCGCCAGTTGCACCTTGATCGAATCGGCATTCGCAATCACGTGGTGATTGGTCACGATGTGGCCGAGCGTGTCGACGATGACGCCCGAACCCAGGCTGCGCTCC